>JAJPKC010000496.1 GCA_021323955.1 Oscillatoriales cyanobacterium Centralia_MAG_596 | reverse complement strand
TTGGGTAGACGCTTGATGAGCTTAATTTCAGCGTCGAAGTCATATATGTCAACCGGGATGACCCGCACGGACTTCGGTGCTGCGATCGCTTCTGCCTGGGCAATAAAATAGCGAATGGTGACGACCGTACCCGAACGAGTTTGATCGAGCACCTGACCGAGTTCTTCGATCGGCACCAGCTGCACGGGAATATTCAATGCCCGTTCCAATTCCCGCACAATCACCTCGCCCGCGCCAATGTCGTGGGTCGGTGCCGTCACCAACACCTGCGCGCTACAGCGGAGCCGCCAGTCAATTTCGGCCAGAAACAATTCTCGCGCCTGATTCAGCGACGAACCAAGCTTGAGTAAGTCGTCCAGGCTATTCTGTACCACTTTGTAGGCTTCGGGATGCTGATCCAGAAGGGGCGATCGAATTTTGGCAACGGCTTCGTGAGTTTGTTCCCGCACGTAGATGCCTGACCCTGCTTGAGCATCGACCACGCCAGCTTCTTCTAACTGGCGATACACTTTACTGATGGTATTGCGGTGTAGCCCTGTTTGCATCGCCAGTTGGCGCGTACTGGGCAATCGATGTCCCGGCGGGTATTGCCGAGAGGCGATCGCAAATAGAATCTGATTGTAGAGCTGTGTCGATGCTGGGATGTCACTCTCCGCTTGAATATGAAATTGAACCATACAAGAGCCTCCACGGCGCTCTGAAGGAAGCGTTTAACGAAGCGATTTCAGTCATAGGGAGCCACACATCATGCTGATGTCACATGCTTATTCCATATTAGACGCATGATTCTCTGAGGCAGAGCTGTGCCTGATCCTTAGCCAATCTACAGCCTGTTTGCCAATCTACAGCCTGAATTCAGAAAATTCTTCGCCCACATGGATGCCGTGCAGCATTAATGAAGCGTCGTGACGATGAGGAACTTGTTATACGTTTCACCACAACGGGCCGCGCTCAGGAATTTATAACGTTTTCTGAAGGATTTTCTGCCAATGGCGCAATCAGAGGCTGACAAACAGTTAGCGGTTTGAGCCTTCTGACGAATGACCACCGCCACAACGGCTATAGTAGGAAAGCTGACTCGATCGTGTGTCTCATGGAAGCGTCTCATGGAAGCTAAATCAACTCGTTCTCGTTCCGCCAGTGAGTCCTTTTCGATGGAGGACTTTGAGAAGGCACTAGAGCAACACAACTACCAATTTCAGCAGGGGCAAGTTATTACCGGCAAAGCCGTCAACTATGAGATTGATGGGATTTACGTCGATATTGGCGCGAAGTCCCTGGCGTTTTTGCCTGCCAATGAAGCCAGCCTGCACGCTGTGACCGATCCTGCTGCGATCGTGCCGCTGCACGAAGAACGCGAGTTTTTGATCATTCGCGAACAGGACGCGGATGGGCAAGTCACGCTCTCACTGAAGCGACTGGAGATCAAGCAAGCCTGGGAGCGGTTAGCAGACATCCAGGATAGTAGCCAGAGCTTACAGGTGCGTGTGACCGGCGTGAACAAAGGTGGGGTCACGGTGGATGTCCAGGGATTGCGGGGCTTTATTCCGCGATCGCACCTGGTTGAGCGCGAGGATTTGGACGCACTCAAAGGGACTACCCTCAGCGCGAGCATTTTAGAACTGGATCAAACCCGTGACAAGCTGGTGCTGTCCAATCGTCTGGCTACTCGCTCTGCTAGCTTTAGCCAGCTTGAAATTGGGCAGCTAGTAGACGGTAAAATTGCCAGCCTCAAACCCTTTGGCGCGTTCGTTGAATTTGATGGCGCTACGGGGCTGCTGCACATCAACCAGATCAGCAAAAATTATGTTCAATCCCTGCCGGACTTGTTTCAGGTCGGACAATCGATCAAAGCGATGATTGTGGATCTTGATGAAGGCCGAGGTCGCATTTCGCTCTCCACCAAAGTCCTCGAAAACTTCCCGGGTGAAATGATCGAAAAACCAGCGGACGTTATGGCCGAAGCAGAATCACGCCAGGATCGGGCGAGAAAGGCTGTGCTCGGCGAGTGAGGACAGGGAGATGGGGGATGGGGAGACAGGGGTAGACGGGAACAGAGGATGTATGAGGCTTGAATTTTGAGTGATGAGGTTTGAATTTTAGAAATGACTGACCACTGACCACTGAGCATTGACCACTGAGCATTGACCACTGACCATTGACTCTGCATTCCGCCCATGCTGACCATCTGGGAACTCGATTTTTACTCTCGTCCCCTTCTGGATGAGAACAATAAGAAAATTTGGGAAGTGTTGGTTTGCGAAAGCCCCTTGAGCGTCGATCGCGAGCCAGACACCCTGTTTCGCTATGCCGAGTTTTGCTCCAGTGCGGAAGTGAATTCAGTGCGGTTGAAGGGGGTACTGGCGGCGGCGATCGCCCAGGCTCCTGCCCCACCGGACAAGATCCGTTTCTTTCGGCAGGCGATGAACAATATGATTACGAAAGCCTGCAAGGAATTGGGCATTGAATCGCAGCTCAGCCAGCGTACGTTTGCCCTTAACCAGTGGCTCCAGCAGCGGCAGCAGGATGTTTACCCGGCAATGCCAGGGTTTCAGCCCGGCACCAATCCCGCTGTCAGCTTTCCCCAGACGCCGCCACAGCCGTTACCAGACGCACTGCGGGGTGAAAAGTGGCAGTTTGTGTCGCTGCCAGTGAGCGCGTTTGCAGAGATGGCCGAGTGGGCGATCGACTTTGGGGAGGCCTTTCCCCTCAGCCTTGTTGGGCTGGCTCCCGAGGCTCAGATCCCAGGACTGCTGATTTTTTCTAACCGCGCGACACCGCTTGCCGCCTGGATGTCGGGACTGGAGCTGGCGAACGTGAGGTTTGACCAGGCCTATCCTACACGTCTGCTGCTGGAAACCGGGTTGAGCGATCGTTGGATGCTGGCCAGCCTTGGCAACCCAGCGCTACAGACCGAGGCGCAGCAGTTTGAGGCCGCTAAACAGCAGGCGCATGGAGTCCACTTCCTGGCGATCCAGCCCAACCCCAGCGTCGAGACGTTTGCTGGATTTTGGCTATTGCAGGCGGTCAATTTAGCGTAAAGTGATCGTTAGCGGTCAGTCATTAGCAATCAGTTATTTGATGTCTGGAGTGAATAGTCAGTCGTCAGTTGTGAGATACTGCAACTGTAAAGGCAGGCTACGGCAGATTTTGCGCTGCAAACTAGAGACATCGTGCTAATGCTGATGGCTATCACTGTTCGCTTGTTTGCCCACACACTATGAGTTTCGACGACTTGCAACACGAGACTTTAGCAGACCAACTGCTGGAATTGGCAGCCAAGTCAGGGGCAGAGGCGGCGGAAGTATTGCAATCACGATCGCTGGCATATCCGGTTTTTTTTGAGGCAAATCGGCTCAAGCAACTGGAGAGTGCACAAGCCGAAGGGACGGCGCTGCGACTCTGGCGCAATGGGTGCCCTGGGCTTGCCGTTGCTTATGGCCCTGTGGAGCCGCAGGCGTTGGTTGACCGGGCGATCGCGCTCAGTCAGCTCAACGAGCCAGAAACCATTGAACTGGCGGGGGCTTCGCAGGTACGGTATCCCGATTTGGGTGAGTCCGTTCCGGTGGAACAGTTGGTCAGCTGGGGCCGGGAGTCGATCGCGCGCCTTCGTGATGCCAACCCGGATCTGATCTGTACCGCTGAATGGGAGTGTGAAGCCGAAACAACGCGCCTGATCAATTCCAACGGGCTAGATTGTGGCTATACCGATACCACCCTTAGCTGTTACCTGTCCGCTGAATGGGTGCGCGGTGATGACTTTTTGAGCGTCTCGGATGGGCAAACCCAGCGCGGTAGCTTAGACCCCATTGCGCTTGCCAACCAGGTCTTACAGCGTCTGGAGTGGGCAGAACACACGGCCCCACCACCCATTGGCCGCATACCGATTCTATTTACTTCCAAAGCGGCAGATATGCTCTGGGGTACGGTGCAGGCGGCTTTGAATGGCAAACAGGTGATTGAAGGGGCTTCGCCCTGGAGCGATCGTCTGAATACGCTGGTGATCTCTGAGGGCCTGACCCTTTCCCAGCAGCCCAATGTTGGCCCCTTTAGCTGTCCGTTTGATGACGAAGGAACCCCGACCCGTTCGATTACCTTTATCGATCAGGGGGTGCTGCAACTGTTCTATACCGATTTCACCACAGGGCGTGTGCTCGGTAGCGGCACGACTGGCAACGGCTTTCGCCCCGGTTTGGGCAGCTACCCCACGCCCGGAATGTTTAATGTCATCGTGCAACCAGCAGGCCGTGCCTCAACCGGCAAATCCCTCCCCGAACTCATTGCGACCCTGGACAGTGGGCTCATCATTGATCAAATGCTGGGCGGCGGTGCGGGGATCTCGGGTGAGTTTTCCATTAACGTTGACCTGGGTTACCACGTTAAGCACGGTGCGGTGATTGGTCGCGTCAAAGACACAATGGTGTCTGGCAACGTTTATACGGCACTCAAACAGTTGATTGAACTGGGGGGTGATGCGGACTGGAATGGCTCTTGCTACACACCATCGCTCGTTGTGGATGGGCTTTCGGTGACGGGACGGAGTTAGGGGGCTGTTGCGCCAGGTTCTCCTTGCCAGCGCTTTATTGGTAGAAGCGTGTGTGATTGCCGCTGTGCCCGTCCTGCATGACCGTTAGCCTCTGTCCACCAATCTTGTGTCGGTGCTTTTGCGGGTTCACCC
>JAJPKC010000543.1 GCA_021323955.1 Oscillatoriales cyanobacterium Centralia_MAG_596 | reverse complement strand
GAAATGCTGGAGTAAGGAGATAGCATGACCCGCGCCATCATCGAAACCGAAAAAGGCACCATCAATATTGATTTTTTTGATGCCGACGCACCGAATACGGTCAAAAACTTTGTCGATCTCGCTGAAAAAGGCTTTTACGACGGGTTAACCTTCCATCGGGTCATTCCCAACTTCATGATTCAAGGTGGTTGTCCGTTGGGCACCGGCACCGGTGGGCCAGGATACAAAATTAAGGATGAAATCAATCCCAACAAGCATTTAGCAGGCACCCTGTCGATGGCGCACGCCGGGCCAAATACCGGCGGCAGCCAGTTTTTTATCTGCCATTCACCGCAACCGCATCTGGACGGCGTGCACACTACCTTTGGACGTACGCAGGATATGGATGTGGTGAACGCGATCCGCAAAGGGGACAAGATGCTCTCGGTCAAGATCGAAAAGTAGCGATCGCCCTGGCTATACCCACCGGCCAACCACCACCTGGATCGTGCCGTCTGCCAGCACCGCCTCCGATTCAACCGTAAATCCTTCGGTGGGGGCCGTTGCAAGGAGAGCATGATAGCCATAGCGTTGTGTCACCTGATTGATCCACGCCTGGGAATATTGGCGGCGATCGTACTCAGACACGATCGCCACAAACGTTCCGTCCTCCTGACGCTGAAAGCCAATATCATTGCTGGCACCGCCGATATACTGACGCCGCACAATCACCTCAGCGGTCTGCGGGCGAATGTCGCCCTGAAAGCCATAGAGATGCTGTGCGGTTTCGTGTACTTCAACCTGCTTGAAGCCGACATCTGCCAGAGCTTTTGCCAGGGCGTCAGCGTCTTTGATCTGGGTTTTAATGGCTGTGAAGTGGGACATAGCAGAACAGGGTTGGTGGAGAGTGGTACAGTCCTTCCGGTATACCAGAAAGAGCAGGTGACTGGAGTTGGCGTGAGCGTCAGCCGTCAGCCGTCAGAGTTTGGGTGAGTGGTGAGGAGTCAGCGCACCCCGTTCCCAACCCATTGTATGCGCGCTCACTCCTCACCCCGCTCATCGATCGCCAGCGGCTCAATGCCGCGCCGGATGGTTAACTGCTTGAGTTCGTTGATCAGTTGCGTATCCTGAGAAGCCGTTCTTGCGCCTGCTTCGGCGGCCCACTGTTTCAGTCTCTCAATTTGATGACGAGCGATCGCGGCGAGGGGAACGGTTTCTTCGATCGCCCGGACAATATCTTCGGTAGTAAAGTCCTGCCGCTGACCGCTATGCCCCCGACCAAACGCTTGGTGCATCGCATCAATCACGACTTGCTCAATTTCCGCACCGCTGAAGTCTCTGGCTTGCCTTGCCAGCAGCTTGAGGTCAAACTCGCGTAAGCGCGTAGGGCGCAGTCGCTGGAGATGCACCTTGAAAATATCCTGGCGTTCCGATTCGGTTGGCAAATTCAGGAAGAAGATCTCGTCAAAGCGCCCCTTTCGCAACAGTTCGGCAGGCAGAATCTGCACGTTATTGGCAGTGGCAACAATGAAGACAGGGCTGGTCTTTTCCTGCATCCAGGTAATGAGGGTGCCAAAGACGCGGCGACTGGTGCCAGAATCGCCATCCGAGCCGCTGGTAATATTGCCAAACGCTTTGTCAATTTCATCAATCCACAGCACACAGGGCGCGATCGCCTCGGCCAGTTGAATCATGTGGCGGACACGGCTTTCACTTTCGCCCACAACGCCACCAAACAGCCGTCCCGTATCGAGCCGGAGCAGAGGCAGACGCCACTCGTGGGCGATCGTCTTTGCCGACAGTGACTTCCCTGTACCCTGAATGCCGACCAGCAAGACACCCTTGGGGTTCCGAATGCCGTAGCGACGCGCCTCTTCGGTAAATACATCCTGGCGCATCCGCACCCACTGCTTCAGGTTTTCCAGACCACCGACACTTTTCAGCGATTCACGCGCCGTGAAGAACTCCAAAATACCCGTCTGCCGGATTGCCTGCTGCTTTGCCTCTAGCACGCTGGTGATATCCGATTCGTTCACCTGCTGTTTGGCCGCGAGCGCCTTCGCCAGCACACGCTGAATGCGAGTTTCACTCAATCCCTGACAGGCTTTGACCAGTTGCTCACGCGCCAGCCCTGTCACTCTGAGTTTCTCTGGTGCCACTAGCTGCGAAATGAGATGGTCAATTTCTGGCCCGTTGGGCAAAGGAAAGTCAATCACCGTCACGTCTTCTGCAAGTTCCGTCGGCAGGGCTAACGTTTGACTCAGCAGTACCAGGGTCTTGCGCGTGTGGGTCAAGTCTTTAGCCAGGTTCTTCAACTCACGCACCACGGGCGCGTTCTTGTCACTGGACGCCGTTTTCAACAATGGATGGAGATCACGCATCACAAAGATGGTGTCTTCAGCGGCGGGCGCTTTACCAATGCGGTCGAGCGCCGCCATCGCGCTGCCTTTTGCCGATCCATTATCATTCCAGCCGCGCACGATGTCCCACAGCAGCAAGCTGCGGTTAGGCTGGGTTTTGGCGGCCACTCGCTGCAAAACGACCTCAACTGGCGCTTCCTCAACCGCCACGATGTAGAGCAGTGGGTAATGCGCCCGCACCATTAGATCAAGCTCTTCGATCAGCTCGCAATGCGGCACAAACGTCCCAGGCCGGT
>JAJPKC010000413.1 GCA_021323955.1 Oscillatoriales cyanobacterium Centralia_MAG_596 | reverse complement strand
TGGCAGCCTTAAAAGCAATCGACAGCAGCCAGATTGTGCCACTTCAACTGGATGTTACAGACCGCAAACGTGTGAACGCGCTTGCGGAACAGGCACCCGATGTCAATTTACTGATCAACAACGCAGGCATCCTTGCGTTTGGCAGCATTCTTGACGTGCCGCTGGAGACGATCGCCGATCAGTTTGAGACGAATTTCTACGGCAAACTCAACATGGCACGGACGTTTGTACCTGTGATTGAAACGAATGGCGGTGGAGCCATTGTGAACATGCTCACCCTGGTGGCACTGGCAAGTATGCCAGGACTGTCTGTCTACAATGCGTCTAAAGCGGCTGCCTGGTCAATGACACAATCGCTGCGGGCAAGCGTCAGCGGCAAAGGTATTGAAGTGTATGGGGTCTTTCCCGGTGCCGTAGACACCGACATGCTGGCGGGCGTTGAGATGGCTAAAACTAGCCCTGCTGACATTGCAGCGGCTGTCATCGCAGGCATCGAAGCGGGTGAGGAAGATATTTTCCCAGATCCCATGTCAACGCAGGTCTACGGGGTATGGAAACAAGACCATAAAGCGATCGAAAAACAATTTGCCACGCTGTAATTTGGCATTTGTTCCATCCCAATCGAAATGAAGAGGCGTCCAATGGCTGCAATTATGATCACAGTTGGCATGCTTGCCGAAGATGGTGATGCCAACCTACAACGTTACGCAGAAGGTGTCATACCGTTATTGCACCAAGCGGGTGTCCAAATCTTGGGTCGGTATCAGGGTCTAGAAACGCTGGTTGGCGACGATCGGTTTGACCTGGTGAGTGTGATGGCATTCCCAAGCATTCAGGCGATGAAACAGTTTCTTGCCAGTGATGACTACAGTGCGATGATTCCATATCGCAACAAGGCGTTCAAGTTTATTCGCACCTTTGCGTGCAATCCACTGTAAGCCTTATGCTATGACACACGATCGCATGCAGAACTGACACGATGGCACTTAAACTTTACGATTTGGCGGGTGCAGAAGACGATCGTCGCTTTAGCCCCCCTTGCTGGCAAGTCAAAATGGCGCTCAAGCACAAAGGACTGGCGGTCGAGACCATTCCCTGGCGGTTTACGGAGAAAGACGCGATCGCCTTTTCGGGTCAGGGGCGAGTACCTGTTTTGATCGATGGTGATACGACGGTGACGGATAGTTGGGAAATTGTGCGCTACCTAGAAACAACATATGCGGATCACCCCAGTTTATTTGGTGTCATGATGGGCGAGTCAGGCGCGTTATTCATCAAGTTCTGGTGCCTTCAAGCCATCAATCCACTCATCTTTCAAATTATCCTTCCAGACTTATTTCAGCATTTGCATGCGCAGGATCAAGCGTACTTTCGTGAAAGCCGGGAACGGATGCTTGGTATGACGTTAGAGGAAGCGGCGGCACCAAATGATGCCACTATCACTGCACTGCGAACCGCGCTAACGCCACTGAGACAAGTGCTGGCACGTCAGCCCTATCTCAGTGGTGAGCAGCCTGCTTTTGCCGATTATGTGGTGTTCGCTCAATTTCTATGGGTGAAGGCGGTTTGTCCCATCCAGTTGCTGGCTCAAGCTGATCCCGTTTATCACTGGCGCGATCGCTTGCTGGATGCGTTCGATGGTTATGCGCGCGGTGTCTTGGGTTATCCAGTCTAACCAGTTGGTGCTTCAATGCTTAGATTGACTGCCATTCAAAGCGGCGATGCGGCGATCGCTAAAGACTATGGTGGTGACAACATCATTGGCGTTGTGCAACTGTTTGTCTAGGTGTCTGGGTTGCTGCAAGGTCGATCACTTGCGGCGATCGACCTTGCAGCTTAAAGCTGATTGCTGTCAAGATTCCTCGCGGATGAGACGGATATCAGCTTCTCTTTCAACGTAATACCAAGAGGAAATGAGTATAAGCAGAATAACAGTTCCTTAAAATGCTGCCTGTAGCAGTGCATCCAGAATGAAGTTAAACGATTTTAACGATTGCACTTGCACTGGAGTAAGTTGCCCGAGTTCCCGCTTGACGCGTTGCCGCAACTCCTCAAGCGAGGCAAAATTCTCCCCCTTCCATAAGCCCTTCAAAAATTGCCACAACCGCTCAATCGGATTAAGTTCTGGACTATGAGGCGGCTGAAAAATCGGAATAATATTCTCGGGCCACTCGATTGCCTGTGCGCGATGCGCCAGGGCTCTGTCCATCTGCATGACCGCTACCGTTGAGCCTAACTGTAGCGACAACTCATTGAGGAAGGCTTGGAAGTGAGTCTGATTGAGTTGACGATACGCCTGCGTCCACTGCCAACCACTGAGGGGTGCGACCACGCCATACAACCAGAAGGCCTCACGGGGCCACTGTACCTGAACTTTCGGTTTCACTCCACGGCTTGTAATGACCCGTTTGGTTTCGGTTTTACGGCCGATGCGGGTTTCATCTTGAGCTAGATAGCGCCACGGCTTGATCCCTAAAATCGCTTCTAACGCCATCAAGGCAAAGCAGATGTTTTTTAAATGTTGGCACGGTCTCTGGCTGCTGCTGGAGGCTCACTGGACGTGGCACCTTCAACTTGGCGTTGAGCTTTTCGCGCACAAACCGATTCACGGTGTTGGACTTCACCGCCAACTGGCACGTTTGCTCTAACCACTCCACGATTGCCCCATAACTGCCAAAGATCTCTTCCGCGTTCAGACGCGCTTGTCATTTCGCCAACGCCTCACCACCGATCTTGGGCGTTGCTCCAGGAGGGGTGTTCACCGCCAACCGTTGGGTGAGTCCGCCTTGACGATACTGGAACAACCAGCGCGTGATGGTGGCAGGTGCACGCCCCAACCGATGACTCAGTTCTTGGTGCTGGCTCACTTGTCCGCTTTTGAGCCACCACAGCATTTGCAGGCGTTCCTTGTGGGCAACACTCTTTGCTTGCTTAAGGCTTTTCTCTAGATATTCTGCTGTCTCAGTGATGTCCAACTTGAGTCGTCTTGCCATCGGTAGTTGTGCCCTGATACCCCTCCCTCTATTCTGCTCTCCTTCATTTCAAATTGGTATTACAACGCTGTCAGTGCGGTTTATCGCAATCGAAAAGCGGAGTTTGATGACCATTTGATGCTAACAGCCGCAGGCTTATGGAACTTCTATTTGATTGCGGCATAGGAAGAAGAACTTGAAAGGTCAGGTTGGCTACCTTTGTTTTTATTTTCCGACAACTCTATTGTTTACATTGGGGTGGCTCTGTTTGTGTTGAGTGTTGTAGAACTTGTGGGTTTCTTTAGCCGTCGGGTTGAACATGCTCTATTCGCTGCCTTGGCGCTCAGTTTGGGCATGGTGGTGTTTTTCGCGTTCACAAGATAATGGCGCGAGTTTGAATTGGTTGAGCAAAGGATTGGTTTCATCCTGTCCGCTCAGGCTGATGGATCTACAAGGTACAGATTCTTCCACATTAGTAGCCATTTCAAGGCTGCTATCGCTGTTACTTTCCTTCTCAATAAGGAGTGAGAAACCGGGTTTCTCAGAAGGCTGCAGGGTTGCACATCTTCATTTGTACAAGAAACTGGGCTTCTTGGCTGGTGCAAAAAATACATGTCACGGTAAGAGGGAACCGGAATTCAATTGGGAAGGAGATCAACAAGCTTCTTAATTACCGCTGCTTGTAGCCATGATTACTGTTGGCGTGTAACTTTGTACCCTTGCCAGTGATCAGGGAATGGTATCATTTCCTGTCGGCATTTTAAGCAAAACCAATAGATCCGATTGTTATGAATGTGGCGCAGTAATGTGGCAGCGCAACACGGACAAACATTTATGGGGCGTTCTCCGCTGAGTGAATCGGTTGCAATGAGCTGTGATCGATCGCGATCGCAAACCGATACGTGATTACGCATTAAGGCGCAGACATCATGCCGGATGACTTCCCGGTCGTGACTTTCCTGGCTTCAAAAAGAGATTACCTGCCGCATCATTACGATACACGCAGTCAATTTGTGGGGAACTCTCCAGGTTTCCAGTAAACCCGAAGGTGTTCATGTTGTCTTTACACTCACGCTGCTGGTCGGCGGTGAGCAAATTTTTCTGCTGCAAGATCGCCCAGTCATTGCTTCGCACAACGCATCCCGGTTGCATCTGTGGTCGAGAAACATACACACTAAAGGGATTAAACGTGACAAAGAAACGGGCATCCAGGGTCACAGCGCTGGCACCATATTGCACGCACAGTTGGGGATTGGGTGCCATTGCATCAATAAATTGGCTACTGGCGACATTTTGCGGCGTTGATACAACATTAGAACTAATGCCAACACCGATGAGAATGCCGATCATCACAGCCGCTGCCACAATCGCTAACGTCAAATGGCTTGCCCACGGATGCGATTGCGATCGCCCTGGAGAGTGGATTTTCTGCTTCATGCTACGTCACGCTTCTCAGCAAATTGCACCATTCGGTACACCAAAGTTGGGTTTGAGCGCTTGGTTGATCAGCCTTTTACCGCTGTAATGTCGTCGCAGTATAAACGGGTCGATTAATTTCACCCATCCGGTTCAGGGGATAGAAGCGAAAAACAGCGCGACCAATAATGTCTTGTCGTGGCACAAAGCCCCAGTAGTGGCTGTCGTAGCTGTCGTTGCGGTTATCGCCTAAGACTAAATAGGAGTCAGCCGGCACCACGACCGGACCAAACCGATACGCTGGTTTGGCAGCAATGTAGGGTTCCTGTAGAGGTGTCCGATTAATGAACACCCTGCCATTGTTCACGGAAACGGTTTCTCCTGGCAGACCAATGACGCGCTTGATAAATGCATCGTGGAAGTGTTCTGCCTTGAGGATAGGAGTCGGATTGAACACTACAACATCGCCCCGTTTGGGGGATGTAAAGTCGTAGCTGAGTTTATCAATAATCAGGCGATCGTTAATTTGTAGTGTGGGTTTCATGGAACCCGATGGAATGTAACGCGCTTCGGCCACAAACGTCCGAATACCAAATGCTAGCAGGAGGCTCAATCCCAACGTTTGTAATCCCTCTAGCCAGGGATTTTCGGCTTTGGGACGTGGTGTTGCTTTGGAGGATGGGGCGAGTGGCTGTGATTCTGGTTGATGTTGCATTCATCATCGTCCTTGAGGAGCGGGTGTGGCTCAGGAGCGACGTTAAGGTGGTACTCCTGATACCGTGAGTCAATGTCCTAGCCGTTGTTGTCGCTGTTGCTGTCGTTATTGCGGTGATCAGGCTGGTATGCTTGCTGATGCAATTGACCAGCGCGAACGGTCAATTTTAGTGCCTGGTCGTTGCGGTTCAACCCAAGTTGAATCTGGCTACCCACATGGCTGCCATCAACCGCTTGCTGCAATGCTTCTGCCGTTTTCACGGGCTGACCATTGACTTGCTGAATGACATCGCCTGCCCGCAGCCCAGCCTTTGCCGCCGGTGAATCTGGAATCACCTTCGCTACCAGTACGCCCTGGGACTGACTCACACTAAGACCACTGTTTGGATCGCGATTAATCTCGTTTTGTACATCAGGTGTCAGCGTCACCAGTTGAATGCCCAGGTAGGGATGCGCTACCTTTCCAGTAGCAATCAATTGGTCGGCGATCGTCTTTGCTTGATCGATCGGCACTGCAAACCCAATGCCTTGAGCATCTTTAATAATGGCAGTATTGATGCCAATCGCCTGCCCTTGTGCATTCAGGAGCGGACCACCGGAGTTGCCAGGGTTAATGGCGGCATCGGTTTGAATAAAGTTGACGCGCTCGTTTGCAAACCCTAGATTACCGCTAGAACGACCTGTGGCGCTGATAATGCCCGCCGTCACCGTGTTGTTTAAACCGAGTGGATTGCCAATGGCGATCGCCCATTCGCCGGGCTTAATGCGGTTGGAATCGCCCAAGGCGATCGTCGGTAATTGAGTCGCGTCAATTTTCACTACTGCAATATCGGTGACAGGGTCGGATCCCAGCACTTTACCCTGAAACGTGCGACCATCCTTCAGTGTCACCGTTACCGTCTTGACACCATCTACGACATGAGCGTTCGTGAGAATATCCCCATTGGTATTGATAATGAACCCCGAACCAACGCCACGCTCAATTTCCTTGGGTGGCTGTGAGGGTAGCTGATCACCAAAAAATTGTCGAAAAAAAGGATCACTAAAGATTGAAGCTTGCGGATTACTGACTGTATGTGTGGCATCAATCCGCACAACGGCTGGCCCTACTTTTTCTACCACATTGGTAATAAAGTCAGCCTGTGTACTAGCGATTTGAGGGGCTACAGGTACATTCGCTAATGCCTGTGGTTGACTTGTTTGCAAGAATGAGCTGTGAGCAATGAGTTGGTTGCCTGCTATGCCTAGGCCAGCACCCAGTAGAATCAGCGCTCCATACGTTGCTGCTTTAATCCAGGGGTGACTTGTGGGCTGGGACTGTAGTCGCGGGGACTTGAGTCGCGGTAACGGGCTATCGACAGGGGCATTACGCTCAGAGTCAGGGCGCTCAGTATCCATCCATAACCTCCTTCATTGATTCACTCATGATTTACGACAAACATCACAACAAGGCTTGCAATGTGGTTGCTCCGCTCAAAACATGCAGGGGCAATCGATGAAACAATAGCCGTCAATCGTTCAAAGCCATCGCATTGGAATCACACGTCTTCCTTCGTGTGAGACGAATTTATCCATTTTGCTCTGCGTCTCAATGCTTGACTGAATTACCTGGGACAAGGCTTAGAGCGGCATTTTCAATCCTTCTTTACATTTAAGCTAAAGCGGCTTTGTCAAAGCATTGTGTCAGGGATGTGTTAAAACTGTGCAAAATTGAAACCTAGCTTGTGCAATGTTAACCATCACAGCAAATCCCATGCAGAGTTAATGGGTGGGCGAGTCTTCCAGAATTGCAGCAATTTCAATCATAAGCATGAATACATCAACCAGGTTTGCATGTCAGAAATCATCATTTACGTTCTCTGTAAGTTCGCCTCCCAGTGCGAACCCTTGTTTCTTTAGTGGTTAATTCACTGTAATTACTTCACGCGATCGCAACGTCTCTCTACCGATGGAAAGAGATATCTATCATCCGAACAAACTGAATTTCACGCGATTTTCATAATTGAGTGCCAATCTGGAGTGAGATGTATTTTGGCGTCGATTCTCACTAGTTTACGGCGTTTAATCGGGATGATCGCTTCAGTCAGATGGGTTTTGGCTCTGTTCTCACGGCAACTGCTGCCGTCTAAGCGGTTAGCCATTGCAGAAGCCTGTCTCATTGGCCTGGTCTCTGGGCTGGCAGCGGTCTTACTGGGGCAAGGGGTTGGCTGGTTAGGCGGATGGCGACAACATTTTACGCATGTCTTTCCCGCCTACATTGCGCTGCCCGTCTTTGGTTTAGTGGGTGGGCTGCTGGCTGGTTGGCTGGTGGAGACTTTCGCGCCTGCGGCGTCGGGTAGCGGGATGTCTGAAGTGAAAGCGGTGCTGGCACGGGTACCCATGCCGCTCAATTTACGCATCGCGATCGTCAAACTCATTGGCTCCATCCTGGTATTGGGTACGGGGATGCCGCTCGGTCGAGAAGGCCCCACTGTACAAATTGGGGCTGCTCTTGCCGCGCAGTTAAGCCGTTGGGTGCCCACATCGCCCGATCATCGGCGTCAACTGCTGGCAGCGGGAGCCGGAGCGGGGTTGGCGGCGGCGTTTAATGCGCCGATCGCAGGTGTGCTATTTGTCGTTGAAGAGCTGCTGCAAGACGTTTCGGGCATTACGCTGGGAACGGCGATTTTAGCCTCGTTTATCGCGGCTGTAGTGTCGCGTATTTCTGGCAGCCACAGCCTGGATCTAAATCTGAATCTCGCTGAAGTACACACCAGCTTTTATGCGCAAGAAATTCCGTTTTACCTGCTGCTAGGAGCTGTTGCAGGGGTGTTAGGCGTGCTGTTTAATGAAGGGATTCTGACCAGTCTCAGGTTTTATCGCCGTTGGCTTAAGATTGGCTTACCCTGGCGCGTGGGGTTAGCTGGCTTGGTAACCGGGGTTGTTTTAGTCGCGCTCCCCGATTTTCGCGATAATGCGGGTCTACGCGAGCTATTGTTAACGGGAAATGCAGACTGGAAACTGGTGGCGATCGCCTTTGTCGTGCAGTTCTT
>JAJPKC010000417.1 GCA_021323955.1 Oscillatoriales cyanobacterium Centralia_MAG_596 | reverse complement strand
TGTCTTGTTGCTCAGTCTGCTCGTGGCGCAGTTGCCTGCGGTAGCCATCCTGCTCTCTCGTCTGCTGCGTGGGCCGGGGCGCTATCCACCGCTACAGCCACAGGCCTCCCGCCCTGAGAACCTGGGTCAGGTGAGCGTAGTGGTGCCAACCCTCAATGAAGCCAAGCGCCTCACCCCTTGTTTGACCGGGCTGAGCCAGCAGAGCTACGAAGTGCGCGAGATGATTGTGGTTGATAGTCACTCCAGTGATGGCACGCCAGATCTGGTGAAAGCCATCCAGCAGCGCGACCCTCGATTTCGGCTGGTAAACGACGATCCACTCCCATCAGGATGGGTCGGTCGTCCCTGGGCCTTGCATCATGGATTTCAGACCAGTTCCGATCAGAGTGAGTGGATACTGGGTTTGGATGCCGATACGCAACCGCATGCCGGTCTGATCGCCAGTTTGCTGGCAGTGGCCCGCAAGGAAAACTACGACCTGATTTCTCTGGCTCCCTGCTTTATTCTCAAAGAGTGGGGGGAACTGCTGCTCCATCCGGCGTTGCTCATGACGCTTGTGTATCGGTTTGGCCCCGCTGGAGAAACCGGGAATCTGCCAGAGCGGGTCATGGCAAACGGGCAGTGCTTCTTTTGCCGTCGATCGCAGCTAGCCGAGATTGGTGGTTACACCGTTGCCCGTCAGTCTTTCTGTGATGACGTCACGCTGGCACGGGCGATCGCCACTCAAGGTGCCCGCGTTGCCTTTTTAGATGGCTCTAATGTGCTGAAAGTCCGCATGTACGAAGGTGCTGTGGAAACCTGGCGCGAGTGGGGGCGATCGCTAGACCTCAAAGACGCGGCGACGGCCAGTCAAGTATGGGGAGACTGGCTGCTGCTTTTAGCGGTGCAGGGGTTGCCCATTCCCGTGCTGCTGCTAGTATGCGGTGACTTAATTAGCGGTCGCGCAACACCAGTCGCACTGGCCGTCTTCAGTCTCAACCTCCTGTTAGTGCTCATCCGTCTGGGGTTAAACTGGGCAATTGCACCTTCCTGCGATCGCACGCACGCAAGAGCCGCGCGGGTTTTCTGGTTTTCTCCCTTAGCTGACCCGATCGCCGTTCTGCGAATCTTTCTGTCTTCGCTACAAACCCCCACGCAGTGGCGTGGCAGGAGCTATGGGGCGAGGGATGAGGGGGATCCGGCTCAGGGCATCAGGGCATAGGAAACAGGGAAGCCGGGGAAGCCGGGAGACGTGTTGCGTGTTGCATTAACCTTGACTCGGCCTTCTGAACCACTGACCATTGCCCCCTGACCACCGACGACTGGCCACTGACCACCGACCACAGCCTCTTCACATCCTAATATTTCAGATTGTTGCAACCCTCCCGCCCCGCGCCGAATGTGTCTCCACTCCGTAGTAAAGTGGAAGGCAACAAAGCTGTATGAGTTGACGCATAACAATAAAAGGAAAAAACACTCATGGTTCAGCGCGGTTCTAAAGTCAAAATTCTTCGTAAAGAGTCCTACTGGTTCCAGGATTATGGAACAGTGGCGTCGATCGACCAAAGCGGTATTAAATATCCCGTCATTGTTCGATTCGATAAGGTGAACTATGCCGGTGTGAACACTAACAACTTTGCCGAAAGCGAGGTTGTTGAAGTTGAAGCACCCAAAAAGAAAGCAGGGGCAGCCAAAACCACTGGTAAGCAAACCCCGATCGAGCCGTCGATCCGTAAGACTGGCAGTGGTCTAGAGACGGGCTCAGGTTCAACACCGACAACAACAGCCGATGCTCCTGGTGGCAGCACTGGCGTTGAAGGGGATGCCAACCAGGGAACAGAGGCCAGATAGTCTTGCCTGCGCCTCAACACCGCACGATAAACGCTAAACTGAATTCCAATCGTCTAGCATTTGTTGTGTCTAGTGCCAGAGTTACCCGAGGTTGAAACTGTTCGGCGGGGTTTGAATCACGTAACCTTGCATCAAATGATCCAGGGTGGGGATGTGTTGCTTGATCGCACCATCGCTCACCCTTTTTCAGTGCCAGAATTTTTGGACGGGCTGCGAGGAACGACGATCGCGCAGTGGCATCGACGCGGAAAGTACCTGCTGGCAGAGTTGGAGCAGGCTGTGAGTCAGCAGCCTGCCGTTGGCCATCAGCAACCAGCCATCAGCAACCAGCCGTCAGAAATTGTTGACCAACGGTATCGCGCGATCGCCGCTTCTCCTGCAGCCTCTTATCGCCATTCCCTCGACCTCACACCCTCCACCGCATTCGAGACAGATCAAAATCCGCCACCCCCTACTCCTGCCGGATGGCTCGGCGTTCATCTGCGTATGACTGGCCAACTCCTGTGGCTGGATCAGTCTGAACCGCTGGAAAAACATGCCAGGGTTCGACTATTTTTTGCCGATGGTAAGGAATTGCGCTTTGTCGATCAGCGCACGTTTGGGCAGATGTGGTGGGTGCCACCAGAGCGATCGCCGGAACAGGTGATGACAGGCTTACAGCAGTTAGGCCCAGAGCCATTTTCAGACCAGTTTTCGATCGCCTACTTCACCAAGCAGCTCCAGCACCGTCGCCGCCCGATTAAGAATGCGCTACTGGACCAGGCGATCGTAGCGGGAATTGGCAATATTTACGCAGATGAGGCGCTATTTCTGAGTCGCATCCATCCCCAAACGCTGTGTACAGACCTCAGCCAAGCGCAAATTAAACGACTAAGAACCAATATCATTGACGTGCTGCAAGCCAGTATTGAGGCCAAAGGCACAACCTTCCGCACGTTTCGCAATGTTGAAGGCGTTAACGGTAACTATGGCGGGTCGGCGTGGGTCTACGGACGCGATGGAGACATCTGCCGCAACTGCACTACCGCGATCGAACGACTGCGCATGGCCGGACGATCGGCACACTTTTGTCCAACCTGCCAGCGGTTGAAGAAGGGATGAGGGTGAGGACATGAAGGGGTTGATTGTTGTGGGGTTGGTGATGGGTGCTAGTTTGGTTGCAGTCAAGCCGGTGTCCGCGTTGTCAGCCGAGGCGTATCGGCAGATTGGGTTGAGCGATCGTGAGCAGGGACGCTATGCTGAAGCGATCGCGGCCTTGCAGCAGGCTGTGGCGCTGGAGCCAGCGAATCTTTCCGGGCGAGTGTTGCTAGGCTGGACACAGCACAAGGCAGGCCAAAACACAGCCGCCGCCGCAACGCTGTTAGAGGCATTCCATCGCAATCCGTTTGATGTGCCTACGTTGAATGCACTGGGCATTGTTTATCTGGTGGAGGGGCAATTGACCGCGGCCGTGACCACGCACACCTGGGCCGCTATGCTGCAACCCGGCAACGAAATTCCCCACTACAATCTCAGCCTCGCGTTTGAACGCCTCCGGCAGTATAACTGGGCGATCGCAACCGCTAAAAATGCGGCCAAATTAGAACCCACGAACCCACATCCATTCGTGGCGCTTGCGATCGCATATTGGGGTAATGGCGAAAAAGCTCAGGCACGGCAGATCTATCAACAAGCCCTCAATGTTGATCCGCGCTATCGGGACGCGGCCTTTCTCAACTACTTGAATGAAGCTGGCTTTAGCCAGGATCAGATTGTGCGATCAAAAATCGTGTTGCAAAGCGTTCGCTAGCCTACTGCACAATCAATTGTTACCGCAAAAAGCGTGTTGCCAGACACAACACGCCAGTAGCGATCGCTAAATTCAACGTTCAAATAAGAGATTGGTTTGCGGTAACGTTGCAACCGTTTGTGACTGCCCTGTAAAGGAAGTTTGTCGCCGTGGTGGTGGATCAGAAGGAGGAATATACTGAGACAAAATGACGGCTGTAACCGCCAGTAGCACCCCCAATTGCCCACCGCCAGCTAGAAGATGGGGCGCTTTAAGCATCAGAATCATTGACTTCGTAATTTCGATGAAGCGGGATGTGATGTGCGTAATCATGGGTCTAAAAATAACTCACATATGGTGGTCTATTTGGTAGACACCCGCTTTAACTTCTGCGTTCCCAAAGTAATACTTGAAAAGTGCTATCACCTGTGCAGACTTAAAGAAATTCCCTTAATCTTCCGCACAAAATACACTTACAAAAACCTGAAGCATTCAGGTAAAGTCCGTCCATCGATCGCGTACAAAACATGACAGAAAACCACTCAAAAGGTATCGGTCAAACGCTCCCCCGTCTCAGCATGTGAGCGATTAGCGCTTGCCCAGTTTCCTGACTATAGCGATCAAAAAAGCCGTTGGATCGATCCAGGTAGATGGGTGGCTTTGGTAGATGTCCCCAATTCCAACGAGAGGGAGACAAGCCGAGGGAGCAATTTTTGAGACGATCCAGGAACTCAGGAGCTTCTGAAGGCAGACCACTCCAACTATTTAAAGTCTATGCCAGGTTGCCTTGCCGGACTTTGCACAAAAGTGCAAACTTGAAGGCCAGATTCTGCACACGATCGCTTACAAACGCCATGATTTTGTCAGGGGAAATGTCAACTCGCAAAGCGTCCCTTTGGCAGGCAATGACGATCGCTGGAACTTGCCGCCCAGCCGAGCAGCCACCTTACGCGCGTGTTTGGTGCCTTCGCCCTCAACCGTGGACTGAATGCCAGATCCGTTGTCCTTGATCTGTAAGGTGTACCAGGTGTCGGTTTGCGTGCCGGTGACGCTCAAGTGAGTGGCCCCATTTGCATGTTTACCCACATTGCACAGTGCTTCTTCGAGAAAGCGACAGAGATTACGCTTGTGATCAACATGCAGGGAAAGCGGCTCGATCGGCTCAAAGTAGCAGGCAATTTTCAGCGTGGCAAAGCGGGGGATGTCTGGTCGTTCCAGGGTAATGTTGTAGACCTCAAAGAAGAGTTCGTGAACGGGAAGCTTGAGGTCTACTTTAAGGTCATTGCCCAGATAGAGACTGTCTTCCTGGGTCAGCGTTTCTTGCTTCAGGTGTTCACCAATGCCCCGAATGTCTCGGTTGAGATTTTCGAGTGCGGCCAGCAGTTGAGCCTGTGATAAGTTACCGTCGCGGATTTGTCTGAGCAGGTTAGCGAGGGTTTGTAACGGCCCGTTGTGAATAACGTCAAAGGTCTGTTCGATCGTGTGCTGCCGCTCCTCAATCACACGTTGGTTCTCTTTCAACCGCGATCGCAGCACCCAGTCATATTTGTAGAATGCAGTGCAGCCAATCCCATTAAGCAACCATACGAGTGCAGCCGGAATGACTGGAATCCACCATCCGCTGATCAGAAGCCAGTAACCCACGCCCATTAAACCGATTTGAATAATGGCAATGCCCATCAATTTTTTCTGTGGCGACAATTTACTGCGCCCCCAGATCACAGCAACGCTGCCCCAAACCATAATCCAGAGATATTCCCAGGCATCGGGCCAAGTGTTGAGGAGCGATCGAC
Organism: Oscillatoriales cyanobacterium Centralia_MAG_596; assembly: GCA_021323955.1. GTDB lineage: Bacteria > Cyanobacteriota > Cyanobacteriia > Leptolyngbyales > Leptolyngbyaceae > Stenomitos. Next base: position 7,879 of record JAJPKC010000417.1, on the reverse strand, counting down.
CATCCAGTACTGCGCTAATGATTTGACTGACCGCATGCGCCTGGATATCGAGCGAGTTCGTGTCGTAGTCTGTTGCCGTGGGAATGATGGGACGAATCGTGGGATCGGTGATGCCAACGATGATGATGCGATCGCGCAGCCAATTGGGATCCACATGGCCGGTTTTAATATCGTTGGGCGACAGAACGCGAAATGGGTGCGGGCCACTCCGAAAGTTGAGCAAAATCTGGGGATTCCCTGTACTGGCGTTGACGTACCCACCAGAGTTGGGCAGCAAGCGAGGCAATTCGGTGGTGCCAAAGCGCATCGCTTTGGGGTCACGAATGCCATTTGTGAGCGCCAGTGAGTTGTTCTGCGATACCAGGTACTTTTCGACGAGCTGAATGGTGAGAGACAGCTTGTAGGTTTGGGATTTGATCGGGTCGTAGGTGCCGAGAATGGCGCGTCGCAAGTGGTCATCGCCGTCGGGGATGATGTCGATAAACCCAATTTGTTGAGCGGCAAACCCAGACGGTGGCGGAATTTGATTCGCTGCCGGTAATATCTGCTCCGACACAATCAAATTCCGGAGCGGTCGTCGAGGCATCAACCGCCCCACACCATCTGCTAACGCAATTTGATTGGGCAGTATGTGTAGCCCAATGACGGCGGGTTTGTAAGCCTGTAATTGGGCTAGCAGGGCTGTCAACTGCGTTTCTGGGATGGGATAGCCCGTTTGCTTGAGGGCGGCGCTATCAAACCCAACCAGCACAATGCGATCGTCGTCTGGTTCAGCCGGACGCAACCGTAGATAAGAGTCCAGTGCGAGCCATTCCAAACTTTGCAGCGAACCCGCGAGCCGAGCCGCGATGACCAGTCCCACAACAACCATTCCCGGGAAGGCCCATCGTCCGAGTGAAACGGTTTCCTGTAGGCGGCTCCACACCTTTTGCATGATTTGCAGCTCCGTTGGAACAGTGGTTAGGCGTCAGTGGTTCACATAATGACAGGGTTCACTCAAATGCAGCCTATCTTATGATCTTGAGGCTTTGAACCTGGGACGGGAATGGCGATTTTCCATCTGAGGTGGTTGCATCACCCTTCACAACGGACAAACACCAGGCACTTAAAACAACTTAATCAATCAGTCCTTCTTCACGGGCGCGGATCTCGGTTTGAATCCGAATATTTTTGCCGTCTTGCTTGTCTTCGTCGGGATACACTTCCAGCACATCCTGGATCTTTGTCCAGTAATGGCGGACAGTGCGTTCTGAGACTTGCATTCGTTTAGCGATCGCCCGATCCTGTAGCCCCTCGTGAAACGCCAGCTTCAAGACAGTCAACCAATCGGGCTTCACCTCTAGCGATCGTCCGCGCCGGATGTCTTTGGTATGGGTGATGCCGTTCAACGCCCAATCGACTCGCGTTAGCATGTCTTTGCTCGAAAGGCTCTTGTCTGCGACGGTGAAGCCTGCTTTGTGGCGATCGATTTCTGGCTTGATGCGTACCAATGCCCGCACATGGGTGCTCTGGACGGTCAAATTCAGAGTCGGGTAATCCTGCATGAGGGTTTTGAGCAATTGTACGCCGGCTTCCGCTTGCGCGATACTACCCGATGTCTCTGGCAGCGAAAGATCGAGAACGACCAGATCAGGAGTGTGCACGTTGACCTGGTGCAGTGCGGTGTCAACCGTTTGAGCAGTCAGAATTTCCGCCTGTGGGTATTGCCGCTTGAGTAGATCGAGTGTGCCACCCAGAACAACTTCGTGATCATCCACCACTAAAATGCGGAGCGTTGCCAAGTCTGAAATCGGTTCACTCATGACGACCGTATAAAGCGGACAAACCAGTTGCATGAATATACATCCAACTTTGCCGAAAACTACATCGAAAGGCAAGAGTTGAGCACGAATCTGGTTGCAGAAATCTGCAATGTCTACCGACGATCGCAGGAAGCTAACTTTGCAGAGACGGCTAGTGCAATACAGGGAGTATTTTCATACGATGTGAGCTAATTCACCAGCACACTATCCCTCTAGCCCCCGAGAGCCATGCTGAACCAACTGGAATCGAACACACTCACTCAGTCGAACCCCCTATTGCTGCAAGGTGTGCTTGAAGGTCTTGCAGACGGTATTTTGATTCTGTCTGAGCAATGCGAGTGGATCTACTACAACTACTACGCCTACCGCATTTGTCAGCAGCTCAGCGAGGGGCAAGCAGTTGTCAACACAGTGCCCGAAGCAATCTGGCGCACCTGCCAGGCGTTAATCGAAAGCCGCAACTTGTATGCTGACCAGCCTGTAGTGATTGAATCGGAAATCGCCCTCTCGCGATCGAACGTTTACCGCATCCGCGTACGGTGGTTGACGCTGGAAGACCCTGCACACCCTTACCTGGCAGTGCTGCTTGAAGATCGTCGGCAGTCGGCTCACAACCGGGCACTGGCGGAAGCGCTGCTCTACAACCTGTCGCCGCGACAAACCGAAGTCTGGCTCTTGCGCCGTGCTGGCTTTACTTACCAGCAAATCGCAGCTGAACTGTTCATCACCATTAATACGGTTAAACGCCACCTCAAAGACATTCGGATTAAACAAAGCCTGGTGCCCGATTGGGATGATCGCGCCACATATCAGGACGCCCATTTGACCGCTAAAACTATTGGCGCTTATAACTAAGCCCCAGCAAGTCCCAGCAAGCCCTCAGCAAGGAGAGACTGCAATGACCAAGACTTTTTCTTTCTTGTTTGCTGACACCCATACCGCTATGAAAAATCGTCACGTAGAATCCGACCCCAACTATCGCGGGAGAGCGATCGTGTCCGATACCATCGCCCCCGACCAACGAGGACGGGTTCATTTTCAGGGGTCTTGGTGGCCCGCCCTTTGCGATCAAGACATCACGCTGGCCGTGGGTGAGGTCGTGCAAGTGATCGGACGGCAGAACATCACGCTGCTGGTCAAACCCACCCCTTCGTCCGTCGTGCTGGGTTAAACAGACAGCATACCCATAAACCGTTGTAGCGGCGCGATCGCTCGCGCTGCTACGGCCGTCACCTATTGCTCCTGCACCAGACGCAGGTAATTTTGTTGCAGCCGAATATTGTCCTGGGTGAGGCGATCGCCCATCTCTTTTTCCGCGTCGCTAATCTGTTCCCAAAAAGCATTGGAACGCCGTGCTGCCAGGAGTTCATGCCAGAGTGCATCAATAATCTCAATTGCCACTGGGCTGGATTCAACGCCGCTCAGAAACTGCGTAAACTGTTGGCGGGCAGTATCGTGTTGTGCAGGATCACGGGCGATCGACAGGCACTCTTGCAACTGCTCGATCTGATGCTGGGTCAGTGAGTGAGTCATAATTGGATGCGTACCGTTTTCAACTGTGAGTGAGCGATTCACTCCTCAATGTTACATTTCTTAACTGTAACTGTTAATAAGGTACAATCAGCCTCACAACAGCACTTCTACTCCTGGTTAGATTCTATTTTGTAAGCTATGGCGAAGCAGCGGGTTCTTTCGGGCGTTCAACCCACAGGCAATTTACATCTGGGCAACTACTTGGGTGCCATTCGCAACTGGGTCGAGGGGCAGGCTGAGTACGACAATTTTTTCTGTGTGGTCGATCTGCACGCCATCACCGTGCCGCACAATCCCGCAACGTTGGCACAGGATACCGCCACGATCGCCGCGCTCTATCTTGCCTGTGGCATTGACTTAACCTATTCGACGATCTTTGTCCAATCGCACGTCTCGGCGCACAGCGAACTTGCCTGGTTGCTCAACTGCATCACCCCGCTCAACTGGCTGACCGATATGATCCAGTTCAAAGAAAAAGCAGTGAAGCAGGGCGAAAATGTCAGTGTGGGGCTGCTGGACTATCCCGTGCTCATGGCTGCCGATATTTTGCTCTACGATGCTGATAAAGTGCCGGTCGGCGAAGACCAGAAGCAGCACCTCGAGCTAACGCGCGATCTGGTCGATAGCTTCAACCACAAGTTTGCCAAGCCCAATCAGCCAGTCCTCAAGAAGCCCAATCCGCTGATTCGGGCAGAAGGCGCACGGGTGATGAGCCTGACGGACGGCACCAAGAAAATGTCGAAATCTGACCCGTCGGAACTGAGCCGGATCAATCTGCTCGATCCGCCAGATGTCATCCAGAACAAAATTAAGCGCTGTAAGACCGATCCGATCCGGGGTCTGGTCTTTGATGACCCGGATCGCCCGGAGTGCAACAACCTGCTCACCTTGTACATGCTGCTCTCTGGCCAGACCAAAGAAGCGGTTGCTGCGGAATGTCGGGATATGGGCTGGGGACAGTTTAAGCCACTGCTGACAGAAACCGCGATCGCCCACCTCAAACCGATTCAGGACAAGTACCAGGAGATCATGGCTGAACCGGGCTATCTGGACTCGGTGCTGCGCGATGGGCGTGAAAAGGCAGGGGCGATCGCCAACGCGACACTGCTGCGGGTCAAAGATGCCCTCGGCTATTCGCGCAGCCCACAGTAGTGAGGGTGAAGCCCCCGGCGACCTATACTAATCTGTACAGATGCAGTGCTCTGCGTCTTAATCCCTCTGCGCGTTTCACATGTCTGACACTGCCCCTCTTGCCTCCGCTGCCCAGCGCCCAACTCCCACCTTCCGCGATGCGGTTCAAAAAGGTGAGTTTTTGATTACGGCGGAAGTGATGCCGCCCAAAGGCGGCGACCCATCTCACATGATTGCAATGGCGCGGTTGCTGAAAGAACGGGTGCACTGTGTCAATATTACCGATGGCAGTCGTGCGGTGCTGCGGATGTCGTCGCTGGCTGCTTCGGTGATTTTGCTACGGGAGGGGATTGAGCCGATTTACCAGCTTGCCTGCCGCGATCGCAATGCCATTGGCTTGCAAGCAGATCTCATGGGGGCACAGGCGCTTGGTATCCGTAATGTTTTAGCCCTGACGGGCGATCCCATCAAGGCTGGCGATCATCCTCAGGCGCGTGGGGTATTTGAGCTGGAATCAGTACGCCTGCTGCAGCTGATCCATAAACTCAATGCCGGGGTTGACTTTAACGACAAGCCACTCACCGATGGCGCAACGGACCTGTTTGCGGGAGCCGCGATCGATCCGCAGTGCGGCAGTTGGTCAGGTCTACAGCGGCGGTTTGAACGCAAGCTGGCAGCCGGAGCGCAATTTTTTCAGAGTCAGCTCATTTCAGACTTCGATCGCCTCGAAAAGTTCATGACGCAGCTCGCGGCTGACTGTAATAAGCCCATCCTGGCAGGAATCTTCTTGTTAAAATCGGCCAAAAACGCCCGGTTTATCAACCGCTGTGTGCCGGGTGTCCACATTCCAGACCACATTATTACGCGACTGGAACAGGCCGCCGATCCCTTACAGGAAGGGGTGGCGATCGCGGCTGAACAAGTCCAACAGGCACAACAGCTCTGCCAGGGCGTGCACCTCATGGCCGTTAAGCGCGAAGATCTGATCCCGCAAATCCTTGATCGAGCTGGGATTGCTCCCCTGTAAGGGCGTTGCATAGTAGAGAAACAATCCCTATAACGGTTGCCCCTACAGGGGTCGATCGTCTAACGCCCAAAAAACTGGCCCGCAACTTTCAGTGCGTCACCTAGATCCACATTACCGTCGTGGTTCTCATCCAAAAACGCATTCAGCACCGGATTTCCCGCTTGAGGATTTTCGGTATGTGCGCCGCTTTGGAGAAAATTCAGCGCCAGTGGCACTAGCGTGGGCAAGATCGTTTGCACCGTTTGTGGATCAAGCCCCGTTCGTTGGATCAAATCCTGCACGACCTGTTGCTGTAGAGCTGGCCCCAGCACAGCGTCAACGGCCTGTGGATTAGGCCCTGTCCCGCTGTACTGGTTGACGGTCGCCTGAACCTGTTCTGCGCCTGCGGTTGCTTGCTGCTGCTGCAACGCCGATTGCACATAACCACCAACAACCGAAACCAGAGTTTGCGTTGTGCCAGCATCAATCCCGTGATTACTACTGAGTTGCTGGACAGTGTTTAAGATTGCGCCCAGCTGATCTGGGCTGCCCTGCTGACCAGGGTTGCTCACAGCACTCATGACTGCATCAAAAAGTCCCATACGATTCCTCTTTCACGTATTTGTAACCACCACAACCCAAGCGGTCTGACCGACAAATATTCGGACTGTGGCTACAGTAGCCTTCGAACGAATCGATCGCCGCCAGCTTAACAATCTTTTCGGGCAAGGAGTGTACCGTCCAAAAAGAGTCAGAGAACTAGAATGAAAGGCAGATGCACCGCAATTTGATTCATGCCACTGTCGCGCTTTCTCACGCTCATTGCTGGTTTAGCTGTAATTTTTGGGCTAATCATCTGGCTGATTGACTCTCTGACTCGGCTCTCCTGGCAGCTCTACGCCTACCCGCTACTATCTCAGGCATTGCTGGTGCTGATCATTGCGCTGTTGGCAGTCCTGATCGCGGCGTTTGTCTATTATCTGTTTGTGCTGCCCCGTGCTCAAAAGCGTCGCAGGCAAGCGCGACGGCAACCGCAAGTACCCGTTGAGAAGACCGAAGCGGCGGCAAAAACGCTGAAAGCGGTGCGACGGCAGGTTGACCAAATTCAAGATGAGGTGGCGCGACAAGAATTACTGCTGCGATCGCGCGCGATTGAGCAAAATCTGGCGCGGGGACACTTGCAGCTTGTCGTCTTTGGCACAGGCTCCGCCGGCAAAACCTCGCTGGTGAATGCGTTGATTGGGCGCATGGCCGGTAAGGTCGGGGCATCGATGGGCACCACCGAAGTGGGTGAGACCTACTCGCTGAAGCTGAAAGGCTTGAATCGGGAGATTCTGATTATCGACACACCCGGCATTTTGGAAGCGGGCGTAGCGGGCACCGAGCGTGAACAACTGGCGCGGCAGTTAGCCACCGAAGCTGATCTACTGCTGTTTGTGCTGGATAACGATTTGCGTCAGTCGGAGTACGATCCGCTGCAAATGTTGGCCGATATTGGTAAGCGATCGCTCATTATCCTGAACAAGTCCGATTTGTACCCCGATGAAGATCGTGAGCTGATTCTGGCGCGTTTGCGGGAGCGCGTGCGGGGGGTAGTCGCTCCTGCCGATGTAATTGCGACAGCCGCCAATCCCCAACCAGTGATTCTGGATGGCGAGACCGTTCACCCCGATCCAGACATCATGCCCTTGATTCGCCGCATGGTGGCTGTGCTCCGTGCTGAAGGCGAAGATTTACTGGCCGATAATATCTTGCTGCAATCGCAGCGACTGGGTGAGAGAGCACGCTATCTGATTGATGCCCAACGACGACGACAAGCCGGAAAAATCGTCGATCGCTTCCAGTGGATTAGTGCGGGAGTGATTGCCGTCACGCCCTTACCGGTCGTGGATTTGCTCGCGACCGCTGCAATTAACGCGCAGATGGTTGTGGAAATTGCTCGGGTTTATGGGTGCGACATCAATTTAGAACGGGCGCGAGAACTGGCTCTGTCTTTGGGTAAGACGCTGGCAAGCCTGGGCATTGTGAAAGGCGCGATTACGATCGTGGCCACAGCGCTGGAATTTAGTCTGGGTGGCTTGTTGGTGGGACGGGCGATCCAGGGCGTGAGCGCAGCCTACCTCACGCGAATCGCTGGCAAAAGCTTTATCGAATATTTCCGTCACGACCAGGACTGGGGCGATGGTGGCATGGCAGAAGTGGTGCAGCGGCAGTTTCAGCTCAATCGCAAAGATGAATTCATGCGCGCTTTTGTGCAGGAAGCCATCACGCGGGTGGTGAAACCGCTCAACCTGGATCGCGAGCCCCCCGACGACTCCGAAATACTGCGGCTACCAGAAAGCCAGTTACCCCTGGAAGTCAAAGCAGAACTCGACCCCGATTTAGACGACTGGCATCAATCGTAGCC
>JAJPKC010000029.1 GCA_021323955.1 Oscillatoriales cyanobacterium Centralia_MAG_596 | reverse complement strand
GATCGCCCTCGCACTCCTGAGTGTTCCGGCTATGCTGACTTATGGGACGCACGTTATTGTTCATCGCTTTGATCCAGAGCGACCCGCTTATCTCACTGTTATTTACGCTTATCTACCGCTGGTACTGGCGGCCAATTTGACACAGTATATTCCGGCGGCCATTACTGAAGCAGGACAGGTTTTTCCCGTGTTGGCTCAAACATTGGGGTACAGCGGTGCAGGCTTGCCAGTGCTCACATGGAGTTTGGATGTCGCCCAATTCTTGCAAGGTGTGACGCTACTCTCGGCACTGGTGTTTAGCCCCTATCCATTGTTGCGGCTGACCCAGCGATCGCTCGTCCATAATTTGCCTGATCTCCTGCTCATGCTGGGGTTTACAGCCTTCTTTTTTAAGTTGTTGATTTAAGGAATTGGGTTTGAACTGCATATGAATCAGACAGGTAAAGAACTCTTAACGTGGATTAAGGCACATCAGCAACGACTGAAGTTACCAAATCTACAACTGTCTTTCTTTGAGTGGAATCAGGGACAGGAGCCATTATTGTTATTGCATGGGATGGCCGATCACGGGATGGTGTGGACAGCCTTAGGTGAGTCTCTACAAGACCACTACCATATTCTTGCTCCTGATTTGCGGGGACATGGCAATAGCAGCAAACCCTCAAGCGGCTATCGTTGTACCGATATCATTGCCGATTTGGAGGCATTAATGGCGTATCGGGGCTGGGGTTCTGCCCATATTGTGGCGCATTCGTGGTCAGCTAAAGTCGCTGCTGTTTGGGCAACTCAGCGTCCTCAAGCAATTCGGAGCTTGGTGCTGATTGATCCTTTTTTTATTGATCCCATTCCCCGTTGGTTGAAGACAACGTTTCCCCTGTTGTACCGTGTGCTGCCGTTTCTCAAGCTAATGGGCCCTTTTGCAACCTACGAACAGGCAGAGCAACAGGCACGACAGCTCAAACAATATGACGGTTGGAGCGCATTACAGCAGGCGGTATTTAAGGCGGGGATGGAACAAAAATTCGATGGTCGATGGGGCAGTAAGTTTGTGGTACAAGCCAGAGATGAAATTTTTGCCGATGTGATGACCGTGGCTGGTTTAACGACACCGATCGCCATTCCAACCTTATTCGTTCAGCCAGAGCGGGGTTTGAACCGCACAGCGTGGCAGCTCAAACCTTACCGCACTTATCTACAGAACCTACAAATTGTCCGGGTACCGGGTCATCATTGGTGCTTTTTGGTGGAACCGATCGCGGTGAATCAGGCAATAGCAGCATTTTTAGAACACCAACGGTTAGCGCGATCGTCGAACGATCACACAGAAGAATCCTGATTGCTCAACAGTTTTTTTGGTTGTAAGTAGGGAGGTGAAATCAAATGTAGGATAGGTTAGCGATAGCGTAACCCATGCAGGCGTGGGGTTTCATGCCTCAACCTAACCTACGCAGGTTTTATATTCAATTAGACCCACCTACTTATATAGCGACTGTTTAGTTGTCCAAGTTAGGATGACTTACAGCACCAGGTCTTTATTTTACTAGCGTGCCAGGATTGAAGTTTTTACCAGAGGCTCGTCCTCGAAATAGAGCTTGCTGAAACAGTTTCAAGTCGTTGCTCCATCTGGATTAAAGTGACGTTGAAAGCTTGCAAAGTGCAAGGAAAATTGTAGAAAATGCTCAAAATTCTCGCACTTGAGCAGAAGTCAATAAAGCTAGGAGCGACCTATATCAAAAATTTCGGACTTTTTCAGTTGATCCTATCTAAAGGAACGACGAACGTGTTTTTCATGTTAGTAACTACCGAACGCAAAGACGAAGATCGAGATATAAAAGCAATTTTATGGTTTTACACCCAATACTTTTAACAAAAGCTGTTGATCTTTAAAGCCAGCTTGGAGACGGCCATTTTCAATATCACGCACCCAACTTTGACTTTTACCCACATGAGTTGCCAGATCTCGCTGGCTTAATTGCAGACGCTTTCTGGCAGCAATGATTTGCTGGCTTGAAAGGGACGATTGTGAGAGCACTGGTTTATCAGCACGTGCTAGGGCTATTTCTTTGCGTTGGGCCTTACGTAATTTTGTTTTGGTGGCGTAATTCGCTTGAGCTTCCCAACCTTCAGGCAGTTCAAAACACAAAATCCGTGCTTGCATCAACCGATTCCACTTGTTACGTGGTGCAGCATCCGTGAGGCGGCTGTGATTGCTGCCATCATTTGTCCAAAATTCCAGTGCCTCCTCGGCATCGTCGGGTAAATCTGCCAGTTTTGCCCACAACGGCTGAATATCGAGTGGATAGGTAGTGGGATCAAAAATTGGTTTCAGTCCGTAGTGATTCAGAACTTCTAAGTCACTCTCGAACGATCGCAGCAACCGTTTGCGTTCCTCTCGCTGTGTCGAAGCCTGAAAGACCCTGGTTTCGCCATAGGCAATCCGCATGAGGGTGGGTATTGTCAGTCGCTGTTCGCCACCCATTTTTGTTTTAAACAGGAGCCATAGTAACAGGCGACAGGCACCTTCATGCTGCTGCCATAAGCCGGTAATAGACCAGAGCAGCGATTTCGGTAAACTACTATATTGATAAAAAGCAGCACTTTCTCTTGCTCCTCGTCGATTGAGAAAGTATTTTGACCAGGCTCCGGCTTTCACCTTGAACGTAAGTCCAGTGAGGTGCTTACAGCCCAGGTCATCTTCCTGAAAGTGGTGCTGAATGTTGAGCAAATGCCAGAGCGGGCTTTGCTTGAGCGAGAAACCTCGCACCCGTCCTTGCTGAAACCAATGGATATCAAGCAGGAGTTTGCAGGGCTGCTGCACCAGCTCTTTGATCAAGGTCAACTTGGCAAGTTTGCTCAGGTCTTTACGCTTTTCTAAGCCCAAATAGGTTTCGATTTGACGATCGCTGATCACAAACTCTTGCTCCCAGGGGTGCTCTAACGCCATTGCGTGTGCGGCATAGATCAGATGGAGGCAGGCAGCGCGTACATCCCATTGGGCAATTTCTGACTGTGCGGTTGTGCTGTCGAGAG
>JAJPKC010000262.1 GCA_021323955.1 Oscillatoriales cyanobacterium Centralia_MAG_596 | reverse complement strand
TCTGCCGGACAATCAGCAGAGACTTGAGACTGGAGATCGTGCCACCAGTAGTCCCGATCGCCCTGCATGTCAACTGCCTGGCCAGTGCGCTTGACCACTAGCGTACCCGTCACACTGGGCACCGCCCCATCGGCCAGGGCTTTGTCTACCTGCGCTTTCAGCGGCACAATCGCGTCTTTACGCCAGCCCCCATCAGCCGTCACAACCACTTTTGCCTGTCCATCGACCAGGCGATCGCGCAACGCTTCGGCACTGAACCCACCAAAGACAACGGTATGCGCCGCCCCAATCCGCGCACAGGCCAGCATTGCAATCGCCGCTTCTGGGATCATAGGCATGTAGATGCCGACGCGATCGCCTTTTTGCACACCCAGATGCTTGAGCGCGTTGGCAAACTGGCAGACTTCCCGGTGCAGTTGGGCATAGGTCAGCGTGCGCGTATCACCCGGTTCGCCTTCCCAGATCAGCGCGGCCTTGTTGCGTCGCCAGGTAGTTAGATGGCGATCGAGGCAGTTGTACGCGATATTCAGCTTGCCGTTGACAAACCATTTGGCAAAGGGCGGTTGCCAGTCCAGCACCGTATCCCATTTCTGAAACCAGCTCAGCTCTGTCTCTGCCAGGTTGGCCCAGAACTGTGCTGGATCGGCTTTTGCCTGATCGCAAAGACGATGGTAATCATCCAGGCTTTTAATATGGGCGTTGCGGGAAAACTCTGCAGGTGGAGGAAATAAGCGATTCTCTTGGAGAATAGATTCAATAGTCGGCTGTGACATAGCGTTCTGGGTGCGCGCACGCGTTCAAACGATACTTTTCCAGCATACAGAGTTGCAGACCTGTCGTTTCGATCTCGTTGAATTTATTGAAAGGGTTTACAAAATCAGCACAATGCCACACTGAACGCAAATATCAGAATTGCGATGCCTGACCAAAATTGGCGTTATCGACTCTGCCACGCTACGCAGGCGGAGACAAGACGGCAAGCCGATCCAGACTGCATGTTGGCATCGCTGGCAGCATCCTCAGTGTTGTGACCAGCGCGATCGCTCAAGCCCGTGTAAATGTTTAGCTAACTCCAGAGACGGATGGTTTTTATCCGGTAATCTATGTAGATTGGTAAAGAGTTTTAAGCAATAGCTATGGATGACTTCAAGCTATCAATCGTTATGTTTCTGATCAAGAGCGGCTTCACTCTCGGTCAAGACTTCTCGATGGATGCCAATGGTGATCTAATTATTGGTAGCCCAGAAACGTTTGCGGCTCTTTCAGAATTCATCGACACACTGCACTAGGATTTTCGGCTCAGGCGGAGCGGCACTGCTGATTTTGCCAGTGTCGCTGCTGGAGCTGGTGCATGTGGTCAAAAAGCTGCCAGCAGTAAGTTTCGGAGAGACCACACGTAACGGCACCCCGCAGCACAACGTTAAAGTACCAGTCATTTGGAGCCAGCTCTTCGTCGAGTTTGTCCACGACCACGTAGGTTCGCACATCGGCGTAGATGCGATCCTGGCAGCGCACGACAACGGTTTCATGACGGTAGCCACCGCTGGGAATTTCCTCCCGCTCGTCCAGGCGATCGCTCAACCGCCACGGCAGCACATACAGTACACCTTCAACTACCGAACCAGGATCCTTCACGATATCGAGAACGCCGCAGTTGCGCCGTTGCGATCGACGGTTAAACCCTAACCGATAGCCCTTCAGCGTAGCAGGGCCAACAACAAATGGATGCGTCTGTTCTCCCAGAGTTCGTTTCAGGTCAACCGGGCACATGCAAGAACCATAGGCGAAGTAATAAAACGCTGGTTCCGCCAGTTCAGGCTGAGCGGGCGATCGCGACGGCCGAGATGATGAGGGCAAGGGCGACTCTGTATGAGCACGGCTGGAGAAATTGACCATAGTTAGGCAGCAAGCGGCATGCAAAACAGCAATTAAACCCAGTTTAAAGCACCATAGCCCGATGTGATAACCGTAGATTCGATTCAATCAGTTGATCTGAACGATCGCGGCGGATTCTTTACGCCTGGTTTATTGAGTTATAGGCGATCGCGCCTGTAGGCAACAAGCGCAACCTGAACAATTCTGTTGATTAGCCGTTCGCTGGAGTGACGGCGATCGCGTGACGCCACGCATCGTCTGATGGCAATTCGTCCCAAACGAGCGACTATCTACTCTTACGCGCCGATACGGCAGATGGCGCGAAACTACCAAAACTGATTGCTTTAAGAACGAAATCTCGGCTTGGATTGTTGTGCAGGCGAACATCTGTCATGCCATGATGCTGAAAATACCTTGCATACTCAACTTGATGAATAATGTCCGCCAGAACAATGGTTCCATTACATTTAAGGACTCTAATCATTTCATCCAGCGCTTTTTCTCGATCGGCCTCTGCTTCTAAATTATGAACCGCCCAGCTTGAGACCACAACATCAAAGTGGTTGTCTGGAAAAGGCAACTGACGCATATCGGCTGTTTCAACCTCAACACGCGTTGCTACACCTTCAATAGCCGCATTTGAAATTGCTGCTGCAGCGCTATTATCGGCCTGATCGTGCTGCTGCCATAGATCAATGCCAATCGCCCTGCCAGAAGCAAGACGCTTAGCAGCGCCGACCAGCATTAAACCTCGTCCACAACCCACATCAAGCACAAGCTCATTACCTGACCACTGAACCAGATCCAGCAGCTTCTCTCTGTCTTTTAATTTCATCACCCTACTGCCATAAAGCATGAAGCAACCCATGCCCAGCAAATAGGTAGCGGCAATTCCCAATAGCGTACTAACAGCTATTTTGGGAATTGGCTCTAATACCGATGAGAATAGCGTGACAAAAACGATCGCCAGCGCAACGGCACCACCGATAAAAAAGAAACGTACTAAACCTGGTGCATCAATGCCATAGTTCGGCTTGCTCTGAATATTTCTAGCCTGCATCAGCGTTGTGTCTTATTAGAAACAACTGAGACAAAGCGATAGCAATTCCCATTTGAGTGCGGTACACATCGGGCAGTAGTGATTCGTCATTTGTCATTCGCCATCTGTCATTCGCCATTAGTAATGTATGTGCCAATGACCAGTAACCAATGACCAGTGACCAATGACCAACACTCAAAGGACTATACTTTACCTGATTAATAATCACTGTAGTACATTTGCTCACATCGCTCAAGTGCCGATATTACAAAAAGTCTATCGATGGCCTCAACCTATTGGCTGTTGCTTTGAGGGAGATTTAATGGACTGGCTACCTGCCGGATGGCTCCAACCGACGATTCAGCCCTTGTTTGTCTGTCCGGTAAATCCAGCGTTGCGTGCCGTCCGTAAAGACCACGCGCCATCCGCTCACCAGCGCCTGACTGCACATCTCGTCTGATCGCGCCAAGTCCAAACACCCATTTGACCAGGTTTTTGGGGTTGCCTGCACCAGCTTGAGCTTAGCTGCCGGGATTTTAGTCTGTTTGCTCAAGTCTTGGCGCAACCGATCGACGACTGCTGCCGGAATTTGTGCTGTGCGCTGATTGGCTGGCTTGGCGGCCAATGCTGGCAATTCGCGAACCTCTGAGAGCAATAGCCCTGCCTCAGCGATCGAGCAAGACAAGGGTAAACCCGGAGCAACCGACAATACACCAGCCAGCACCACCGCCAGCCAGCCTTTATAGCAGCGCGATCGCCATTGGCGGATGGGCAATCGTCCGAAACGGGTCAGCGGTTGGGCGGTACGGTATACCATGCGAGTCGGCTACTCTCAACGTGGGATGTTCGACAAAGCACTGGTGTGATCATCTCAAATGTGATCATCTCAAAAGTTTTGGCCCAGAAATGGGATCTGGTGCCAAGTCTTGGCGAAGCTCACCGGAGCGATGACACGCCAGACGGCCAGGATCGCAACGGCTACGATCACCAGCGTCAACAGATTGTAGAAAATCTGCACAGGGCGGAATACTCGCCGCGCGGCACGCGATCGGTTACTTTGAGCGGCAGCGGCACTCGGTTGCGATCGCGGCGCGGGAACCGGGGGAACGGCCTTAACCGTTGGTGCCGTGGTGGGCACCATCAGGCGCATCGCGTGGAGTTGATTGGCAACCACAGCCGGTTTGCGCGTTGTACGACTCCACTGCACCAGTACCGCCAGCGGGATACCGCAGAGATTGAGCGTGTTCACCATTCGCAACCGCTGGATTAACCCCTGATCATTCGCGACCACGACAATCAGCCCATCAGGGCGATTGCGCGCCAGACCATAGGCCGTTTGCGCCGTTGCCAGCGACAGCCGCGCCTTTTTGCTCAACGCGTGTCCTTCGGCGGGTTTGAGTGCGGGATGCTGGGCGATCGAGGTGGTGGCTTTCCATCCGCTGTCGGGAAAGAAACGGACGAATTCTCGCGCTATACGCTCCTGGGCCGGGTCTACAGCATGGTTGCACAGCAGTTGAATCTCCTCCAGGACAACTTTGGGGATGAAACAGTCCCCCAGTCGCGAAAATTCTTGCCACTGTCGCGTGCTACCCGCCATAAGGGCGCTGACATCAAGCAAGATCAAAAAAGGAGGAAGGGCAGCCATAGCAGCAAAAAAGCAGAGCAACCAGGGTGGATATCAAACTTTGCAAGGATAAATGATTGAAATGTGAAGCTGCGTAACGATCGTTTCCAAAAAATTGAGAAATGATCCGGGACTCAAACGAAAGCTTTACCTTATAGTTTTACAATGCGTCCTAGAGGCAAACGCCATGAGCAACATATCAAGATATCGTTTAGTCTGCACCCTGTCCTTTGGCGATATTTACGGCCAGATTATCGTTTGGTTGATTGTAATCTTTATTAGTCTGGCAGCGGCATTGGCATTGATGGGAGCCAGTAAACCAATTTATGCGCTTTCGGTCGTTGGCTTAATTCTAGTACTAACTTTGCCGTTCTTGCTCTTCGCGTTTGTCACAACATTACTCAACCATATCGAGATAACAGCCATTGACCCCGCTACGGCTCGTAACATGACGCAGACACCCACTGGTAGCGTGGCCAGCCAGCGTCCAGCACAGGCAGCGGGATGAAGGCAATTAAAGTAAAAGTGAACAGGGCACAGGCAAAAGGTATAGAGTGACGCTTCAGCCGCTTGTCGCTTGCCCTTCCATTTCTAAAGAAGTTCCTTGTCTTTTGGCAGGGAACTTTTGGTTTTGGCAGGATGGATGGAGGTATTTTGGCGGCGATCGCCCGCGACGAAAAATGACTGTTCAACGGCGTTTCTTAAATTTGACTCATTAAACTTTTGACACCTGACTGCTAACACCTGACTTCCTATTTGCTAAAGCAATCTCAAAACATGATTGAGCACGACGTCATTATTGTGGGAGGCGGACTCGCTGGATCGCGGGCTGCCCTGGAAATTATTCGCACTGATCCCAGCCTTAACGTAGCGGTCGTGGCGAAGACGCACCCGATTCGATCGCACTCTGTGGCAGCACAGGGCGGCATTGCGGCATCGCTGAAGAACGTAGACTCGGCGGATAGTTGGGAAGCTCATGCCTTCGACACCGTGAAGGGAGCAGACTACCTGGCCGATCAGGATGCCGTTGAAATTCTCACTCGTGAAGCCCCCGATGTGGTCATCGACCTGGAACACATGGGCGTACTGTTTTCGCGCCTGCCGGATGGACGTATCGCGCAGCGGGCTTTTGGTGGTCATGCCCATAACCGCACCTGCTATGCAGCCGATAAGACCGGCCACGCCATTTTGCATGAACTGGTCTGCAACCTGCTCAGTCGGGGCGTCACCATTTACGACGAGTGGTATGTGCTGCGGCTGATTTTGGATGACGGACAGGCTAAGGGTGTGGTCATGTACCACATTGAGGATGGTCAACTGGTCATTGCCCGCGCGAAGGCCGTCATGTTTGCCACGGGGGGCTACGGTCGGGTGTATAACACCACTTCCAATGATTACGCCTCTACGGGGGATGGTCTGTCGATGACAGCGCTGGCAGGCTTGCCGCTAGAGGATATGGAGTTTGTCCAGTTTCATCCAACGGGGCTGTACCCGGTCGGCGTGCTGATCTCGGAGGCCGTGAGGGGTGAGGGAGCCTACCTGATCAACAGCGACGGTCGGCGGTTTATGGAAGACTACGCGCCGAGTCGCATGGAGCTGGCTCCCCGCGATATTACGTCCAGAGCCATTACGCGCGAAATTCGGGCGGGACGGGGTGTACATCCCAATGGTGAACCAGGTGGCCCGT
>JAJPKC010000172.1 GCA_021323955.1 Oscillatoriales cyanobacterium Centralia_MAG_596 | reverse complement strand
CCAAAATATTGTCTGGCAGATGAATCAAACATCGTATGTCACGTATGCGGCATTGACGACAATTAGCGATTTGAACTGGAGAATGAGCGCTACGATCACCGCTCAGCCACCACTGGATTTGGCCGCTAATACAATGGGCGCAGCGTTTGATATTGGGACGCTCAACAACTCTGGAATTTATAACGATAAAATTGGTGGCTCGGCCGATACAAACGACTACTACAAGTTCAGTCTGACGACGGCTGGTGTGTTTAACCTGTCCCTAACGGGGCTGGCTGCCGGTACCAATGCAAACGTCCAAATCGTTCAAGACACTGACGGTAACGGCTCAATTACTAGCAACTCAGAAGTGCTCGCAGGTTCATACAATTTGAATAATTCAGATCAAACGATCTCGAATCTTTCCCTTACGGCGGGCACATATTTTATTCGAGTGTACTCAGCATCAACCCAAAGCTCGGATTACGCCCTGAGTGTTTCAGCATCCAATGCGCAGCAGATTGACCTGGCACTGACGCCATCAACCGCACTGACGATCACCCAAACGAATGGTCAGGCACTACCCTCAACTGTGAGCCTCAAGAGTGGCCAGACGAACTATGTCTCATCGATCCTGGTTAACTACTCGGTTCGCAACAATAGTGTCAGTGTGGTTCCCAGTTCGTTTAGAATCTCGTTTTACCTATCGCGAGACAACGTGATTACGACCAGCGATTATCTCTTTGGTACTGTCGATCCCAACACCGGGATTAGTAGCAGTGATGTCACTGTGAACAATTTAGGGTTGAATAAGGACTTTGCTGGTAGTCAAACGTTGACTCTCCCAACTCAAACCGATACATGGTGGGGCGGCGATCAAACCTATTACATCGGCATTATTATTGACTCGGGCAATCAGGTCAGTGAATCTGTTGAAACCAATAATACTGCCAGCATGGGCATCGCGATCCGCGATACGCTGCAACCAGATTTACTGGGAGGCGGGTTAGCCATTACTCAATCAAGCGCAACGCCAGGGCAAGCGCTGACACTAACTGGAAGCATCAAAAACATTGGCAACAAAGTTTCTGGAACGAACAATGCCCTCGTGCAGTTTTACTTCTCTAACGATGACATTTTTGATGGTGGTGACTCAGTCATTGCAACAGCCTATGTGAAGCCGATCGCGGCTCAAAGTAGCGTCTCATTCAATAGCCAGGTCACCAGTTCCACAGCAAGTGCTTATTTTGCCAATTCAACGATTCTGGTGCCAGACTCTACCTGGCAGGGGTGGCGCGGCAACGGTCGGTATTATGTCGTCATGCGAACCGACATCTTTAATGCTGCTCAAGAAGGACTATCACGGGAAAATAACGTGAACTACGGTAGAACGATTGGCAGCTATATCGACTACGACTACATCGATATCACCGGCGCGCCGAACAACACGCCCACATAATAATAATGCGCTAAAGGGTATTCCAATCCGCGTAGCAAAAGGAGCCGCTCAATTGAGCGGCTCCTTTTGTTAAAGGGATCTGAGTTGTGTAGGAGGCGTTCAGTTACCGGACGGAAAAGGCCTCACTGAAGCGACGGGTGATCGGTTCAATCAGGAAGTCAAGGACTGATTTTTTACGGGTGACAATTTCAGCGGTGGCAGCCATACCGGGCGTAAAATCAACCGCTTGTCCGCGTACGGTGATCGCATGTTTGTTGAGCCGAATGCGAGTGGGAAAGACCAGGCCGACATCTTTCTCGACGATCGCGTTAGGACTGACTTTGAGCACTTCTCCTTCGACAATACCAAACTCTTGATACGGGAAGGTTGCGAGCTTCACTTTGGCTTTCATCCCTTCGTGGATGAAACCAATGTCTCGGTTCAAAATTTTGACTTCCAGTACCATATTTTCATCCTTAGGCAGGATGGACAGCAGCTCTTCGCCCGACTGTACGGGGCCTTTGGTGGCTTTGACGTTATACACAACGCCATCAAACGGAGAGATGATCGTCTCGCGATCGCGCTGCTTTTTCGCCTGTGCCAATTGGCCCTCGATCGACGCCTGGTCTTCCTGCCGTTTGGTGTATTGGGTCAGGATTTCACTCTGGCGCTGTGAATCAAGCCCTGTGGCCGTGTTTTGCGCACCCGAATAAGCGGCTTCAGCCTGACGAATTTTTTCTTGCTGAGCGTCAATTTCTTTCTCGTACGAGACGACCCGATCCTTCGCCTGAGTGAGTTCATCCTGTGCACGAATGTAGTCGAGCTGGGGGACAGCGCCACTTCCCTTGAGCGAGGCGAGGGCTTGTACTTTAATTTCGGCGTTCTTCAGGCTGTCTCTGGCGTTGGCGAGATTGGCGCGCAGGCGAGACAGGGTGGCCAAACCTTCGTCGCGCGTTGCTAACTGACGTTGAGCTTCGTCAAGGGCGGCGGCCTTCTTCCGGTCAAACTCGCCCAGACGGGCTTGCAAAAGGGCATCTTGCACCTGGCTGCCGGCATTCGCGTTGCCCGATTGTTCCGCTTTTAGGCGTGTCATATCCTGTTGAATCAGCTTGGCGGAGTTAGTCAGTCGATCAACCTCGGTTTGAGGCAATCCTGAGTCCATCGCGACTAGCACCTGTCCCTTGTGGATCTGGTCACCTTCTTTAACTTTGATTTCCTGGATGCTGCCAACAGATCCAGATCGAATTGGCCGCACTTCGGTTGAGGGAATGAGCTGTCCCTGAGCGATGGCGACTTCATCAATTTTGCTCAATTGTGCCCATATGATGGTGCCGAACACCAGGGCGCTAATACCGCCGGCTAATAATCGTGTGTAGAGCGGGGGCAACTCTTGGACGGCTTTCCCCAATTCATACGTGAGTGATTCTTCTGGGTTGGCTAGTTGCTGCTTGATCTGGCGAGATTGGGCAGGCGTAGAGGAGATAGAGACTTTCATCGGACGTTAATGCCTCTGCTAGTAGCAAGATGGAGGTCACGTATAGCGATCAACGCTTCATCTAAATTGCCTGGTTAGGGAAGTGATTCCGACTTAAGTTGTGAAAACTTAATGTTTCTTAACGTTTTTAATTAAAGATCCAGCTATGGATGAACGTTTAGGATTGCCATTAGCGGTTTAATAGTCTATTGACAGGACTAATCTGGTCGCTGGACATTATCAATTTAATCGCCGTGTTCCCAATCCTGCAACTTTTGCTTCAGAAACTACAACCTTTGCTGGTTCCAGTCTGTTTTGTCTCAGCCTGGGCGATCGTGCTTTTATTGGGATGGAGCCTCTGGTCGGCCATGCGCGATACGGTTGTGCAGAGTCAGCAGTTGCATCGCATTCCCTGTGCGGGCTGCCGATTTTTTACCCATGACTATCACCTTAAATGCACAGTGCACCCCTCGATCGCCCTGACCAAAGACGCGATTGACTGCTCTGACTATACGCCAGTGACTAATTCATACTACTGATGCGTGTGTCGGGGCCGCAGGTGTCAATCGGTTACAGGTGGAAGGCCAAGGGTAACGCTAAGCATTTCATGGAACGGGATGATCTAAACCATGCTGATTCAGAAGTTGAGCGCCTGTGCGGAATTTGTGGCGGGCGACGGGACGTTGCTGCGAGAGTTGCTGCATCCTGACAAACAGCCGATCGACCTGCGATACAGTCTGGCGCACGCGATCGTGCCAGTGGGGCAAACGTCTATCCCACATGCCCTAAAAACCACCGAGGTCTATTACATCCTCAGTGGTCAGGGTGAGATGCACATCAATGACGAAGTACAACGGGTGGAGCCGGGTGATGCCGTTTATATTCCACCCGACGCCACACAATTTATTCAAAACAGTGGTGTAGAACCACTCATCTTCATCTGCATCGTCGATCCGGCATGGCGTCAATCAGATGAAACGATTTACCCTCAAAGTAGCTGATGCTAATAGCGGCCCAGCCTGATTGCCGGGGTTGGTTGGGGATCAGGTGCAGCCAACGACGCACGGTGTAATTGGCTGCCCGATCCGCTTCGAGCCTAATCGGTTTGGGTTACAGGCGATTAGTCTGGATTTGCGTCTGGAAAACGATTGTTTGGGATTTGCTCGGCTTCTGGGCAGTCGTCTGACACAGCCGGTTCGACATTACCCTTGGGTACGGCGGCTAGTTTTTGGGTGACTGCGCCAATACTTTCCAGACGCACCATTTCTTCCCAGGAGCAATTTTCATCCTCTTCTTCCGTCTCGTAGCGTAGGGTTACCAGGTCACCTTCGATGTCGAGGATGCGTGCCCGCTCGATCCAACGTTGCTGATCCCGCAAGAAGATCCAGACTTCGCGACCATCGCAACACAGTTGATAAATCTTGCGGTGTAACATGTTGCTTCTCCTGAGCTGTAAATTGGTCAAATACTTCGCACAGTATTCTGGTCATTTCGGATACGTGCACTATCAATGGGCGCGAACACGGTAGACAGTTGTAATTGTGGGTGAACGTACTCAAATGAGTGCATTACCCTCTCCCAGTCCAACGCTCAACATCCGTGTGGCAGGTTGCCACTTAACATCGAGCCAGCCGTTTGAACTGGACACCTGAACATTTGTGAGTTCGCGAGAAATTGGTTTGAGTTGCCTTTGAAGTGAGGGAATAGTGGTTGGGGTCATTATTCAAGGCAAGGTACGCAATGTAGTAAGGGAGCCTGCGTCGGGGTGTGGGGACGCACTTCAATTGGAAGGAATGCTTTGCAGATGCAGCAGCGTGGGCGGGGAAGCGTTGACGAAGAGCAACCAGGGGAAAACGTCTATAAATCCAGCCATCGTGCCTAGCATTCTCCTATCTAAAAGTGCAGCGGGCTTTGGCTTCTTCTCATGAAAGATCCCATTCTAATGAAACAGGGTCTCTTAAGTATCGGATTGTACCAACTATTCTAGCGATTGTTAAGCAGGGTGAGGATGATTGATGACGAATCCGATCCAAAGTGGCGACTGAGGGGGCGATCGCGTAATTGAATTTTTTGTAAAAGGTCTATGGGCGATTGAAGGAAGTCAGACAACCACGAATTTGGGGAGAGAACCGATGGCACTTCTGGTCGCTACTATAGAATGACTGGTCTTTGAGCATAACGGAATCTTTGAATCGTGAGCGGGGAGAATCGAGAATGCTTTTGCATTTGAGTACATGGCTGGAGGTGGAAGCCTACCTGGAGCGATCGCAGGGGATTATTTTACCGATCGGCTCAACCGAGCAGCATGGCCCGACGGGACTCATCGGAACGGATGCCATTTGTGCAGAAGCGATCGCGCGCGGCGTGGGAGACATCACGCAAGCGCTGGTTGGCCCAACGCTCAATGTGGGGATGGCGCTTCATCACACCGCGTTTCCGGGAAGTATGAGTTTACGTCCAAGCACGCTGATGCTGGTCATTCGTGATTACATCACCAGTCTGGCAAAGGCTGGATTTACGCGATTTTTCTTCATCAATGGCCATGGTGGAAATGTGGCCACGCTAAAAGCAGCGTTTGCTGAGGTGTATGTCACTCTGGCCGACCTCAATCAACCCAATGCCGACCGGGTGCAGTGCCAGGTCAGCAATTGGTATATGTGTAGCTCGGTCTACCGTTTAGCCAAAGAGCTGTATGGCGACCAGGAAGGGTCGCACGCCACGCCGAGTGAGGTGGCTCTCACGCAGTACGTTTACCCTGATGCCATCAAGCAGGCTCCTTTAAGTGCGACCGTTTCCAAAGAACACAAGATCTTTGGAGCAGCAGATTTCCGGCGGCGCTATCCCGATGGACGCATGGGTTCCAATCCAGCGTTGGCGAAGCCTGAACATGGAAAACAGTTTTATGACCTGGCCGTTAAGGAATTGAGCAACGCCTATCTAGAGTTTTTAAGTGCTGCTTGACTGAATCAGGCGAGCGGGAGTGAAAACCGAAAGATGCTGCCTTTGCCCAACTCGCTCTGGACATCGATCGTCCCGCCCTGAAGTTCAACCAGTCGGCGCGAAATTGCCAGACCAATACCAGTGCCGCCAGAATGTCGATC
This sequence comes from Oscillatoriales cyanobacterium Centralia_MAG_596, assembly GCA_021323955.1. GTDB lineage: Bacteria > Cyanobacteriota > Cyanobacteriia > Leptolyngbyales > Leptolyngbyaceae > Stenomitos. The sequence goes on along the minus strand of JAJPKC010000172.1, from coordinate 6,785 downwards.
GCGCGATCGATCCGATCGCCAGAACCGCTCAAACACATGCGGCAATTCGTCTGTAGCAATGCCCTGGCCTGTGTCAATCACGGCGATCCAGATCTGCCTGGTCTGGCTCCAGGCGCGGATTGTGATCGATCCCTCTTTGGTATAGCGCAGCGCATTGCCTAACAGGTTGACCAGAATTTGCTCCACTCGTTCTGGATCGGCCAGCGCAGGGGGGAGATCGGCAGGGCAGTCTAGCTTGAGATGTGGCCCTTCTTCCAGCAGCTGATCGGAAAATTTTTGCATTAACGATACCAGCAGCGGTCTTACTTCCAGTTTCTGGGCGCGAATTGGCAGGTAACCGGCTTCTGCTTGCGACAGTTCCTGCAGGTCATTGACGAGATGACGCAGGCGGGCAGTCTCTTTTGCCAACCGCTGATAAATGTCCGTTGAGGGGTCGATCGTGCCATCTGCCAGACCTTCGAGGTAGCCTTCAACCACTGTGAGTGGAGTCCGCAGCTCATGGGTTAAGTCGCTGACCAGTTCCCGTCGCCGCTGCTCAACCCCTTCCAGGTTGGACGCCATGCGGTTGAAACTCAGGGCCAGACGGTTAAGTTCGGGAATCTCGCTGCTGGGTAGACGTTCTTCCAGATGTCCGGCAGCGACCTTTTGGGTGACTTGCTCGATCTGGATCAAGGGCTGCATGATGCGTTTTGCAACCAGATAGCTGAGTCCTCCGGCCGCCGTACCGCCGATCGCCACCGACCAGAGCGCACCGCGGCTCCAGGCCGACTCAAACCCTTCCATTAACTCCCGTCGAAACAGGGTCAGCAGATTGGAACCGCTCCCTTCCTCCATTTTTTCCAGATGCAGCACAAACAGACGGGGTGAGTAGAGCTTGCCAACCGTGAGTAGCGTACTCAACCCCACAATCATGACAACGAGATGGGAAAGAAATAGTCGCGTACGCAGTCCGAGACGGGGCATGGCAGGGAGAGAGGAAATGGAGGAACCGATTGGTCGCTGGACTGTTGGTTGAACAACCGATCGTTCTACTCGAACGGCGCTCAAACCAGTTTTTGACTGCAATTAGTGAGCCACAGGATCTTCAAACTTGTAGCCCACACCAATGACCGTTTTGACAAAGGACGGATTGGCCGGGTCTGGTTCAATTTTCTTCCGCAGACGGGCAATGTGGGTATCGACCACCCGTTCGTCCCCAAAGAAGTTGCTGCCCCACAGCTTGTCAATGAGCTGTGTGCGGTTCCAGACGCGTCCAGGATAGCTCATAAAAGTTGACAGCAAATCAAACTCTAGCGTAGTGAGGTCAAGGGGTTCAAGCTGGTCGGAGTCAACGCAGCGCTGTGCCGATCGCTGGTCGATGTTGACCAGAAAGTGCTGGGTGCGGTAGACCTGGCTCTGGCCACCCTGCCGTAATGTGCGGCGCAGTAGGGCACGGACGCGAGCGACAAGTTCTTTGGGGCTGAATGGCTTCACCATGTAGTCATCGGCACCCGTGGACAGGCCAATAATGCGATCGAGTTCTTCGCCTTTTGCCGTTAGCATCAAAATATAGGGGTCTTTGATACCAGATTTCTGGCGAATTCTGGCGCAAACTTCCAGTCCATCCAGGCCCGGAATCATTAGATCGAGAATAATCAGGTCAGGTTTTTGCTCCTGAAAAATCTGGAGTGCGCTAATGCCATCCCGGCAAATGCGACAGGCAAAGCCTTCTTTCTCAAGGTAAAGCTGGATCAGTTGAGCAATCTCAGCTTCGTCCTCCACAATTAAGATTTCCATTTGAATAACCTCAAGCGTGCTAGGTGAGACGATATTTTCATGCGAGAAAGCACCACTGGGAGTCGTGAGCCTGGAATGAGCCATTGATGGGCTGCGGACGCAACAGGGAGTATACTTGCAAGTCCGACCAATGCTCAATTGACCTGGACTAATCGCCATTTAATACTGCCACATCTGCATTTTGCGCTAGAAATCGAGCGTTCTCATCACAACCGTTTTAACGTCTGGTGACAGGCGTATGAAAGGTGGCGATCGCAGTCAGCGGATTTTGGGTTAAAAATAAAGCAAATTCTGGCCCAGACTGATGCCTGAAGCTCACCCACGTCTATTGCTGTGCTGCGATGTTGCAGATCAAAAGTGCCCCAGTGGCCGTTAGCAAGATTTTCTACGGCGATCGTTTAATTTGGAGTTAGGATGCTAGAAACGGAGTTATCGAATTACCCCATGGAAACCGCTACACACCAGGGTGATTTGCAGCGTTTAGCCCAGCAGTTGCAGGTACAGGCGCGATCGCTGCCCGCAACGGCTCACCTGCAGGTGCAGTGTGTGGTCAGGCAGGGAAAGTTGATGGTGCTGGGGCAGCATCCCGCCGCCGAAACCCCAGAACCTCAGTCGGTTTTTGGAGTATGGCAACACTTTCTATCAACAGTGCGGCCTGGGTTGGCGGAGGAGTTGGGGTTGGGTGCGATCGCGCCGCCAGCGTTAGCTAAGCTTTACCTGCGGGCATCCGGGCAGCGGCAACCGCACGCAGCCTATACATTTTCGATCGCGCAGTCGCCAGACTCAGATGCACTGCCTCCCACCGTTCCCGACCAATCTACCGTTCCCGACCATTCTGAGTTGCCCAGCGAGGCGACAGCGGATGCAGTAGAGGATCCGTCTACAGCCGCAAGTGGGCAGGATGTCAATGCTACGCCAGCGGATGCTGAATCTTCTGCTTTGGCCCCACCGAGCCTCGTAGAAACGCCGCTCAGCTCTGCTCGTCCAGCACGATCGTCCCGATTGCCGTGGCTGGTAGCCGGGATTGGCGTCAGTATCGCAGGATTTACCACCGGCCTGTGGTTGATGTCGCGGCCCTGCGCGATGGGAGCCTGCGAACCGTTGCAAACCGCGCAAGCGCTCAATCAACAAGCAACACAGGTGCTCCAAACAGCAAAGACGGAGCAAGATTTGCAGCAGGCGCAGCAACAGTTGACAGAAGCAAATCGTCGGCTGGGCGAAATTCCAATCTGGTCAAGCCACCACGGCGAGGCGCAGACGTTACAGCAAGTGACCCAGTCGCAGTTAGACCTGTTGAAACAGGTATTCGTGGCTACGGGCAAAGCCGCAACCGCCATGCAAAAAAGTCAGGCGCTCCCTCAAACGGCAGCCGACCTGCAGACAACGCAATCTCTGTGGCGAGAGGCGATCGCTCAACTGCAAACCGTTCCCGCAACCAGCCCGCTACACACGTTTGTCCAGGAACACATGAGAGAGTTTGCAACCAACCTGGAAGCTACTGGTAAACTGTCAACCGCAGAACAGCAGGCACAGAAAACCATTGCCCTGGCAAAGGATACCGCCAGAATTGCGACGGCCAGACAGGGGATTGCCCAGTCGGTCGAAAACTGGCAGCTAGCACAGTCTACCTGGCAGGTAGCGGTCAACACGCTGAAGCAGATTCCCAGCAGCACCACAAGTTACGCCGAGGCGCAGCAGCTACTATCTGACTACCAGCCAAAGTTGATGGCGGTACGCGATCGCGCCATGCAGGAACAGATCGCCAGGAACGCGTTTAACCAGGCCATGGTTCTGGCACAGAAGGCAGAAACGGCGCAGCGCCAAAATCAGTGGAATCAGGCCGTTGCAACCTGGCGTGAAGCCCTGGCCAATATCAAGCAAGTTCCTCAAAACACGGCCTATGCTGAACCCGCCCAACCCCTCGTTGCGTCCTACAGTACTTCGTTGAAACAGGCAGAGGCCCAGCTTCAGGTTGCGCTGGCGCTGCAGCGAACCAGGGATGATCTGAACCGGGTTTGTGCTGGATCACCCAAACTCTGTACCTACGCGATCGCCAGTGATGTGATTCGTGTGCAGTTTACTGCCGACTACGAACGACGGCTACGAACTGCATTTATGGTGGGTCGCGCTGGGGACAACGGCACATTAGGCGGTGCCGTGAATCACATCGAAACGTTGCAAACGGCACTCCAAACGATTTCTAACAACGCAGGTCTGCCGCTGGAAGTCTATAGCGCGGACGGGAGTGAGCTGATCGGGTCATTTAATCCCAAGGGCTGAAGACGGGCCAAAGGGCTGAAAACGGGAAAAAAGATGTAGTGGGCTGGCGGCATGAATGGGGAGCGATCGCGCCCATTGACTGCTCGTTGAGACAGTTTACAGCCATTCCCATTTGAGTGCGGTACCCACCAATTAAAGGCGATTCATTACTGGTCATTTGTCATTCGTCAGCCGCAGTGTATGTATCAATGACCGTGACCAGTGACCAGTGACCCGTGACCAAACTCAAAGGACTGTACTTCACTTGAGTGAGAACCGCTATATCGGGACAGATTATTGAGACAGTTGGGAGTGAGTCGCGCGATCGAGGGTGTCCAGGATCGCCGCATCATAAGTGGCATCAAATTTACGGGCGAATCGTTTGGACGATGCAGCCAGGGTCTCGAAATCGGCGCTACCAAAAATCATCGGATTGGCCGCCGCTCCCGCCCAGCGGATGTACCAACCGTTGTCGTTCACGATCGTGTGCTTCAGCGGCGAGTTGAGCAGAATCGTTTGAAAAAATAGTTCATCTGGCGTCAGTGCGAACCGAAAGAAGTTCAGGAAACGGCGGTTGTGGCGGATGAATCGATCGAGGTACAGCACACATTCTCTAGACAAGCACCAGTATGCCGAGCCGCCAAATGGCTCAAATCCCTGAGGAAATTTTCGTTTTATATCGAAATTTAGACGTGCATTCGGCAGAACGATTTTTTTCGAGAACAGGCGGATGTACCATTGCTCGATCCGAAACAGCCATGACGGCGGCAGCGGAAAATATTCCATGAACGAAGCGCCTTGATGCACGCTTAGGAAATGCTCAATTTCATGATTGGCTTGCAGCGGATAGCATTGCCCAGTGAGCAGAATGGCGTAGTCGAAGGGGGTACCGCTGTTTACGATGGCGTTGATACCCGCAATCGTGGCGCTGACGTGACCCAGTTCGCCCCAGTAGCAGTTGTGCCGTTTAAGGAAGTAAACGTTGGGTAGATTGCCGACTTCGCTCACAACACGCTGATACATTGTGAGCTTGGCCTTGCGATCGATATGGACAAAAAAGCTGGCGGTGTCAGTATGAAGTCTGCGTATGAGACGGACTAACTGATCCGGGTACTGATGAGCCAGCACAATGTAAGCAATTCGCATAGTGAACTCAGATTGATCCAATCATCAATCCAGGCGGTAGATGCCCGGCGTTTCTGCCTGCCAGTATATCGGCTCATTTGAGCGGCAGCCGTCTCCCCAACGCTGGAGAGTTGGTGTTAGGAATGGGAATTAAATCAGTTCGAGATTTGGTTAGGGCGAAGCATGCGGGCAACCGCGTTGTCACTCAGTCAGAGTTCACTACCGAAGTTGAGTGCAAAGCACATGCCAAACCGAACGCCCGTGCAAGCTTTCTGCATCCTGTTTCTCTGGTGGCTCAATCCCCCGCACCGCCGCTGTTTCCAGCTTCTTGAATCCGCTCTCCCTCACGTTCTTTCCAAGAGATTTCAATAAAATCCCACAATCGTGCAATTTGTCGCTATACTGTATAAGCCGTCGCGGGGTAGAGCAGTCTGGTAGCTCGTCGGGCTCATAACCCGAAGGTCCATGGTTCAAATCCATGCCCCGCCACCAACTTTACAACACGTCAGTTAAATAAGGCCCGATCAACTCAACCGTTGGTGGGGCTTTATTTTGTGCGTTGTTGCTCCCCGACAGGCTCCCGGCCCGATAGAATGATGAAGTTAGCCAATCCGGGCTGCCCCTGAGACAGGTAGGTGACTGACCGCGATCGCACATCGCTTACCGATCATGGGTTTTACCGGAATTGGACGCTTCGGCTCGTTGACCCCAATCACTCTTTACTGGCTATGACCGTTAACCTGCAACGTCCCCTCATCATTGGCGGTGGTTTGCTCGCGCTTAGCATCGGTGCGCTGGATGTTTTGCACCATCTGGTCGGTGAGTGGGGGATCTATGCCGTGTTTGCGCTATTAGGTGCAGCGGGTGTGCAGTGGTTGCACCAACAAGCAGACCGGAAGCTGACGCCGCTACAGATGCCGCTCAGCGTTGATTCGGGGACGGTTAAACGCACTCTGGCCGAGGTGGAGGACGTGATCACACAACTTGAGGCTGAGGTCGAAAATCCGGTTGAGCCAGTCCCCGGTGAAACTGCGAAGCCGCGTGTCTCGGCGTTGCAGTCCCAAATGAGCCAGTTGGCGATCGACCTGAACCGAGACGAAATTCGAGTGGCGGTGATGGGGGCAATGGGCAGCGGCAAGACAGTGCTGCTCCAGCGATTGCAGTCAGCCTGGGCCGATGCCTCAACCCGGCTACAGTTCAATGAACTGCCTGGGTTTTCAGCGATGACGACCGCGGGACTGACGGCGGAGGCAATCGCACTCCAACAGACCATGACGGCAGATCTGGTGCTGTTTGTGGTGACGGGCGACATTACCGAGTCAGAACTGCAAACGGTGAAACAAGTCGTTGCCAGCAAGCGCACGGTGCTGGTGTTCAACAAGCTGGATCACTATTTACCCACCGATCGCCAGTCCATTATGGAGCAACTCCAGATGCGGGTGAAAGGACTGCTGCCTGCAACGGATGTGGTGGCGATCGCGGCGGATCCCACCCCCATCAAAGTGCGGCAGCATCAGGCGGATGGCTCGGTGAATGAGTGGATGGAAGCCCAGGCACCCAACATCATTTATCTCATCCAGCGACTGGAGCAAATTTTGGCGCTGGAGCGTGAGCAGCTCGTATTG
>JAJPKC010000663.1 GCA_021323955.1 Oscillatoriales cyanobacterium Centralia_MAG_596 | reverse complement strand
AGGGAATGACGGCAATGACCGCTGCACCATTGGGCACGGTGAACCAGAATAAGCCAGATAAGCCGTATTTGAAGGTGACACCGATCGGCAGCAGAATCCCAATCACCCATGTCCAAACGGACAGTAACCCAGCAATACCAAAACCCAACCCTAACTTACGTCCCGCAATCACAAAGTCGTGAGTATTCCTCACCAGTTTCCACTTGGCGTAGTAAGAAACAATTAACATAGCTATCCCCAGACCGATAAGGGTTGATACACCCTCTGTCGGCCCTAAGGGAGCCGCTTGTGCAAGACTGATGCCGTCCATTCTAGTTTTTTCTCCTATTTACGTATCATTACTGTCATGGATCGTTGTAATGGATCAGCACAACGCACCATCGCCCTTAATGCTTAACCAGTTCTCGGCTCTCCCGCTCAGTCGTCAGTTGGTGCACCAATGGAATCACTGTGCGCCCAAAGGCAGGCAAATCATCGGTGTAATGGAGAAAGCCACAAAGCATTAAATCCACACCAATCTCGTAGTACCGGCGAATGCGATCGCTAACCTGTTCGGCGGTGCCAATGAGATTGGTTTTGAACCCATCGTTGTATTGCACTAGGTCGGCATAGGTGGAATTGACCCACATCCCCTGTTGCTCAGCGGTAGCGGCACCCGCTTGTTTCACCGATTCGGCAAATCCTAGCACCAGCGCTGGATTGGACTGGGCAATAATGTCATGCAAAACCGCTTTTGCCTCTGCTTCGGTGTCTCGCATAATCACAAACGCATTCAGCCCAAACTTTACTGTACGTCCCGCCTCTTGTGCCAATGCCGAAACCTCTTCAATCTGGGCACGGGCACCCTCGATTGTGTCACCATTCATGAAGTACCAATCGGCAACCTGAGCCGTCATGCGTCGTGCTGCTTTAGAGTTGCCGCCCTGAAAAATTTCGGGATGCGGCGCACTCAGAGGTTTTGGTTTGACCCAACCGCCATTGATGCGATAAAAGTCCCCTTTGAAGTGGAATTCATCCTCTGTCCACAGGCCTTTCAGGACGCGAATAAATTCCTCCGATCGCCGATAGCGTTCATCATGATCGAGCCAGGGTTCGCCATAAATGGTGAACTCATCCTTGAACCAACCGCTGACAATGTTGAGACAAAAGCGACCATTGGAAATGACATCGATCGTGGAGCCAATCTTGGCAACCACACCCGGATGCCATAATCCCGGTAGCACCCCTGAAATCAACTTTAGTCGTTGAGTTACAGGCGCTAAGGCTGCTACCGTTGTCAGTGCCTCTAGCTGCTGTTCGGCTCCATAATTGGCAATAAAGCGCGTTTGCACCAAACCATAATCAAACCCTACCTGTTCTGCTGTTTGAGCCAATGCGGCATTGTAGGTAAAACTCCAATCAGTCTTTTGTGGAATCTGGCTAATCACCAAACCACCACTTACGTTCGGCACCCAATAGGCAAATTGAATAGTCATGCGATCGCGTCTAGAAAAAGGGCAGCTACCGAAAAAAAGCAAACCAATTTCGGACTCATTGTTGGTACAGTGAGTGACATTAAAACGAGTGAATTAAAACCGAAACCAGAGCAGCAGTTATGAAGCCAGCCTGGTATGAATCACTTCCATATACCGATTAAACTTTTCTTCCAGGAAGTAGCTATGGGAGCATTCATTAGAGAAGGAAACCTGATGGAAGTGATAATCCAAGTCCAGTAAGCTGTAGACCAATCGGAGTAGATAATCGTCAATCCAGAAATCCACATCAAATTTAGCGATGCCATAGTGTCCATCGAGCCGCCGATTCAAGGTTTTAAGCAAGTAAGACCATTGGGGCTTCAGGGTGGGATCAAGCCGATTACCAGACGCGGGATCAAAAAACTGCAAGATTTGAGCCGCACTGTTGTTTGCGAATTGGCTAAGAGCGTTTGCCGCTTTGATGGGGTTTGCGAGAAACCAATGGTTTGCCACCATCAAATCGTGCAGGTATGCCATCACAAATTTAGGATTCTCCTTCATGAACTGAGATCGGCACACGATGCCCCGCAACGAAGGGATTTGGCTGTTCAACGCTTGCTGGGGTAAGCGTTTAGCCAGTGCCTCCTCTTCAAGCAACGCGGCAAAGGTTTCACAGCAGATGTAAGCATCAATTTTACGGTGTACCAGACTGGCACTTCCCGTATGGGGATCTTCATCTACCAGAGTGCATTCGGTTTCTAGGTCAATCCCACAGACATCTAGTAAGGTAATCAGAAAGCGATGGGCATTCGAACCAAACCAGGTGCCAAGCCGCTTGCCTCGCAGTTCGTAAGCAGATTTAAGCGGCGATTTTTTGGGCAGCATCACGCTGCTATCCCCACCCAGGAAATTGTAAGAGGCAATGCCAATGAGCTTGGAACCAAAGCTGAGATTGTGAAAGAAGTAGGAGCCATTGCCCAGTAGCGCCGTGTCATCCAACACACCAATATCTAATTCGCCCCGCTTCATCTGTTGATTTAAGTCAGTCGCTGAGGCAAAGAGGCTGATTTGTAGATCAAACGTACGATCGATTTCAATATCTGGATGATGGCTGCGATCACAAGCAAGCGAGTGGGGCAACACAAGCTGGTCATGCCGTAATAAATCTGACACATACTTCACACCATACCCAGCGAGTAGTTGACCAATCGAATCTCGCTGGATGCCAACCTTAACCACACTACGCGCTTTGGCACTCGCTCTAGTAGCGGCGAAATGTTGTGGGAGTGGAGGTACTGGTGTTTCCGTCCCCAACCTGAAACTCCTGACCAGGCTCTCGGCTACAACCAATGGTTCGCTAAACTTTGGTACATGGATATAAATCCCGTACTCGTTCACATCTGAAAGCAAAACGGTCTGAATCGCATAATGTTGCTCTAGACGCGGTTGACAAAATGCAGGCAAGATCGTTGCCTTTTGTGTGGCGATTGCCGCTTGAACAGTCTCCTCATAGGTATTGAAAAGAGAGGCGCGATCGAGATCTCCTTTGCTTAGAGGCTTATTTTGAGCAAGTTCCTGATAGATTTCCTCCAATAAAACAACGTGCTTAAAGTCAATCTGGCTAAGGCTAATCGAGTCAACAAAATCTCTTTCTGTACGAGGCGTGAAGGATACTAAAAGAAACCGATACGTTTCCAAGCGGGTGCAGTGATGCTCCTCTTTATAGGCAGAGTTACTGTTCAGTAAGATGTCAATGTGGGATAAGTCAGTATTCGAGAATGATTGCTTGGAGGAAACAATTTCTTCCCGCAATAGACTACCTGGAAAGCAAAGTGAAAAGCGATGCAAATAATTCTGAAGCCACGTTGCTGCCAGTAAAGGAGTCGCACCCAAAACAATTTCTTCACCTTCAAAACTGAGGGTAACTTTAAATTCCTGCTGAAGTCGTCCCACGGTTTGAATCATCTCATCAGTTTGGGCAATCAACTGCTTACCTTTGCTTGTGAGGCTGATCGAACCAGGATAACGCGTGAGTAACCTCACCCCAAAATAATCTTCGAGTTGCTTTACTTTTTTGCTGATGAGCGCTTGACTATAACCCAGCTTTTTGGCCGCCAGCGAAAATCCACGGCACTCATCCACTGCCTTCAGAATCTTGAAGTGGTTAAGCGTAATGTCTTCGAGCTTCATCTGATTCATAGCACTGCAACCCATCAACAACAACAATGCATCTCTGTAGAGTGCCGATGTACTCTACACCCCTAGGTCAGCCTCCTCACGCCTGGAAACCACAATCAACGGTAAGCCGCTGAGGTTACCGTATTTTCAGAATACGTTGTAGACTATCACAGATGTATCGCATCATGTAGTGCCAATCTAGACATTCATCGCCTCTTCCTATCACGATATGGAATAGAGTCGCCAGGACAAGCGCTGGTGGTTAGGGGAGAGAAGCTAAATAGGCAATGGTTTCATTGTCTGAATGTGTGCAACAACAGAGAAAATTAGCAGATGAATAGATCCATCTGCTAATCATTTCAGGAAGGAGAACCTGCCAGGGAAATGGGTGTATGTCACATCGGACGAATGCTCTTATTTCGCGTGTGCTAATTCTCTAGACACAGGTTGAGCGTGGGTAATTGCCTGCACAAAATCACGCAGAGAATGTTTGAGCCGCTGGTCAATTTCTTCGTCAAGTTGAACGCTGCCGTTTTCTTGTCGCTGAATTTGTTTATCCACGGCATACACACCGCCTAACAGATGACGTGCACCCAATTCAGACAGAACAGGTTTTAATGCATAGTCGATCGCCAGCAAATGCGCGATCGTGCCGCCTGTGGCGATCGGCAGAATTGTCTTGCCATAAAAGGCTTTTTGGGGTAGCAAGTCTAGAAACGCTTTCAGCAGACCTGTGTAGGATGCTTTATAGATCGGCGTAGCAATAATTAACCCGTCTGCCTTTTCAATCTGTGCTTTCACAGGTTCCAGAGCAGGGCTCTCATAGCGCCCAAAGACCAAATCTTCCGCTGAAAAATCGCGGGCAGAAACCAGATCGACCTGAAAGTTTTCTTGTTGGAGTAGGGAAGCCGCGTATTCCAGGATGGCATGCGTTCTAGAGGGGTGGGACGGACTACCAGAAATTGCGAGAATCGTTGCCATAAAAGCAAATCTCCTGATGGTGTGTGGACGGGTTTGAATGTCTTATTCAGCGATTGAAGTACGCCAAGCTCAGAAATCTACGACAAGCCGATATAGATACCGTGCTTATGGCCTGAGCGGAGTATGTCATACCTGATGCCGCAAAGCAATGTATCTTGAGGCAGACACCGCAGCGATTAATCGGTTAAAAGATTGTCCCGCAGTGTTGTGCCCGTATAAGCCGTGCGATAGCGCCCCCGACGCTGCAATTCCGGCACTACCCAATCAACAAATTCTTCAAAACATCCTGGCGTATAGGTGGCAACCAACATGAATCCATCAGCGCCTCCCTCGTCCATGTAGTACTCCATCTTGTCGGCAATAGCGGACGCTGTACCGACGACGATCGGCATCCCCATACCCATCGCGTAGTACAAAGCCGCCTCCTTAACCGTGATGGGCTCGCCCCCTTTCGCATAAATAATGCTTTCAAACAAGCCTTGAATGCCAGGAATTTCAATATTCTGTACGTATTCATTCAGGTCGTATTTGGAAAAGTCGGGACCAAAATGTCCCGAAATCCATGCCAATGCCCCTTCTAAGGGAATATTTGCCTGGATGCGCTCGTATTTTTCCTGAGCGTGTGCCTGCGATTCACCGACGATGCACTGCAAGCCATAGATGCGCTTAACGCTGCCAGGAGGACGATGGAATTTGGTTTCCAGACGCTCATCTAAATCATCGGTGTACTGACGCATTCGTTCCACAGTGGGATGCACCGCGAAGATGGCTTCGGCATGTTTGGCAGCAAAATCGCGCCCTCGATCGGACGATCCTGCCTGCCAGAGTACGGGTCTACCTTGCGGAGAATGGTAGCAGAACGATCGCCCTTTGCAGCGAAAAAATTCCCCCTGATAATCCACTTCATGCACCTTGCTGGGATCGGCAAAAATGCCACTTTCTTTGTCAGCAATGATGGCATCGGGTTCCCAGGAATCCCACAGCCGATAGCAGAGTTCCATATACTCTTCCATGCGCTCGTACCGTCGGGAACGATCGCTCATTTTGGCACCGTAGGCATCCCATTCACTTTTGGAGTAGGAGCTGACAATGTTCCAGGCAATGCGCCCGTTGGAGAGATGGTCTAAGCTGGAAAGCCGTCGCACCATCGAGTAAGGATGTTCAAAGGCAGTAGACAGCGTGACACCGACACCAAGATGTTTGGTTGCAGTGGTGATGATGGGAACGATCGTGGAAGGTTCATGGGTAGGACATTGCACCGCCCATTTGACGCAGGCATCGGAACTGTCCTCAAAGTTGTTGTAGGGAGCCAGCTCATCCGCAATGAACATGGCATCAAACAGACCGCGCTCCAGGGTACGCGCCATGTGCTGCCAGTAAGGTGGACGACTCCAATCCCAATTAACTTTATCCTTGGGATGTCGCCACATTCCCGTCGCGTGGCTATTCACGCCATGCTGAATGAACCCCAGCAAATGGGCTTTCTTTTTGACAGACATAATCGGGTTGGGTTAGCTGAGACTTTTAATTTCTGGATAGTCAGGCTCCAAGACTGTTGCTCCCCGTCGGGATCGTAGTTCCGTGAGGGAGAGTTCAAACCAGTCGAGGGAACGGTGTTTCATGAGGCGTTCACTCAGGATGGTTTCTACTTGTAGAAAGGGAGAGGATGGCATGATTGGTGGCTTGTACCGGCGGCGAAACTCAGATGCCAGGTTCTCGAGATCAGTGGGATTGGAGGTCTCGGATGCCTGAAGAAAGTGGTGTTGCACATCAGCGATCACTTCACCAGTCAATGTTGTCGTGCGGATGTCGTCATAGGATTTTTCCTGGAAGCGTAAAACGGCGACCCGTTCCTCCAACCGAGCCTCAATCCAGAGGTCATCCTGATCGGTCAGATGACGGGTAACCTGCTGTCCCCGCCAAGCAAGTAGAGCAGTCAGCGCTTCCTCCAGAGTTGTATAGTTAGCAATCCGCTGAAGCCCTTCTCGCCGCTTAGCCTGATTGCCAAAGGGGGATACTTCCGTTCGTGGTTCTGCCCCGGATGGGCGGCGGTTCCGTCCTCGGCTCATGGTTTACCTCTTAAAGTAACGTCGGATGCATTTTGCCAATGCTCCAGATAAGCAACGCGATCAGCAGAATATTCAAAGTCCAGTCGCAGGTCGCTCTTCGGTCGGAGACGGCAGGTTAGCACCCAACCATCTTCTTTGTCGCGATCGCTGAGAACGTAGGGACTGTATTTCAGCAGTGTGCTCTGCCCTTCCTCCAGAAACCCTAGGCAAGCGCCACAGATCCCTTGGCGGCAGTCACTGGCCAAAAGTAATCCCTGGCGTAACCCCGCTGAGATGATGTCTTCGTCCTCTCGGCAGCGCAACTGAATCGGCTCGGCACCGAAAAAGGTGAGCTGAACCTGATACTCGTGCAACCGCCCATTACCGGATTGATTCAGGTGACTCATCGCGGCACCTCTTTTTCCCAACCGATGAGTTCAGTCGTGATCGTAAAGGAGTTGCCGTTGACATAGGCGCGCCCAATCGTCGTTGAGACATTGACCAGAAAATCGTAGACACTATAGGGACGCCCGAGCAGTTCCTGAATTTCATCGAGATCAAACGTAAACCCCTCAAGGCAATCAATACGATAGTAAACACCGTGATCGGCGATCGTCAGGGTTGGCTCATCGGCATAGGTTTGACGCAACCATTCCACAGCAATCTCAATTTCATCAGCTTTCATCAGTGCCAGAACGACGCTGCGGGTTTCATGCATAACCGCAGTGCTGAGCATTTTCTGCTGGAGATCCAGAGCGGTGGGTTGGAGATTGGGTTTAGATGGGGGAGAAAAGGTCATGGCATAGCCCGTTAGTTGGTCAGAAGTCAGAAGCTAGAAAGGCGGCGATGTCAAAGGGGATGTCAAACAGCACAGAATAGTTGTCAAACCAGTCTTCAACCACGCGCTCTAGGCTCGCTGCTAACCCTTCAGGACGATCTCCAAGTTGTTGCAACCGGTGCGTACCCTGCCAGAGTCGCTTGAAGTCATGTAGGGCAGTAATCTCTAGTGGAAGCCATTTCTCAGCCCAGAATTGCATGAGTTGCCGATTGTACGATCCGAAGGTGGGGTCATCCCCCAGAGTTCTGCCGAACAGTTCTTTTGTCCAGGCATAGGCTACTTCGTCCGCCCGAATTGAAGCGCTGATAACCCTCGGTGTAAAGGTGTCTCCATGTAATGGAGCCTGCTGGCTGAAGAATTCTTCACGGGCAAAGCGTCCAAACAGGGGCGCATGGATCACATGAATTGCGAACAGGACTTCAATGTGATCGTAGGTCTCGCCCCAGATTTCCTCAACGATATGTCGTGCTCCTTGCCAGACCTGATCTCTCAGCCAGAGAACTTTTGACGGTTCCACATCTACCTGGGCAGCATCGGTAACTT
>JAJPKC010000126.1 GCA_021323955.1 Oscillatoriales cyanobacterium Centralia_MAG_596 | reverse complement strand
CCCTTTCTCGGGGTTAAAAAACGCCGTCCCAAACGTCAGGTCAAACAACAGCATGACCGCGCCCGCCGTCAGCACAGGTAGACCCGCCAGCTGGAGCAACTGAGCGCTCAACACCGTCCACACAAATACCGGCATTCGGAAATAGGTCATGCCCGGTGCCCGCATCCGCACGATCGTCGTCACAAAGTTGACCGCGCCCATAATCGACGATACGCCCGAAATAGCCACAGCCAGAATCCAGAGAAACTGACCATTGATCAACTGTCCGCCCGGGTTCTGGATGCTAACCGGCGGATACGACCACCACCCCGCCTGCGCCGTACCATCCGGCAGAAAAAAGCTGCTGATCAGCAAGATGCCAAACACAGGCACCATCCAGAACGCTACGGCGTTGAGCGTTGGAAACGCCATATCGCGTGCGCCAATCATCAACGGCACCAGATAATTGGCCAACCCTACCAGCGTCGGAAAGATCCACAGAAAGATCATGACCGAGCCGTGCATGGTAAACAGGCCGTTGTAAAGAGCGCGATCGACCACATCCGACTTAGGCGTAATTAGCTCTGCCCGAATGATCATGGCGAGAAAGCCACCAATCAGAAAGAACACAAACGACGTGACCAGGTATTGAATCCCAATCACCTTGTGATCGCGGCTGAAAGAAAAGTAGCGCCGCCATTCGGGGGGCGTACTTTGAGGAGTTGCCTCACTCCCGTTACCCAGACTTTCGGCTGAAATGTTTGTCATTTAAAAGAGTTGTTGGTGATTGGTTGTTAAGAGCCAAGGATAGGGATAGGCGACAAATCAGTGGTAATAATTAGTAGTCCGTGTTCTCTAGATGAGCGGCTAGACGCTATTGCTATGCAGGAGCATTCACTTGATATAAATCCATCTCTACTTCATGAAAGATGGTTGTTCTTTGATGTCGCATGCCGATCTTCTCAAGAACCCTCACTGAAGCTGTATTTTCCCGTTCAACAATACCAAGAATGTATGAAAGACCAAACTGATCAAAGCCACATTTAATTGCCGCTGATGCAGCTTCAGTAGCCAAACCCTGCTTCCAATATCTGGAATCAAGTCGATAGCCAAGTTCTTTTTCATCCTTGCCATCGATCGACTCTACCGCTATACCGCAGTACCCAAGCAACTGGTGATTTTCTTTGAGCATTACAGCCCATTTCCCAAATCCAAACTCTTTGTAGCAAGCAATAAAGCCCGCAATTCTCGCCTGGACTTGTTCAACTGAGTTAACGCCTGTGGGAGAAAACTTCATAACTTTAGGATCTGCAAGTATCGGTAAAAGATCGTGCAGGTCTTCTTGCTGAAACTCTCGAAGAATGAGCCGAGATGTCTCTATCCACACCATCGGTATGCATCCTCATCGCTCATTTTTCATATCTTTCTCAATTCCCTTTTTGTCCGGCACCTCTTCCTCAATCCCTTCCGGCGTGGGCTGATTCACTAGCGGCGGTTTTGCAGGCGGCACAGACTTCCACCCCACTTCGACCGGCTTGTTTGGCTCGCCGCGATAGTACTCCGAATAGGCCTGGTTAAAGGCAGGCGTGGGTTTAGCCGCCGCCGCTTGTTTCAACCAGCGTTGATACCTGTCAGGCGACTCTACCAGCACATCAGCCTGCATGGCGGCAAAGTACGTCCCGCTAAACTGCGAGTCTTCCAGCCGATACTTGCCCTCCAGAATGGGCGTGAATTCTAAATCCAGCGATCGCTTAGGCAAAATGTCCTGCTTGAGGCGAAAAGCGGGAACGTAAAAGCCATGCAGCACATCTTCGGAGTAGAGGGAGAGACGCACACGGCGATCGACGGGCACATGCAGTTCTGTACTGGTGACGTTTTGCTTGGGATAGCGGAACGTCCACACCCACTGCTTCGCATTGACCTCAATTTCTTCAACCGGCTGACCCGCTTCATCCAGCGTAGCCGCATAGGCAGGCTCCATCCCCATAGGATGCAGATGCACGACATCCATTGGCCCCCGAATGTGCATCTGGTTGTAGACATTGAAGCTCGTGCTCGCAATCCAGATCACCAGCAGCACAGGGATAACAGTCCACACCACTTCGAGCTTGACGTTGCCTTCGATCGGTGGACCATCGCTGATATCAAACCGACTCACGCGACTGGTGAGAATGGCCACAGCCAGGACACCGAAAATGCCCAGAAAGATGATCGTGCCCAACACCACCAGATAGCTAAACAAGTCATCTACCAGTTTGGCTTCGGCAGTGGCCTGCGGCGGCAGCCAACTGTGCGACTGTTCACCCATCCACAGGCTTGCCAGGATGACAAACCCCGCATACACAATCCACGGCCAGTACCGCAACACATTCATCGCAACACGCTCCAGTTGACCCAATCTTGGGTTGGACTCAGTGAACTACTTCAGTAAGGCATTGGGGTCTTGACCAACTCGCAGCAAGCGATCGGCGGTATTGTGGACACCAAAATCGGCGGCCAAATGTGCGCCCAGCGTACCGTGGACAAACATTATGCCGAGAATGAGTACCCCCGTCAGCACATAGCTCCACTGCACCTGTCGGGCATTATCTTTGCGCCAGACGAACCGCTGAAACCCTCGCCAGACAGCCATGCCAACCATCATTGCCAGCAGCAGCACGCCACCCACGCCGTGCCAGAGCATCGTTGGCATTGCTTTTAGCCCCCAGGGACTGATCACATCGGCGGGGGGAGTCGCCAGCATCATTTCGTAAAATCCGGCAGCAACGGTGAAGAAGGTAACGATCGCCGCCGCAACCACGTTGTACCAACCCACATCAAAGAAATTCGATCGCACCGCATCAATCGCGAGAAATTTGAGAATTGACTTCTCCAGCGGAAACAGCACCCCCGCAATGTCGAATGCGATCGCAATAATGAACAGCCCCAGCGTGATGTGAACCAGGTTTGGATGAATGGGAATGGGATAGGGCAACCCATTCGCCCCCAACTGATCACCCAACTGGTTAATCAGGTCTGGATTCATTGCAACGCTCCATCACGGATGGCTTCCACAACAGGCGTTGTATGGAGCCCGTACACCCAAACCAGCTTGTCGCCCAGATAGACCTGAAAAAACACAAGCGCACTCAGCAGGACACCTGCGCCGATAAAGGGCACTGGCAACGTTTGTGAGTCACGAGAGCGAAGGATAAACCGCCACGCCGTCAGCGCCGCTAGAATCGCCGAAAGCGACCAGCCCAGCAGCGTGTGCGTGTTGAGCGCCGATCGCGCTGCATCATAGGGTTCCGCCAGACCCGCCTCGACCTGCCCAAAAATCACCGCAATAAAAATCGAGATCGTGGCGAAGAATAAATTCCACCAGCTCACTTCAAACAGACGGGTGTTCTTTGTGAACGCACCCAGCACATCACAAAAGACAGCAAACAAGACCATCGCAATCACGAAGTGAACCACGATCGGATGAATGGTATCCGGATACGGCAGGTTGTGGTCGTTCAGCGGTGGGAGATATTCAAACATAGCTTTATTCCTGGCGATCGGGGGCTAAATCACCAACAGCAACAGTCACGACATCACATCGGCCCATTGCTTTCAAAGTCTGACACAAACTTCTTTAATCTAATCGATATGTTAAGCACAATCCACCGAACTCGACAAAAGACAGCACGTCGAGGGTGAAGAAGGGGGGTGGGGGAGGATAGGAGAATTGATAAAGGATGAAGTATAAAGTATAAATTTTTTAGCCTTTAGCCCTTAGCCTTTACCTTCTACCCACTCTCACCGCCGCGTCAGGCTGACCAGTCGTTCTCGCAAGATCCCTTCTTGCTGCGTATCGGCCAGACTGTGGGCCACCTCGATCGCCTGCTGGTAAGACTGCTGCGCTTTGGGATAGTCACCCACTTTTTCGTAGACCTGACCGAGCGCCTGCAGCGATGCCAACTCCTGGCGATCGTTCTCCAGCATTTGGGCCACGCGAAGCCGCTGGTTGAGGAGTTCCAGCGATTGGTTGTAGCTTCCAAGCGTATTGAGTGCTGCGACCATACCATCGATCGCACGAAACTGGTTGGGCCGATCGCGGTTAATGTCAGTCAACTTCACCGCCAGACCGTAATACTTCATCGAGTCACGGTTGCTGCCCACAGCGCGGTACAAGTCACCCAGATTATTTAGCGTCGTGGCTTCGCGCGTTGCATTGCCCGCTTTTCGCGCCGCCGCCAGCGCGATCGTATACTGCTCAAGCGCATCATCCCGCCTGCCCAACCCAACCGCCAGCAGTCCCAGGCTATCATGAGACAGGGCTTCGCCATCGGCACTATTGATAGTTGTCGCAATGGTCAGCGCTTCGTTAAATAACGACTGAGCGGACTGAATACCGCCTCGTTGGGCCAGCACTCTACCCAGACTGTTTAAGGCGTAAATTTGGCCCTGAAAATCCTGGCTGTCACGCACGATCGCCAGCTGACGGCGGAGCGCATCTTCTGCTGCGGTGGGCTGCCCCAACCGTGCGTAAGCAGATCCCAGATAGCTGTAAGCAATGGCCTCACCAGCCCGATCAACCAGGCTTTGATACAGCTTCAATGCCTGCTGCCAGGACTGAACCGCATCAAGCAGCGAGCCATCAAACTCCTGGTCTTTCCCCAACTGCAACAGGCGATCGGCCTGATCTCTGGTCTTGCTTAACGTTCCGTTGTTGAGAGGCACACCGAGCTGCTGATTTAAGTCCGTCGCGCTGGCGGCTGCGGGAAGCAGGGGCACGATCGTCACCACGCTGGAGCACAGCATCGCGATCCCAACGGCGATCGATGGACACCCACTCCGCCTGATCCAATGATTCATCGCTCTGCCTCCAAGTGCGTGTGCTAGCTTCAATTCTGGTTAGTGCGACAACGGCAATCTTGATACGTAGCGGTTTCCGAATTCTGCTCAAAGACCATACCGTTGCGCTCCAGCCGCTCCAGCCGCAGTCTTACTCAACCCCCGTCTCCACCGATGCCGAACTAAACCCCAGTCCGCTCCTAGCATTCCCTTCCAGGTAAATAGTTCGCACATCTTCGGGAAGGGTGGCCTCCAGGAGTCGATAGCCCTCCTGGATCTGCGCTCGCACCTCAGCGGGAGACATTGCTTCGCCTTCGGCGCGTAGGTAAGCAGAAATTCGCGTTTCGCTCCAGTTAAACGTCTGCGCCATCAGCACAATGAGTCGCAGCACCGGCGGCATCTGATCCAGCGCCCGCTCGATATAGCACCAGAGTGGCGGGGGTGCCGCTTCTAGCTTGTACTGGATGGCTTCTACAGGCGGCAGTTCAGCCCGGTTAATGCAAATGGCCGTCACGTTGATCAGCCAGCTCTGGAGCGTCATTCCAGCTTCACTCTCACCGCTCCCGCCACGCAGATCAACCCCACCCAGCTCGTGAAAAATATGTCGCCAGGTGTTGGCAAACAGATAGTCAGCCTGGACAGGCGATCGCGCCGAGTGCCGGATGAGTGTATAGACCATGGGGCTGTAGCGGCAAAAGATCGCCGTAAAGTACTGCCCAGAATCCGGATACCGCTGAAACAAGGTCAGCAAATCTTGATCGCTGTAATGCGTCAAGCCCTTCACTACCGGATGGTTACACTCCGGGAACGAGGGAATTGCAGGGAAAGTAGGAATGGACACAGCCAGATTTCCAATGAGTTGTGCAAACGGAATGACCTTCAATATATAAGCGGTTTTAGTCAAATTGACACGAAATTTTTATAAATCGGTAAGGGACGCAAGGGGGGTGCAGCCAGAAACGCGATCGGGTTCCGTGCGGCCCTGGCAGTAAGAACAGGAGGCATGGGACGCTGGCTCCTCTCCCGCGACCCTTCACCCCGATCAGTTGTTGATACAATAAATGACATGACTACCCTCGTACGTTACTCAGACAAACTGCTGCCTCACATTTTGTCATTTAGCAATCTGTCGTCTTAGCAACGTTTGCCCTTTCTATTCATGGCTATACATATCACTAGTATTTCTGCGCTCTCGCAATCCCTGCCGCTGGCGTCGTTCATTCCTGGACTCGACACCTTATTTTCCACGCAGGGCATTATGGTCATGCTGTTGGGAGCCTACGCGGTGGCGATGTGGATGTTCCTCACCAGTGCGCCCAAGGTGCATACGATTATGGTGTCGGATGTGGAACTGGCCCGTAACCTGTATGAGGGACTGCTCGAACTGCCAGCCGCCGACATCCCCTTGCACTACTACTACAACTATGAGCAATCGCTGGGAACCGCCGCGATCGACCCCCTCTATGTGTCACCGGGCATTGGGCGATCGACCATTGGCAGTGCCAGCACACCGGAAGGGCTGTGGTATCAGTTGAAGAAAAACACGCAACTGCACGTGATCTCGGGAGCCAGCCTGGGCGAGAAAAATCGTCAGCGCCACGTTTGCTTCGATCGCGATTGTCTGGAACAGGTGTTGCTCCGAGTCCAGATGCGAAACGTGAAGCACAAGATTCGTCAGGAGCGACCACTCAACTTTCTGGTCAAAGACTACGACGGCAACGTGATTGAAATGGCTGAAGTGTCTAGCTGATTGGCAACGGTCGATCGCGGCAGACCCGTTTGCGGATTGTTGGCAGTCGGCTATCGGTGCTGTAGAGCGACTGACGGCTAACGGGTGGCCCGACTCACGCTTAACCCATTCACCGCTTCTTTACTCACCCTTCTCTTACCAATAATGAAATATCGTCGATTTGGGCGTACGGAACTCGCGATGCCTGTATTTTCGTGCGGTGGCATGCGGTATCAGTTCAAGTGGCAGGATGTTGCACTGGAGGCAATCCCCAGCGATAGTCAGGCAAATCTGGAGGCAACCATTCGGCGATCGCTGGATGTAGGCATCAACCATATCGAAACAGCCCGTGGCTACGGCACGTCAGAAATGCAGCTGGGGCAGGTGTTACCGCAGTTTCCCCGCGAGAAATTGATTGTGCAGACCAAAGTGGCCCCGGTCGCTGACGCCAACGCATTTCGCCAGACGGTAGAGCAATCAATGTCGTACCTGAAGCTGGACTATATCGATTTGCTCGGTCTGCATGGTGTGAATACACCGGAGCTGCTGGACTTTTGCATTCGTCCGGGGGGCTGTCTGGACGTTGTTCGACAGCTACAGGCTCAGGGAAAAGTACGGTTTGTCGGCTTTTCCACCCACGCACCCACAGCGGTCATCCTGCAGACGATCGCCACCAACCAGTTTGATTACGTCAATCTGCACTGGTACTACAT
>JAJPKC010000551.1 GCA_021323955.1 Oscillatoriales cyanobacterium Centralia_MAG_596 | reverse complement strand
TATTAGCCCGTCCGAGAAGGGTGGCATGCTCTTCAAACCACCCCAGCGGCTGGTTGAGCTGTGTGCACCGCTGAGTCCACTTGTGTTTAACGACCTGTTCTGCCTCAGCCACCCGCAGGTTCACACCCTGAGCGTCGGTGCAGCGAAACCGCAGGACTTTGATGAACACTTAAAAACGCTGGATGTACTCGATCGCGCCGCGGAGATCCTGCCACCCATTTTGGCGCGTTTGCAGCAGGCGGCGATCGAGCGTCTCGGCGAAGACTGGGTGAACACCTGGCACATTGGCTTGCCAGGCCCGGAAGCAACGCCCGGTGGGTTAAATATTCCGGTCATGCTGTGGTTGAGAAATTTGGCGATCGCCTACGACATGGTAGAGTATGCCCAAATGCGCTATAACCTTTTGGGCCAGGGCGGACACTGGTTTCCCGGAGCAAATGGGGCGCAGGTCGCCGACCTGGATCTACGTCATTGCCTTGCACACAGTCCCCACGCCGCACAAATCCCGTCACTGCTGGCGGACACCCACAGGCTCTTAGGAGGACAGGCCGTGCAGCGCTTGTCCCGGCAGTAGAAGTGCCCTTGCAGCGATGCCCTTTCTGGTTAGGGCAGAGACGCTCGCTGTCGCCTGATCGCGGGGATCTGCGGCAAGTCCGCCCCTCGATCTGCCCTGCCTATGACACCCATTGGCGGCATCCACCACGTCCTAACCAGGAATTGGAGCCGGGGCGTTATCCTGAAGACGGAGCAATCGGTCGAAAGCCCCCCGGCTAGAGCGATGATGCCCGATCAGGCCAAACCCGATCGCGATCGGTCATGCGCTCCTCGTCAACCCCTTAATTTAGCGAACGATCGCCCCCCTCCAGTGCAGTTACAACGACTGGTCATTCAGCCAAACCAACTCGATGACGGGCATATTCTGCTGGTGCCGTCTCAGTTGCACTACCTACAGCGTGTGCTGCGGCTGAGACAGGGCGATCGCTTTATCGCAATGGATGGGCAGGGACAGGCCTGGGTAGCCGTGCTGGCGGCAAAGGCCCACGAGTCGCAGGCCGAAATTCTCGAAGCGATCACCGCCCACACAGAACTACCAATCCGCGTCACGCTCGTAGCTGCCCTGCCCAAAGGCAGTGGATTCGATGAGGTTGTCCGGCAAGCTACAGAACTCGGCGTTGACCAGATTCTGCCCGTGATGAGCGATCGCACCCTGCTCAACCCCAGCGCCCAAAAGCGCGATCGCTGGCAGCGGATTGCCAACGAAGCCACCGAACAATCGGAGCGTCTGTATGTCCCCCATATCGCCGAGCCGATCGCCTTTGGCCACCACCTTCAGCAAGAAGCCGACCGCCAGCAAATTTCAGATGCCCCGATCCAGAAATATCTTGGCGTTGCCCGCGGCACCTCACCCCATTTGCTCGAATGCCTGCAAGCAGGGCGATCGAGCGATTCAACCACGCCCATTTACGTCGCCATCGGGCCAGAGGGCGGTTGGACAGATACCGAAGTGAAGCAGGCGATCGCGGTCGGCTACCAACCCATTTCGCTGGGCGATCGCATTCTTCGTGCTGTCACCGCCCCCGTTGTAGCACTTTCACTGATTGCGGCTGTGTGGGAGCGAAGGTAAAAGGAGAGAAGAACGTCACCCGTGGCCGTCCCGCTCTACCCAGTATCAGTTATGGTTGGGTCATTGTTCAGCAACAACGAATTCCCCACTCCCTATTCCCCATCCCCCTCTCATGCTTGACGAAATCGCCGCTGCTTTTGCGCGTCAGGACTATCACACCGCTGCCCAACTAGTGCCGAAGCTGCTGGCACAGTCACCGCAAAACCCGTGGGCACATTTTTTTGCGGGTCGTCTGAAGGAGGTATCGGGTCAACTTGATGCGGCAACAACGATCTATCGACAACTGCTGCGGGAGACGACGAATCCAAAGGTTGTCGCTCAAGTGCGGCAGGGCATCCAACGGATAGAGGCAACGCAAAAATCGCGGCGACAGGCGGCGATCGCGCAGGCAACAGCGGAGCCGAACAACAATGCACCGGGCTTTCTGGTGTTGGAAGCGGTGGTGGGTGACGATCGTGCTCAAGTCGTGCAACGTTTTGCCGATGTGATGAAGCTAGACGCCTATACCGCACGGCTTTTGATTCCCAATCGGGGGTGGCGGTTGTATCGCGTCGGGCCAGCGGGTGAGCAGCAGGTATATGGGCAAGAGCTTCGAGCCGCCGGTGTTCCTGCGTTTTGGGCGTCACAAACAGAGATAGAGGCGATTCAGGTATTTCGGGTGCACACTTTCCAGACGGCTGGACCAAAGGCGACCGTAGTTTGCCAGAATGCCCACGACCAGACAGGGTTTCTCAGCTTTGATTGGTCAGAAGTCAGTCAGCGCGTGGAGGGACTGCTGCCGATCTTTGAACAGGTGCTGGATTTAGGCTACCGAAATCGCCTGGAGCGCAAGGAAGAAACACAAGATTACGCCCACTTTTGCGACCTGCACTTGCCGGGAAGACGCAGCATTCTCCGCATTCACGACAGTAGCTACCGATTTGATCAGGGAGTAGCCGTGGCGAATCAGGCAGATGCCCTCGATCGCAGCACCATCCGGACAAACTGGAATCAGTTGATGGCATTACTCGATCGCCAGATGCCCCACGCCCAGACCTGGTCACAGTTCACGCCCTTCGCTGAAAGTGCTGCCGACTTTTCGATCCCGCTACTCCGCTTAAAGTCCCACATTTACCTCTCGCGTCAGACCGATAGCTATTGGGATCCGGCGTTTCATCTTTATAGCAGCCTTGCGTTTTTACGGGGAACAAAGCAGATAGGCTAGATAGGATCGGGCGATCGCCATCGATCAACCGAACCCTTAGACCGATCGTTTCCCTGCTGGATGCCGATTGCTATGAATACTCAGTCAGCCCGTTCTTACACGCTGCTCTCGATCGCTGCCGCCGTTCTCACCATTGGCCTGAAGTTTGGGGCGTACCGCTTAACGGGGTCGGTGGGGCTACTCTCCGACGCCCTGGAATCGGTCGTGAACCTGGTCGCCGCGCTGGTCGCGTTTTGGGCGCTCTCGTTCGCAGCCAAACCACCCGATGAGGAACATGCGTTTGGCCATACCAAAGCGGAATACTTTTCGAGTGGCTTAGAAAGCGCGTTGATCGTTCTGGCTGCCGTTAGTATTGCGATCGCGGCCTGGGAACGGTTGTTTAGCCCACAGCCGATCGAGCAGGCAGGACTGGGGTTGGCGCTGGTTCTGGTCGCCACCGTGATCAATGGTGCCGTTGCCTGGACTTTGCTCCGGGCCGGAAAACGGCTGCGTTCCATTACGCTCAAAGCCGATGCCCATCATTTACTGACTGATGTATGGACATCGTTTGGGGTCGTCATCGGCATCTTCCTGGTTAAATTAACGGGTTGGCTGGTGCTGGATCCAGTCATCGCGCTGTTAGTCGCGGCTAATATTGTCTGGGCAGGCTTTAAGCTGCTGCAAGAAACTGGTGCCGGACTGCTCGACAGCGCCATCCCCAAGGCAGAACGGCAAACGGTCAGCAATATTCTGGCAACCTATGACGCTCAAGGCATTCTTTTTCATGCCCTGAGGACACGGGTAGCCGGGTCACGCCGCTTCATCACGTTTCACGTGCTGGTTCCCGGCAATTGGACAGTGCAGCGAGGCCATACGTTATGCGAAGAGATTGAACTAGCCATCATTGAGGCCCTGCCAGGAAGCTATGTGATCACCCACCTGGAACCCAAAGAAGACCCCGCCTCCTGGACGGATCAAGCGCTTGATCGCACAGAACGCTAGGTTTAATTGGCTGGCAGACTGAACGATTGACCCAAACTAGTGGCGGTTGAGATCAAAGCGATCGGCCACGATCTTGTCTACCCACCGTTTGGGCAGCAGACTTGGCAATATCCAGTTCATAAGCGGTTGGGGAACAATCGCGTAGCGGGTGCGCGGTTTGGCGACAGTGAGCGCTTTCCAAACGACTTCACCGACCCGTTCGGGTGGATAGCCCTGTCGGCCTCGGTTGATGGCGTAATCGCTTAAGCGCTTGGTCGCCGTTGCATAGTCCGTCTGGTCGTAGATGGACAGGTCAAGCTTGGCAGCTTTGTCCCAGATGGGGGTGGCGATCGGGCCGGGGCCGACAATAATCACATCAATGCCATAGAGCATGAGTTCGCGCCTCAGGCTTTCCGACATGCCTTCCAACCCGTGTTTAGACGCGGAATAGGCTCCCAGAAAGGGACTGCCGATCTTACCGCCAACCGAGCTAATGTTGATGATGCGTCCAGGTGCGCCGTTAAGGGTGCGATCGGTGCCCAGCAACGGCAGAAAGGCTTGCGTCACAACGAGCGGACTGATGAGATTGACCTCCATCTGAAACCGATATTGATCGACTGGCAGATGCATGAGCGGCCCAGCAACAGCGATGCCTGCATTATTGACCAGCCCAAACAGGGTGTCACCGTTCAAGTGTTCACGCACCTGCTTCGCCGCCTGAGCGATCGCCGGTGCATCCGTCACATCAAACTGGAGGGGTGTCACCGCGTCGCCAAACTCAGCCACGAGGCGATCGGCATCTTCTGCCCGTCGCACACTGCCAAAGACATGAAAGCCTTTTTGAGTCAGAACGTTGACCGTTCCCCAACCAATGCCCGTCGATGCGCCCGTAACCACAACGCTCTTCATCATTCGTCGTCCTACCAAAATCGAGTGCCCTGACAACACCTGGCTGATGCACGCACTCATATATTGCGCTGGATTGCGATCGTGTGTCTACGGATCGCTTGCATTCAGCTTGGAGACTGCGGGCGATCGCGGACGTCCACACTTTGTCGCTATCGTGCCAATCGAAAAAGGCACCGTTGTGCCTCAGCGAACGGTGGGATGAGAAACTATATCATCCCACGACCAGGGCTGAATGGCTCAGCCTGACTGTTTTGCCGCTGTCGTTGGTAATTTCGAATGGCACAAATCCAGTGGCAATCGCTAATGACTTACCCGACACTCAATGATGATGCCCATTACCGTGGGAATGGCCGTGGTCATGGTGATGCCCATTGCCGTGGGAATGGCCGTGGTCATGATGGTGAGCGTTGCTGTGATGGTCATGGGTGTGCGATCGCGCCAGACTGGGATTGACCGCAAGCGCCTGTTCCGACAGTAGTGCCTCGATCTGGGGATTAGCCCATTCAGCCGCCATTTGAAGAAAATCGGGGCGATCGTTGACACATTCCATCTGCACATAGGTGACGTGGGGATGGCGACGGCGCAGGGCGTGGATGATGTGATCAACATCCAGCAGCGTTTCGTGGTTTTCGGTGGCAAAGCCGATCGGCATGAACACGATCGCCGTTGCGCCCAGATCAATCAGATTGCGAGCCGCAAGATCGGCGTTGGGCTGCGTCCATTCAATGAGTGGCGTCTGGTGATTGAGCCAGCCGACCGATGTAAGGGGATAGCGGTGAATTAGCCTTTCACGCACGCGATCGTACAAGGCCTGACTTTCATCAATGCCGGAGGTAAAGCCCTTTGCTTTGTGAGGGCAACCGTGGTTCATCAGCACAATGCCAGTCTGTGACGGCAGATGAGCCACTGCCAGGTCAGACTTAATCTTGTCTTCTACCAGGGTAGCCATCAGATCAATGTAGGCAGGCTCGTTGTAGAAGGACGGAATATAACGCGTCCCCTTGACCCAATGCTCTGTCCCGGCAGCCAGTTTGGTTAACGCTTTGTTGACCTGCTCAACGGCAATCCCGCTGGTGAAGATTGAGTCGACAACCAGGAGTGGATAGATCAGCAGCTTATCGAAGCCTTGCGCCTTAATGTCCGTCAATACCTGTTCCGGCAAGAAGGGCGCACAAAAGTTAAACGCTTTGAAGACCGTAACGCGATCGCCCCAGCGCTCCCGTAGATGCTGCTCAATACCAGCCCGCTGACGCTCAAAAATGGCGTTATGGGGTGAGATGAAATGGTCATGCTGGTGGCTCCATTCATGCAAATCGAACACGGCCAACAGTTTTGCTAACGGAGGGTAGACCCAGGTTGGTACAGGTGCAAACTTTGCGGTCAAAAGGTTGAGCGCTTGCTCGTTGTAATTCGCAAAATCTTCGTAGCTTTCGACCTCGCCGTAGCCCATCAGGAGCACGGCGACTCGCTCGTGGGAGACTGATGCCTCTGATGAGAGTTGGAGTTTTTCAGGTGTAGCAACCACTGACTATTCCTCGCTGAACTTCCACCTAGCGTAACATCCCCTCCTGGGGGATGAGATAAGAACACTATTAAGTTCTGCGAGATGCAAAGCGAAGCTCAGTATCGATCGTCGTTGATAGAGTTCGGAATCAAACGTTAGTGGTCATTGGTCATAAAGCCCTACGGGCATATCAGAAAGGTCATTGGTCATTGGTTGGGAAAAGCTCTAAGTATGAGCCTGGGGCATGGACGTTCGATTCCAAACCTCTTTTGGGGTGGCGTGTACTAAGCGGTGACGACGCGATCGCGCCCTTCTGCCTTAGCACGGTAAAGAGCCATATCGGCGGCTTGCAGAACTGCGTCCCCCGTAGTGCCGTGCAGGGGAAAACAGGCGACCCCAAGGGAAATGCTGATCGCCGTGAGCGGTTGGCGGCGATGCTGCACACTCAGATGTTTGACCCCTTCACGCAGGGCTTCAGCTCGATTGCATGTTTCTGCTAAGGTCGCATCGGGCAAAATGAGGGTCAATTCCTCGCCCCCATAGCGGCAGGCAATATCGGAACTGCGAATATTGGTGCGCAGAAATAAACCCAGCTCGCGCAAAACGGCATCGCCCGCTTCGTGACCAAAGGTGTCGTTAAAGCGCTTAAAGTGATCCACATCGACCATGATCACGCCGATCGATTGCTGGTTGCGTTGGGCGCGGTGGAGTTCTCGCAGCAGGAATTCCTCCAGGTAGCGACGGTTATATAGCCCGGTGAGTGGGTCGCGAATACTCTGGGTTTGCAGAATGTCGCGGAGCTTTAAGTTTGCTAACGCCAGTGAGATTTGCTTGGCGATCGCGACCGCGACGGCCTGTTGTGCTTCAGTTAACGTGTTTTGACCAGTCGTCTGTAGCTGTAAGACACCAATCGCATCGCCCTGCGCCAGCATTGGAATGCAGAAACACTCGCCGGTAAACGTTGATCGAAGGTGGCTACACCGGAGGCCTTGATGGTTGTGTTGATTGTAGTGGGGTTGCCCTCGCCGCAGTGCCAGACATTCATCCAGCGCAAACAGTGGCTGACCGTGGGATGTTTCACCCCAACTAACCGCCACTTCGACCAGGTTACGGGAGGCATTCGTAAGAAAAATGCCGCCTGATACTGCTGGGAAAAATTCGGGTACCGTTTGAGCAATGACGGTACAAGCTTCTTCAAAGGTAAGGCAGGTTTGAAACAGATCGCTCATCTGGTTGAACAGTGCCGTCGCCTTGTGGCGCTGTTCCAGTTCGCTGACCTGCTCGACTAACCGCTGATTCGTCTGGTGTAGGGCCATTTCGCTTTGCCGTAGCGCCTGCTCTGCCTGTTTCCGTCTGTAAATGTCCTGATTGATGATGAGCACAGCAGCTGGCACGAGCGCGATCGCGCTCAAACTCCCCAGTACCACGACCAGCGTTAGCAGTTGGGCACTTTTTGTGGTTTGCAGAGTGCGCTGCTGTAACCGCAAGGTCTCATCCGCCTGGATCACCTGAATACCTTGCCGGATATTGTCCATCAACCGCTTGCCTTCATCACTGTCAATGCGCTTGAGTGCGGCGGCAAACCCCTGAGCACGTCGGATGGCGATCGTTTCGCGTAGTTCAGCCACTTTTCGGGTGGTCAATGGTCTGAGGGTGGCCAATTGCTGTAGTTGCGATGGGTTGTCCGCCATCAGTTGCTGTAGAGTATCGAGGTGGACATCGAGCCGTCCAACGGTGGCGTAGTAAGGTTCAAGGTAGCTATCTTTAGCCGTAATGATATAGCCACGTTGCCCGGTTTCAGCGTCTTTCAGCTCAGACATAAACGCTTCTAGTTCAGTCACAATCTGCTGGGTTCGCGCGGCTCGATTTGCCGACTGCATAAACCGAAACGCATTCCAACCTGAAAATCCACTGATCAGGCTGAGTAACAGCAGTGTCAGTCCAAAGCCCGCGATCACTTTGCGCTCAACTGGAAGTTTCATCTATTTAGGGAACAACGTGCTGAGATGCTGATTGATGACGGTTCAAATTGCGGCAATAATTCCTGACTACAAATTCTCTCAAAAAGACAATTCAAATTGCGGCAATTCCTGACCGTAAATTCTCTCAAAAAGCAGTATTCATGAGAGCATCAGCTTGCCCTAGAGTTCCCTCACGGGATCCTTAAAACGAACTCTAAAATTTTTCTTTAACTCTAAAATTTTTCTTTAATTCTTTTGTACGGCAGCTTAAAAATAGCGCTGTGGGAGTGACGCAGTTGTTCAACCGTTTCCCAGCGAAGCCCTGGAGCAGAATATAGCCAGCCAATGTACGTCATTATTTGTCCGGGAATGCACGATCGCAGCGCCACCCATATGTTCGTGGCGGCACTTCAGGGACGGTTAGACTCTGTAGGGGCTGACCAATTCACGCTGCTAACGTTTCCAGCAGACCGCTATCCGGCCTATTCGGCCTGGCACATTCTGCGCTTTTTACACGAGCAGCTTGGCCGCTACTGTCCGGATGACTGGCTCCAGACGCCGTTAGTATTGATTGGATTCAGCGCTGGGGTGGTGGGTGCAATGGGAGCCGCGATCGGGTGGCAGGGATTGGGCGGGACGGTAAAGGCGCTGATCGCGATCGATGGCTGGGGTGTACCCTTGGCGGGGTCGTTTCCCCTGCATCGTCTGAGCCATGATTACTTCACCCACTGGAGCTCGGCGCTGCTGGGTCAGGGTGAGGACAGTTTTTATGCTGACCCTGACGTGGCGCATCTTGATCTGTGGCGATCGCCCGAAACAGCCCGAGGATGGTGGATTTCGGCCAGCGGTGCTCATGCGCGAACGCTGACAAACGCAGCCAGTTTTCTGACTGCCCTGTTGGCGCGTTACAGCGAGGTGCGTTAGGTGATTATGTATAGATCAGAATTTGTTTGGTTCGGTTTGCAGGAAGGAACACTAGAATGGCTCAGTGAATAATGGCCAAAGATGGCGGATCGCGACAACACAGCACACACTAGGAGAGGAACCGAAACTGGTTTCCAAACGATTTTCCAGGCAAAATGACTCTATGATTCCAACCAGCCCCACTGGCGGTGGGTTTGTGGCGCTGCTGCGAAATCGACCGTTTTTGGCACTGTGGACGGCACAAATTCTTTCTCAGGTGGCCGACAAGGTTTTCTTTGTCTTCTTAATTGCGTTACTGGTCAACTATCAGCCGCCACCCGGTTTAGAAAACTCCGCCCGATCGGCATTGATGTTTGCAATTACGCTACCGGCAATTTTATTTGGCTCGGCGGCAGGGATTTTTGTTGATCGCTTTGACAAACGGCAGATCCTGGCTAGCTGCAATCTATTGCGTGGGCTGCTCATTCTGGCCATTCCTTTGCTACCAAGGGAATTTGCCGTGCTGCTGATGATTGGATTTTTGGAATCTGTCCTGACGCAATTTTTTGCCCCGGCAGAGCAGGCAGCGATCCCACTGCTGGTGCCCCGGCAAGGACTCATGAGTGCCAATGCGTTGTTTACCACCACGCTCATGGGGTCACTCATTGTTGGATTTGCGATCGGTGAACCGTTGCTGACTCTGGCCCGATCGTGGGGACGCTTTGGGCAAGAACTGCTGCTGGGCGGACTGTATTTAGCTGGAGCCGCGATTTTGTATGCGTTGCCCCTCCGGGAAACGGTGG
Organism: Oscillatoriales cyanobacterium Centralia_MAG_596; assembly: GCA_021323955.1. Classification (GTDB taxonomy): domain Bacteria; phylum Cyanobacteriota; class Cyanobacteriia; order Leptolyngbyales; family Leptolyngbyaceae; genus Stenomitos. The sequence continues at coordinate 5,096 of JAJPKC010000551.1, read as the reverse complement.
CTGACTCCACGATCACCCGTGCTCATCCGTGGAGCGATTTCAAATCGGGACTGGCGTATCTCAAGAAAGACCGATTGGTTAGTAGCGCGATGGTGCAGTTAACCCTGTTGTACTCAGTGTTCGCAGCGTTGACCATCCTCGCGATCGACCTGGTGGAAGAAATTGGGCTCAAACCAACCCAGTTTGGCTTTTTGCTGGCAGCCGCTGGGATTGGGATGGTCTTCGGAGCCGCAGTATTAGGGCACTGGGGCGATCGCTTTCACCACAAGCCGCTGCCGCTCATTGGCTTCCTGATCATGGCGGCGGGGCTAACGGTATTTACGTTCACCAGCGACCTCTGGGTTGGCCTGAGCCTGAGTGTGCTGCTCGGCACGGGCGCATCTTTAGTGGGTGTGCCCATGCAAACGCTGATCCAGCAACAAACCCCTGAATCGATGCGGGGCAAAGTGTTTGGGTTCCAGAATAATGTGGTGAACATTGCGTTGAGCGTACCGCTGGCGATCGCCGGCCCCCTGACGGACGCGGTGGGGTTACGCGTGGTGCTGCTGGGGATGAGTCTGGTGGTCAGCATTGTTGGGATCTGGGCCTGGCAGAATACGCGTCGGGTGTTGCAGGATGTCATTTAGAGCCGTGACGTAGGCAGCGGTTAAGAGCCGGAGCTAGAGGGCGGCTGTCAGCCGTTAACGGTCAGGCGGTAGAAGGCAATAGACTGGAGAAAGCACGCTTCATCGTGCGCGCGTGCGCCAACACGAAGATTCATTGCCGCTTACGGCGGATGTCAGGAAGCGATGACGATAAACCGCTACGCAATGAGCCTGATCCTTCGCTAGAATCGGCATTATAAGGATTTACCCTTTTGGGCAAAAGTGCTCGACAGGGATCGCAATCCGCACTAGACTTAAGTTCTAGCTATTAATGCATCATTCGATACAAATTCATCTAACGGTTGTTGAGGTTTCCTAGTGCAACTGCAACGTGTAGCTGTGAAGCGGGTAACTGGCGCGTTCGCATTGATTGACAGCTTGAAGCGCCACGGAGTAAAGCATATCTTCGGATATCCGGGCGGTGCGATTCTGCCAATTTATGACGAGGTGTATCGGGCACAGGCTGAGGGTGGGTTTCAGCACATCCTGGTGCGGCATGAACAGGGAGCAGCCCATGCTGCGGACGGTTACGCCCGTGCGACGGGTCAAGTGGGGGTTTGTTTTGCTACCTCCGGGCCTGGTGCCACCAATCTGGTCACGGGTATTGCCACCGCTCACATGGACTCAATTCCGCTGGTGGTCATTACCGGGCAGGTTGCCAGCCACGTGATCGGCACAGATGCGTTTCAGGAAACCGACATTTTTGGGATTACGCTGCCCATCGTCAAGCATTCCTACGTGGTGCGTGACCCGAAGGATATGGCGCGGATTGTAGCCGAGGCCTTTTACATTGCCACGACTGGCCGCCCAGGCCCCGTGTTGATTGATGTCCCCAAAGATGTCGCCCAGATTGAGTTTGACTATCAGCCCGTGAGTTTGGACGACATCCGATTGCCTGGGTATCGCCCAACGGTGAGGGGAAACCCGCGCCAGATTGCACATGCGCTGCGGCTCATTCGCCAATCCAAACAACCGTTGCTGTACGTGGGGGGAGGCGCGATCGCGTCCAATGCCCATGCTGAGATTAAGGAACTGGCAGAGCGATTCAATCTGCCGGTTACAACGACCTTGATGGGGATTGGTGCATTTGACGAACATCATCCGCTGTCGGTTGGCATGTTGGGGATGCATGGCACTGCCTACGCCAACTTTGCGGTGACTGAATGTGACTTACTGATTGCCGTGGGCGCACGGTTCGACGATCGCGTGACGGGTAAGCTAGACGAGTTTGCGTCACGGGCGAAGGTGATTCACATCGACATCGATCCGGCTGAGGTGGGCAAAAATCGCGCGCCTGAAGTGCCGATCGTGGGCGATGTCCGGAATGTTTTGATTGAGCTGTTGCGCCGGAGCCAGGAAGATGGGGACGTGCGCGAGTCCCAGCGTAACCAGGCATGGCTTAACCGCATTGCCCGCTGGCAGGAAGACTATCCCCTGGAAGTGCCCCGCTATCCCGATAGCCTCTCACCACAGGAAGTAATTGTGGAATTGGGCATCCAGGCTCCCAACGCTTACTACACGACGGATGTGGGTCAACATCAGATGTGGGCCGCGCAGTTCCTCAAAAACGGGCCGCGTCGCTGGATCTCAAGTGCCGGACTGGGGACGATGGGGTTTGGGATGCCCGCCGCAATGGGAGTGAAGGTCGCGTTGCCGGACGAAGATGTGATCTGCATCAGCGGGGATGCCAGCATCCAGATGAATATTCAGGAGTTGGGCACCCTGGCGCAGTATGGCATCAATGTGAAAACAGTCATTATCAATAACGGCTGGCAGGGGATGGTGCGTCAGTGGCAGCAGGCCTTCTATGAAGAGCGCTATTCCTGCTCCAACATGGAAGTCGGGATGCCCGATTTTGTCAAACTTGCCGAGGCGTTTGGCATTAAGGGGATGACGATCAGTTCGCGCGATGAGTTGAAAAGCGCGATCGCCCAAATGCTTACCCACGACGGGCCTGTCTTGCTGGACGTCCGTGTGCGACGGGATGAAAACTGCTACCCGATGATTCCACCGGGAAAGAGCAATGCTCAAATGGTTGGCCTACCGGAGCACAAAACCCTGGACAAGGCGGCTGAGCTGGTTTACTGCAGCAGTTGCGGTGCCAAGAACATTGCCAACAACAACTTCTGCCCGGAGTGCGGGACTAAGCTGTAGAGCAGTGGGGAGGCAAAAAGCAGAATTCAGGAGGCAGGGGTCAGCATGGCGTGTGGTGATTTCGCCGCCGTCAATGGGATTGGCTGCTGTGCCAGATCCAGAATTCTGCCCTGCTCCGGTTCGACCAGACCGTTAATTGGCGATCGGGACGTTTTTGAACGCCTGGGTCTTGGGGATTAGGATATCGATCGCCGTTGTGCTTTCAGGAATCTGCATCCACACGTAGGCATCGGTCGGCGTGTTTGGATTAAGGTCACTGACAGCGATATTGCTGGTGGCACGGTTCATGCGATCGACCGCTTGATAGGTTTCACCCGTGGCGGGATTGCGGGCGGTGGTGCTACCGGGGTAGATGAGTCCCTGGTCATAGTCAATGGTTTCGCTTTTCGGGGCAGTCCGACGCACGCGAAACTGGATGTTCACAAAGTCCCGGAGCTTCGTATTCGGATTTTGGATCCGGTTGACGGCAATGATTTCAACCTGGGCTTTGCTGTCGATCGCTGGTTGGATCAGTTGTCCCGGTTGCGTTCCCGCACCACTGGACGATTGGGAAGGCTGGGATACGGACTGTGGCGCTGCCGTTGAATTGCTGGTCGCTGGATTGGGGGTTGGCTCACTCCCAGGACGGATCCTGGATGTGGGAGTATGGTTGAGCGCGCCATCAATCACGGCGAATGCCTGCTGCAAGTCCAGAAACCGATAGGCAAGGAATCCACTAATGCCTAAACTGAGCAAGGACAAGAGTAAGGCAAGGGCTGTGAGAAAGGACAGTCCAGCGTGACCGTGCGATCGTTTGGCATAGACGATCGACGGTTGTTCCGTTAATTGTGGTTCTCGTGTTCGCATTGGCGTATGCTATAGCGTTTGGCTATAGGATTTTCACGACACATTAGTGTTTCATATTCTTCTATCCGGCATCGTCTACCGTGAGAGAGAAACTGTGTAGCTGGAACTTTGCTGGCAGTCAAACCATCAAAAGAATCGCCACTCGCTGAAACTCGAATGGTGAGCCGTAAAGACGTTGCTACTGGTGTCATGGAAACCGCGACCGCATGAATTTAAAATCTCCGATCAACCGTGGCTTAGCGGTGGGCTTTGCCACAATCAGTCTGGTGTTATCCAATTACCTGCCCGGTCTGGCTCAACCCACTTCAACAGTGCGATCGACCCCGTTAGTCGCGCAGACGACCCCAGCGGGCACCCTTTGTCCGGCTCAGTTGGGCCGCGCGATTACTCTCATCACCAGTCGATCGTCCCTGGCTGGCGTGCGGTGGGGCATCCTGGTACAAAGGCTCGGCACGGGTACCGATCGGCAGACGCTGTTTGCGCGGAATGCCTCAAAGCTGTTTATTCCGGCATCGAACAATAAGCTTTTGACGACGGCTGCTGCGTTGAAAGCACTGGGCGCGCAGTATCGTTTTCACACGGCTGTCTATGGCAGTAGCAACCAGACGAACCCGACCACCCTGCGGATTGTGGGACACGGTGATCCCAGCCTGACCACAGCCCAACTGGCCGCGCTGGCACAGCAGTTGAAGCAGCAAGGGATCCAGCAGGTTGGGCAGTTAATTGGTGATGACACGTACTTTCGGGGGGCCGCCAGCAATCCCTATTGGGACAAAGACGACGCCCTGGAAGGCTATGGTGCGCCAGTCAACAGCTTGATGCTGAACCAGAATGGAATTGGCATGACGCTATTTCCACAGCGGGTTGGCCAACCATTGCAGGTGCAGTGGGATGATCCCACCGACGCAAATACCTGGCGACTCAGCAATCAGACCACCACGGTCTCGGCCCAGGAAGGCGAATATGTCGATGCGGTGCGTGCACCCGACCAGTGGCTGATCCGGGTTACAGGACAACTGCGGGCGGGTTCAGAGGCTGAGCCGATCGCCGTATCCATCCCGAATCCCGGCAACTATTTGATTGATAAGTTTCGCACAGCGCTCACAAACGCGAATATCACCGTCCAGAGCGCAACGGTCGTCAAAGCAACGCCTGCCCCGCCGGGTGAACCTGAGCTGGCGGCAGTCGAATCGGCACCCCTGGCCCAACTGTTGATTGAAACCAATCGCGAGAGCAACAATACTTACGCGGAAGCACTCCTCAAAACGTTAGGGGCCACGCAGACGCCGAGCCAGGACGCGACGGCTGGTGGGATTGCGGCTGTGAAAGCAACCCTGACGCCCCTGGGGGTCAACGCGGCTGGATACAGCATGGTCGATGGGTCAGGACTGGCCAGCCGCAACCGCGTCAGCCCTGAAGCACTGGTGCAGACCCTTCAGGCCATGGCTCAAC
>JAJPKC010000030.1 GCA_021323955.1 Oscillatoriales cyanobacterium Centralia_MAG_596 | reverse complement strand
TACTGCAGCAGGAAGGATTAGCAACCCTCCTCCTGGATCTGCTAACGACTCAAGAAGAAGCGATCGACATGCGGACACGCCATTTCCGGTTTGATATTGGTCTACTGGCGGCACGACTTGTGAGCGCTACGGACTGGCTATGCCGCACCCCAGCGACCCAAACCCTGCGTATCGGCTACTTTGGGGCCAGTACAGGCAGTGCGGCAGCGCTCATTGCGGCAACGCAACGGGCGGATGTGGTCAAGGCGGTCGTCTCCAGGGGTGGACGTCCCGATCTGGCTCGTTCTGCACTCAGGCAAGTCCAGGCACCCACCTTGTTGATCGTAGGTAGCTACGACTTTCCTGTTCTTGCCATGAATGAAGATGCGCTAGACCTGCTAGACCAAACACCAGAAAAACAGCTTGAAATTATTCCTGGTGCAACGCACCTGTTCGAGGAACCGGGCACCTTAAAACAGGTCGCCATGCTGGCTTGCCAATGGTTTAAGCATTATCTTACTCCAGTTCATCCTCTCAATTGACGATCGCGTGAGGAGATTATCCATGCACCACTCTCAGCCTGTAAACACTCATCAAATGACCACAATGGATGAACTTGAACTATTAAAGCGCTATGCAGCAGGGGAAAGAGACTTTAGCAGTATTTGTCTGATCGATCTTGATTTGAGCGGAGCATATTTAAGCGGTGCTAACTTCGCCCGATCTGAACTTACAGGCGTAAATCTGGCAAACGCAACGTTGAGTGTGGCAAATTTTAGCGAAGCCAACTTGTCTGAAGCAGACTTATCGCACGCCAATTTATTTGGGGCGTTCTTAAGCGGTGCAAATTTAAGTCGGGCTGTTCTTAAATCTGCTAATCTGACCGAATCTGATCTGAGTGGTGCATCACTGATCAATGTAGATCTGAGCGATGCCACTCTGCATTTGACTTGCCTGGCGGAAGCTAATTTGATGGCCGCTAATCTCACTGGCGCAAAGATGTGCGGTGCAAAGCTCTGGAAAGCAAATCTGTGTAACGTCGACCTCAACGGTGCTGACCTGTGCGATGCCAATCTGTGTGAGGTTAATTTGTCTGGAGCATTGTTAGGCGCTGTTGACACCAGCGAAACGATCTTAACTGGCGCAACCATGCCCCACGGGGAGATCCATGGGTAGCACGCAACCGGCCCTAGAGGGTTCCAGGCGCGATCGTTAATTTGTTTTTGATTAAATTGAGGCAGAGCATGGACATTCAGGCACACAACAATATTTAGCCTTTGTATGAATGTAAACCCCCTGAACAGTGAACATTTACCCAACGCTCGCAAGTTTAGTGTTATGCCATGGCCTATTCTGGTTCGTCATACCGAAATCTGAACACAACCGGTAAACCCAACTATTGTCTCAGCACGAGGACTTATTATGAAATGGCTATTGACAGGGCTATTAGTTGCCATCATATCGATGGGTCTGTGGGGCTACGCAGGAACGAAAAGCGCAGTATGGGCAGAACCACTCGGAAACCACTCCGTTTTATCGCTGGCTTTAGAGTTACCGGGCCAAAGTGCCGTGGAAAGCAAACTAGAAACTGAGTTTGGCCAAAAAGTTGACTTAAACAATAGCAATATTCGGGCTTTCCAGAAGTATCCGGGGCTGTATCCAAACTTGGCACGGTCAATTATTCAACATTCTCCCTATCAAACGGTTGAAGAGGTGTTGGATATTCCTGGCTTGACCGCGTCTCAAAAAGATCTGCTGCGGCAGAATTTAGATCACTTTACCGTCACAGCACCGGAGCCTGCCTTGACTGAAGGGGGCGATCGCTACAATCCCGGCCTTTACAGATAACCCGGAATCAAATTGGTTAACTGCGCTTATACCAGCGATTCCATCACTATTTAGATAATCCATCACCGCTCAATCACATTGCGCTGCCATGGCGCTTCTACGAGAAAGGGAGTTTTGGCTATCGCCCATGATGGTCTTTCTAGTGGCGATCGTGCTGCGACTGGTGCTTGCTGGACAGGCGTTTAGGTCTGACGCAGCACCCGGCGTTGGACTGGCAATGCTGGAGTCGTGGGTGAACATACGCTTCTCGTTATCGTATTCGGCTTGATGTTTGCGATGTCGTTTTTTCAGAGGCTTGCTGTATGGATGGTTTGCCTCACTGGAGAGAGTTTGAGGGGATGCAACAAGTTGTTAATCCTCCCTTAATCCAAGTGCGGATTTGTTATTATGTAAATGGGATCGCAGAGAACCATCAAAATAGAACCAAGTGGTGACGCTTCTCAAAGAAGCAAGACCAGACGAGGATCTCGGAAGAAATGGCTATTGGTGGATCACGTTAAACACTGCGAAACCTATAAATGCTAGCGTGGTCAAGGAGGGGCCTTGAACAATTTAACGACCTCTGCTTGGTGGATAGAGTCAACGAGGGATGACATCGATCAAGTAGAAGTGATTAGAGCAAATTGACGAACGGAGTCAGCGAGTGACAAGGTTCGTCAATTTGTTTTTTGGAGTATTGTCTCGTCGAAAGCCTAAACAGACTCAACAATTCATTAATTCCTGCGTCATTAGCTGATTTTCGGGCGAGGATAGAAGTAGCGTTAGAACGTTGTGGAGCATTGGCTCGTATGAATCAACAACGCCTTCAAGCCTACGTTAGTCTGATCCAACAACTGTTAGCGTGTCCCAGTGGTGAAGAGTGGATATTGCTACGGCAGCATGAAGCAATGGTCACACCTGAATTGGTGCAGGTAATGGAGCAGGTCGCGGCCCAACTAGCTAGCCAGGGTAATCCCAGGGAAGCTAAATTTCTCCACAACCTGGCCGGCCAAATCCATCATCTATTTGTCGCCCAAACAGTAACCCCAATGCCTGAAGACGACCAGAAGCAGGTGTATCTGGACTTGATCAAGGCACTCCTAGCGTGTCCCAAAGGATCAGAGAGTGAGCTACTGAGTGCTAATCAGGCATTTGTTGGCCCCGGCTTGGTGCACATGATGCAGCAAGTCGCGACGCAGATGGCAGCAAACGGCGACCAGGAAACTGCTGGCTATTTGCAGCATTGGGCAATAGAAGTCAACCGACTCTGGGTGCAGCAGCACCATTTTCAACCTGTTTTGAAGCAAGAACCGGAGCCAAAGCCATCATCGATCGCCCCACCAGCGCCATCACCCGTTCCATTTACGCATCCATTATCAGAGGCTCACCTGTCATCTATGTCTCAACCACAGGTTACGGCCCCGACAGAAGAGGATGATGTTTGGGCAGAACTGTCTGAGGATCCAGCTCCAGAAGCACCATCCATCCCGATCGTGCCACCGACTATCCCGATACCTGTACAAGAGATTG
>JAJPKC010000079.1 GCA_021323955.1 Oscillatoriales cyanobacterium Centralia_MAG_596 | reverse complement strand
GGCATGGAAGTGATGCATGAGCGGAATGCGCACAACTTCCCCCTCGACCTGGCGGCTGGCGAAGTGGCTCCTGTTGCCATCGCGGCTCCCAGCATCAACGGTTAATTAACCGCGTAAAGTTGATGCGCAAGCGCCCCTTCAAGGGGCGCTTGCGCTATGACCATCACCATTGCAACTCCAGGGGCTCAGCGTCACACTGATCGACTGCTGGGTCACTGGCGTTCACAAGCACAAGCAAGTTGTCCTTGCACCAGCCCCGATCTTGCAACCGACTTTGCAGCTCAAACAAGAGTAGTTCACAATCAGCTTGGGTCAGCGCCGCTTCGGGTTGCGCACCGACGTCCAGCAGAAAGCGGGTGCACTGCTCCACTGTGCCACGCTCTCAAAATCAAAGCTCCCTCGACGGTACAAAGCCTGACACAAGCGGCGTTTGAAGTAGCCATGGGACGATTCTATCGAGCCGTTCTCATGTGCTACGCCTGGATTGTTTCGAGTCGGTTGCACTCGGTAGTGGTCACAAATTTCGGCATACATCTGCGTCAGTTGGGGATGGCGTCCGCCAGTATTGCGATACGCCGCACTGAGACTATCAGTCCGATGTTGTTGAGGCACGCCCCCACAGGCAAACAAGGCATTCTGTAAGCCCTGGGATAAACCGACAAAACTTTCTCCACCCTGGATGACCTGCACATATTGCCAGCCGCTGAAAGCGAGTCGGTAGTGATACAAAATGTGCTGAAACGATTGTTCTTTTACCGTGATACGCACCTCAAAGGGGTGCGTAAAGTCGGACAGTCCCAACTCTCCGGGTGCATGCTGAATTTTGAACATCACCTCTTTGGGCTTGCCATGTTTCGCTTTCCAGCGTTCCACTCGCCGTTGCACGGTTCTCAGCTTGTCATCGTACTGTCCGGGATATAACGCTTTCAGGGCTTCAAACAACGTGATGGGTTCAAGTCGGGGTTCACGTTCCAGCAGCGGCAGTAAGTCCGCTTCCCAGTGCCCATCAAGTGGGTCAGCACGAGTCCGCCAATCTCTTGGTCGTCCGCGTTGCGATCGATGACTACCACTTTCAATGCGACGAGCCGTGCGCGCTGAAATGCCCGCTTTGGCTGCCGCGGTTTGTTGGGACTGCCCCTTGCTCTTCGCGTTCATGTACAGTTGGACCTGTTGATATTTAATGGCTACGGGCACTAGGACGTCTCGCATGGCTGTTGGGACGTCTCCTAGTGTCTTTGCTTGGAAACTTTCGGCTGATCACAATTGCTGAACTCAGCGATGCGATCTGATCCGATTTATAAATGAAAGAGTGATCTCTTACTCTGCCACTCTGGCGTGGGCAATGTAATTGTCATTCGGTCAATATAATTGTCGCGCCATAAACATAATTTGTTTTTACGGCAAGGATTTGCCTTTGTTAAGGTGGTGGGTCTGGCTCTGGTGCTGTGACACGCGCACTCACCCTGATTGAGCTGTGAGTGTAGCCAACCCCAGACGAGCACACAAACTGAGTCACTGAGGGCAAGACCGCTTGAGTAAAGTGACTCAGCGACGCGCATGCAGCGGGGGCAGCGCATTCGGCTCTCTACTGGACGACAGCTTGGCGTCGACCGCCGTTTCTGTCTTAAGCCCCCTTGGAGCGCCGTGCGAGTTCTAACCAGCGAACGATTAGTTTCAGCGGCAGTGCTGCTAACTTTTAGATATCGAGCTGGACAGACGACTAAAAAAGTGCCAATTAACCTGGTAAGCCTGACTCAGAATCAGTTTCAGGAAAGTCCGCAAAAACGTAGCCAAAGAGGCAATGTCCGACTGCTTTCTGCTTAGTACTGCGGGCAGAAGTTGTCTAAACCTGTATGATGCATCGCTTGCAGCCGTGCGGCTTCAATTGCCGATGCTCTGAAACTCTTACAGGTAGAGAGTTGTAGCTTCCTGTGATACTTTTTGGTTCGTCTGTCGGCTTGACTCCAGCAAGGCAATGGAAAACTTAAGGCAGGTAGAAACTGATGGCCACCGAGCAAGAGCTTCAAACTCTTTTTAATCAATTAGATCGCGATCAAGATGGCAAAGTCTCCTTGAGTGAGCTGTTCTTAAGTCCTGGCTTAAGTGCCGTCATCGAAGCCGAAACCGATACCCGTAGCCCCCAAGAGTTACTCGCACAGTATGATGCCGACGCAGACGGTAAGATTACCTTTGCCGAGTTAAAGCAAGCCGTTGCGAAAGCCAGTAATTTAACCTAGCAGTCAAAGCAGACTAAGCTTGACTTTGTCCATTTTGAAAAGCTCCCGTTCTTGTCGGTGCCTCGATCTCAGACAGAGTCGAGACTTTTTCAGATTTCCAGCGGCTAATCTGATATCGAGAAAAGTCTAGAGACAATCTGATATGACAGAACCAGCTTCATTCAAGGGTTTTAGCGTTTGGATAAAGTCGAGCTGAGCGAGAAATACCGGGTCGAAGTCGAGAAGCGGATCTACTTTAGCAGTGGCGATGCAAGTGTCTTGGTTAGCATTCCCGATGTTGCCGTTGTTACAGGACGAGCCACTGAACCCGTCATGCCATCCAGTACAGCAACCTTACCGGCACAGCCGTAATAACTTATGAACGCAAACGGAACCAAGTATTAGCCAGTGTCATTCATCTGGTTGAAATTGATTTATTGCGCGGTGGAAAAACCTTTCCCATCGTTGGGCAAGCATCCAGCGATTACCGAATCTTGATTTGCAGAAGCAATCAACGACCCACTGGCGATTTGTATGTATTCAGGCTGCGGCAATCCATTCCACGAGTGCACCCCACTTTTGCGATGAGTATAAGTGCTTAGGGTTAATGTTCTGAACCAGCGGTAAACTTTGAGGAATCGCCCTCTACCCCAGGAGCCCCATGGACACCGTCAAGAAAGCGCAAATCCAAGCCCATGCTCAAGCCATTGCTGCCCTATTGTACGAAGAAACTGACCCGGCACAAGTCAAAACATTAGCAGGCATTGAAGAGGTGGTGCGAGCGCATATGCTTGAGCATGTCAGTCCAGAAATCGGCACTTTTTTATTGCAACAAGTAGTGGCACGACGAGCGGGCGCAAACGCGCCATCGGCCGCATCATTGGACAATTGATTGTGAGTGAGAAACAAGCTCAAAAACTGGATGTCACAGCCTACAGCCAATGGAGTCCCTATCTGGAAAGGTGTTGCTTGTTGTTGAGTGCCAATGAGTCTTACGCACGAGCGGCGGTCGATCTGCAAGTTTTGACCGGGGTGGCGATGTCTCACAGCACCCAGCAACGGTTAGTGCATCGTCAAACCTTTGCTTTACCGCAGACGGTACAAACCGTTGAGGAGATGAGTGTCGATGGGGGCAAAGTGCGCTTGCGGACCCCGCAAGGAGAGCCGAGTGAATGGCGAGATTACAAAGCCGTGAATCTGCATGCATGCTGTGTGAGTGCGTTTTTTCAGGACAATGCAAGCAAAGTCTTGCCAGCCCCAATTGTAAAACGTTACCCCCACTCTCTCTGCTGCTGTTGTCTTACTCCGACTATTGCACCATATCTAGTTGAAGTAACTCATTACCAACCGCACCATCAACTGTAATTCAAGCACTGTTTCTTACCAGGTTTGTATTACCAAATCACGCTCCAAGCCCTGCCGATGCTGGCACACCAGAATGACTTGCT
>JAJPKC010000599.1 GCA_021323955.1 Oscillatoriales cyanobacterium Centralia_MAG_596 | reverse complement strand
GGCGACCCCAAACGAAGCTGAGTATGTCGAAATTGGGTTCGAGCAAGGCATTCCCGTCAGTTTGAATGGTCAGTCGATTGAGCCAGTGGCGCTGGTTGCCGCGCTGAATCAGATTGTGGGCCAACACGGCGTTGGCCGCATTGACATGATTGAAAATCGTCTGGTTGGCATCAAATCACGCGAAGTATACGAAACGCCTGCCCTTTCCGTGCTGATCCAGGCGCATCGCGATCTGGAAAGCCTGACCCTGACGCCCGACCTGATCCACTACAAGCGGGGCATTGAAGACACCTACTCCAAGCTGGTCTATAACGGCCTCTGGTATAGTCCCCTCCGCGATGCGCTGGATGCGTTTGTCAAGAAAAGCCAGGAACGAGTGACGGGTACGGTGCGTGTCAAGCTGTTTAAGGGCCATGCGATCGTGGTGGGGCGGAAGTCAGCCTACTCAATCTACAGTCCTGACCTCGCCACCTACGGTGCCGAAGATGCCTTTGACCACAAAGCAGCGGAAGGATTTGTCTACGTTTGGGGCCTGCCCACACGCGTCTGGTCGCAAACGGGTAGACAATAGCCTGGGAGTGACTGCCTCTGCCACACGGCGAATGGCAGAGGTAAGTCAGAACGCCGATCCTGATTGCCGGTTGACGCTATCTGTTGCCGCCGTTGGCTTGTCCTCTTGCTGGATCGTTCCGGTCTTTTGTGCACCTGAATTTGGCGTAGGTCACTCCCAGGTCGTGTGAAGGCGAGCCTTAGTCGGGTTGGGTAGCGGCCACGGGCTGCTTTGTGGCCTGCGGTATGGTGCGTTTGCGTTTGAGCACCATTTTGACGCCTCTGGCCGGCGCGAGTGTCACGCCCCGGCGACGCGGGTATTCTGGCTGTGCGTTTGCAAGTACAAGCTCGTAGCGCGAAAAGATAGTGAACAGCGCGAGCTTCAGTTCATACATTGCGAGTGCTTCGCCAATGCAGCGACGGGCACCGCCGCCAAAGGGCATGAATTCGTAGGGTGAAAATTGCCGTTCGAGAAAGCGCTCTGGTCGAAATTGCTGGGGGTTGGGATAGAGGTCTTCGCGCTGGTGTACCAGGTACATACAGCCAACAACGGTTGTGCCAGGTTCCAGATGATGCCCCAGTAAGACGACAGGGTTCTGCACTACTCTGGGAAATGTCAGCATGGCCACTGGATGGATCCGCAGGGTTTCATTGCAGATAGCCGTGAGATAGGGCAGGCGGAAGATCTCGATCGGGTCAGGCGTGTCGCCCAGCGTGGCCAGTTCCTGGAGCAGCGTTTCACGGACGTTCGGGAGTCGGTGTGTCCAGTAGAGCGCCCACGACATCGCGGTCGCAGTTGTTTCATGTCCGGCAAACAGGAGCGTCATCAGTTCGTCGCGCAGTTCCTGGTCGGTCATGGGTTGTCCGGCTTCATCCCGTGCGGCCATGAGCAGCGACAAAATATCGATGCGATCGCTATCGGGGTGCGATCGCCGTTCCGCAATTTCGCGATAGATAATTTCATTGATCTGCTGCCGCTCACGCACAAAATTCCCCCACGGGCTCCAGGCACCCAGGTCTTGTTGCAGGATGGGAAAAAAGAGAATGCTGGAGGACAGCGGCGATCGAAACAGGTCGGACATAGAGGCCAGGAGCCGCTTCAGTTGCTGGAAGCGCTCGCCCTTGGCAATGCCAAACACAGCCTGCATGATGATGTCCAGCGAAATTTCTTGCATCACGGTGCGGGCAGAGAATGGGCGGTTGAGCGGAAGCTGGTCAAACGCATTGGCGGTGAGTTCACAGATGAGCTGTCCATACGCCCGCATTCGTTCACCGTGGAATGGCGGCATCAATAGCTGACGGCGGCCGCGGTGGCGATCGCCGTCCAGCATGATGACGGAATAATCGCCTAGCAATGGAGATAGAATGCCATTTAAATTCCCTGGTGCTGCATAGCTGCGGCGACTGGAGCTGCGCGCCGATGCAGACGCATCATTCGTCAAGATCTCCTGGATCGCCTGCGGATGGTTAACAAACACCAGGCTGCCGCCAAATCCAACCACTCGCGCCGCAAAAATATCGGGATGCTGCCGGGCTGCTGTCTGCATGTAGCCAATGGGGTCGCCAACCCATTGCAGCTTTTGCCACCAGGTCGGCTTATTAATTCGGTTGGGGGCTTGCGTTGTTGTGTGATCCATGGCTCGATGCTACCAGCGATTTAAATTGAGAATAGAGTATATTTGCAGCGTTTTCCGGTCAGATCCGCCACCGTCCTGACCAGGTGCTTCTGGGGGTGTCAGCTCGACGTGAGCGATCGTCCGAATGGCGTGGCGACTGCCGCTGAAAAGGGTGTCAGGTGAAACAATCTGCGTTGACCAGAATTTGCCGTGCAGCGATTGTTCGTGATGAATGGCGGCGGGGTTGATGTACTATCGACTCTACGGCAAGCAAACACCGTTTAATTGATATGGTGTTGGGCCGACAGCCGATCGAGCAGCGCGTAGGGTATATATATTCTACGACGATGGCAAACAGTCTTCCTACCTGCCCTTGCCACTCCATGCTATTTCATGCCGTAACCCTCCCCGCCTGATCGCTCCATGTCTCGCTCTCGCTCACTGCGTTACTACATCCTGGCTCGCTTACTGCTGGCTCCCCTGATGCTGTGGGTGATCACCACGGCTGTGTTTTTACTCCTGCGAGCGACTCCAGGCGATCCGGTCGATGCGCTGCTGGGGCCACGGGCTCCCCAGGCGGCAAAAGATGAGTTGCGTAACCAGCTAGGGCTTGGCAAGCCGCTGTTCGTTCAGTATCTAGAGTATGGCTGGAAATTGCTGCATCTGGATTTGGGACAATCTCTCGTTGGGCAGGGGCAATCAGTCTGGGACATTATCCTGAAGTTTTTTCCGGCAACCGTTGAGTTGGCAGTGTTCAGTATGGCGATCGCCCTCATTGTGGGCATTGGCGTTGGGGTGCTGTCGGCTTCGCGCCCCGATTCGATCGTTGACTTTGGCGGCAGGCTGTTTGGCATTATTACTTACTCCGTGCCGCTGTTCTGGTTGGGGATCCTGCTACAGCTTGTGTTTTCGGTTCAGTTGGGCTGGTTTCCACTCGGTACACGCTTTCCGGTGACAATGGCAGCCCCCAATGGCCCCACGGGCCTATACACGATCGATAGCCTGCTGACGGGCAACCTGATGCAGTTTTGGACGGCGCTCTATTACCTGGCATTGCCATGCCTGACACTGGGCATTCTCATCAGCGGCATTTTTGAACGCATTGTGCGGGTTAACCTCAAGCAGACGTTGCGATCGGACTACGTGGAAGCAGCTAGAGCCAGAGGCATTCCCGAATTGCAGATTTTGCTGTCTCACGCGCTTAAGAACGCGATGATTCCTGTCATTACCATTCTGGGGTTGACGTTTGCGGCACTGCTTGGGGGGGCCATTCTTACCGAAGTCACCTTTTCCTGGCCGGGGCTGGCCAATCGCCTGTATCGGGCCATCTCCCAGCGGGACTACCCGACCGTCCAGGGGATCGTGATATTTTTTGCCGCGATCGTAGCCCTGATCAGCATTCTCATCGACATCCTGAACGCATATATTGATCCCCGAATTCGATATTAGAGCGAGATGCGCGGCGCGGGGCATTGCCGTTCCGCATGGCTCTTGCCCCATTTACCGGTGGCTCCCCATCACACTTTCTACCCCTGACTCCTGACCCCTGAGATGAACTACTGGTTGATGAAATCAGAACCGGATGTTTACAGCATTGCGGACTTGCAGCGCGATCGCACGACGCTCTGGGATGGCGTGCGGAACTACCAGGCGCGAAATTTTTTGCGATCGATGGTGCCCGGTGATGTGGCCTTTTTTTACCACTCCAATACGACACCCCCTGGCGTCGTTGGGCTGATGAAAGTTGTGACACCCAACGTGGATGATCCCACTCAGTTTGATGCCAAGAGCAAGTACTACGACCCCAAATCAACGCAGGCCGCACCGCGCTGGCAGACAGTCATTGTGGAATTTGTCGAAGCGTTTTCCCAGCCGATCACGCTGGACACCCTCCGCGAGACGTTCAGTCCCGATGCACTGTGGGTGGTGCGGCAGGGCAATCGACTGTCGGTTATGCCTGTGCCAGAAGACATTGCACAAAAGATGATTACGATGGCTAGAGCCTGACGGTCGATCGCGGTTCGGTGCAACGATCGTTGCTCAATTGGCCGTTGCTCAATCAACTGAGGGCAATTAATTTACCCCCTTTGCTTAACCGGAGTTGTCGTCCGCGCCACTCAATGCTGTTCCCCACAAATCCGTAGCACCACAGCAAAAATCGCAGGACATCGCTGAGCGGCACCAGCCATAGGAGCTGCCGCACGATCGGGTCGCGCAACACAATAATGCCGATCGTCCAGGCCATGGCCAGCCGAAAGAGCCAGGTAATTCCCAACACAATCCAGCCGACGATCGCGCCGTGCATAGCCAGCAAAAACAGCCCGCCCGCGATCGTGCCAAACGTAAAAATTTGACCGGCATAGCCCAACGGTTGCGAAACGCGAATCCCCCGGTTCCAGCGTCCCTGGTGCTGAATCAAATCGCTCAAGCGATGGGTAGACAGGGCGTGATTGACCACATAGTGCGAAAGCACTACCTGATAGCCTGCCAGCGTGGGCATCCGGCCCAGGTGAAAGTCATCGTGAAGATAGTTCGCGATTGACAGGAACCCGCCAATGGCATCCAGCACCGATCGCCGGATAGCAATTGTGGCCCCGATGCCGAAGGTCATTCCCTCTAGCTTGCGCGACACCAGCACGGTGGGAGCCAGTTCTGTTGAGATACCCAGAGCTTCCAGTGCGGCAATCCAGCTCTGGACAAAGGATCGATACATGCAGGTGACGACGCCAACCGCCGGATTGGCCAGGGGTTGCACGACGCTGCGTAAGTAGTGGGGTTCGACGCGGATATCGCCGTCGGAGATCAGTAGAATTCCATGCTTTGCTTTTGTGGCCGCATTGGCGAGGTTGCTGATTTTAAGATTGGTGCCAATCGCGTGATCGCTGACCACCATGCTAATATCCGCCGCTGGAAAGTCATCCATGATTTGCTTGACGATCGCAATCACGGGATCGTGGCTGTCCTGGATCCCAAACACGATCTGGTAGGTGGGATAGTCCTGGACGCAAAAGGACGCCAGATTCTCATACGTGTGGTGGTCAAGCCCGCACAACGGCTTGAGAATACTCACCGGTGGATGAAAGTCCGGATCAGCGGTAATGGGTTGCGACCGAAAATCGATCGCAGCATAGATGGCGAGGCAATAGTAAACGATAGCGCTGAGGCAGAACAACAACGCAACCAATGGAGCGTAGGCGCTGATCTGGGACTCCATTAGGTTGATGACTGACAGCATTAGTGAAAGCAGCTCCTACAAAGGGTTTGAGGAAATGGAACAGAGCGTGGGATAGTTAATTAGCTCAAAGCCTTGCTGTTGAATCGCGGCCCGGACTTGATCACTCATGAGGGCATCCCGTTCGGCTTCACCCAGCCCATAGGATTCGTTCGCCGGTTCACCAGGAATTGCAGCTGCAGGATGGGCGTAAATTTCCACTCGATCGGCCCGGATCTGGGGAATCAGCTTCAGCAGATAATCTTCGGTCATACGACCGCTATTCAGCAGGCCATAGACGCGATCGACGAACTGAATCCGGTGCGCCTTGAGTCGCTGCTTCCCGTACAAACGGAGACCGGCATAGACCAGCGACAACAGCAATTTCATGAACCGATCGCTGGGATCGGCGCGGAGGGCGATCGTGAATTCTTCAAAGGGGAGGCGAATACATCGCACGTTGAACTCGTCCGTGACCTGGAGCAGGCCGTTTAAGACCGCTGGCTGCATGTGGATATGCACATGCCCATCCACGTGAGACAGGGGTAGTCCCGTCTGACGAAATCGCTCTAGCTGGGCCCGGATTTCCAGTTGCAGTTCACGTCGTGCTGCTGGGCTGAAGTGGTAGTGCAGTCCCGCTTTTTCGGGTTGGCTAGAGAAGCGTCCCTGGGCATCAACCAGGTGGGGAATCTGTGCCGGTGGCAGCACCGATCGCCCACAGGCTAATACCAGGTGTAGCCCAACGGCCAATGTCGGGTGTGCTTTTGCTAACGCGACTGCGTCTTCAAAGGCATCGCCTGTGACCATAAGGCTGGTGCTCGTCAAAACACCCTGTGTATGCGCGGCGATAATCGCTTGATTGACGCCCGAGGAGAACCCAAAGTCATCGCCATTAATGATCAATCGACGCTGGGTTGAGTGGCGAGGCTGATGCATAAAATCTGTTTTGTCCAGACGCATACAGCGATCGCTAGGACTCGGACACACTAACTTCGTTTTTGGGCGTTTGCTGACGCTGGGGTAATCGGTTCAAGGCGCTGAGCGCGATCGACGAGAGGCGTGGCAGCAATCGGGGTTGCAGCAGGCGATCGTCAAACGTACTCATGCGCTTGGCATTCTCTTTCACACACACCGAAAGCACCCGTCCCAGCGTCAGGTTGTCGGTAAATGTGCTCGCTCCGGTGGCCGTAAAGACCTCGCCGCTACCGCCCTTGGAGTTGGTGAAGACCTGGGCGAGATGCAAGAGTGCCCGACCGTAGTGCAAGCCAGCATAAGCGGCCCGGAGCGGTACTGCCCCACGGCCCTGCTGCACCTGCAGGTACGAAATCCAGTTGGTAAAAAACACGATATGCCGCGCTTCTTCGTACAGGATGGGGTCAAAGATGGTGAACAGCGCTTCAGGAAAATAATTGGTCTGACGCGCCAGGTCAAACATCCCAAACGCAAAGTAGGAGTCCAGGCATTCGCCAAACCCGAAGTCAACAAATTCCTGGGCAATGTTGTCCGGTACGACAGGCGTGGGCGGTTCTTCAATCTGGACATCGT
>JAJPKC010000238.1 GCA_021323955.1 Oscillatoriales cyanobacterium Centralia_MAG_596 | reverse complement strand
GTGAACGCATTAACGCACGGCGGACGATCGAGTGAATGCCATCTGCCCCAACTAGCAGATCGTAGGTGACGGTTTCAGAACCAGAGTCTCTTTCAATCACAAGCTGACGATGAGCGAGATCAACCGCTACAACTGGAGCATTAAAGTTGACGGATAGCCGTGAATTCGGATGAGGACCCTGATCACCGTGATGAGTCAAAAGCGATCGCAGGAGCAACGCACAGAGTTGACGGCGGGGAATTAAGATCAATCCGTTGGCAGCAAATTCTACCCCCTCAGTCGCCAACTGTTCCCTCAAGCCATCAACACCGCTTAACCACTGCTGAATTCTTGCTCCTAAACCCAAACCATAGCCTCGACTGTCAAACGATTCTAAATCAGTCGGGTTTGGGTTGCCGTCATACAGACACACCGTATGGTTGGGGTTTAGGGCAAGCAATCGATGGGCTAAGAATAGACCTGCTGGTCCTGCGCCAACAATGACAACATTCATATGACCATGCACTCTGAATCAAAACACCGTACACACTTCATCAAACAACAGCTGGCAAGAGATCAACTTCATTTATCGAAGGACGCGACAACAGCTGATGTGGATGATGATGCTACTTAATTCCAATAACCATCGAGTCCGGTCCAACGAGCGGTTCAACCCGGGTTTGAGAAAAGCCAGCCTCTTTCATCCACTCAGAGCAATCGCTTCCGGTGTAGTCAAAGCCACCTGGGGTTTCGACCAGCATATTAAGGCTCATCATCAGTCCGAAGGCATTCTGCGATCGCTCATCATCGATCAGGGCTTCATAGACAACGAAAGCACCGCCCGTTGGGATAGCATCGAATGCCTTGGCAATCAGCATTTTCTTCGTCGGTAGATCCCAGTCATGCAGGATATGTCCCATCAACACGACGTCAGCTTTGGGAAGATCCTGCTTAAAAAAGTCACCCGGCATAAACGTCAGACGGTCTGCCAAACCTGATGCACTGATGTACTCGCCAAAGATGGGGGCGACCTCAGGCAAATCGAAGCCCATTCCCTGCAAGTGTGGGTTGGCTTGTGCAATCTGAGCCGCCAGGTCACCTTGCGCTGTGCCGACATCAACAAACGTGTGGTAGTTCTGCCAGGGAAAGTTTTGGGCGATCGCCACATTGGCACCCCGACTCACGCCTGTCATGGCAGCAAGAAATTCCTTCAAGCGAGCAGGATCAGAATAAAGAGTTTCAAACAGACCAGAATCACCCGTCTTTAATTCATTTTGTGGTTGTCCCGTGCGGAGAGCCTCAGTCAGGTGGCCCCAAGCAGGATACAGGCGGTGGCTTGCCATTTCTAGTATCCCACCGATGTAGGATGGCTTTTTGCGATCAAGGAAGAGGTCTGCCTCGACCGAATTCGAGTAGCGATCGCCTGTCCGTTCCAGGAAACCAAGCGCGACGAGAGCATCGAGGAAATCTCGTGCCGAACGGCAATGTAATCTCAAACGAGCACTGAGTGCATCGAACGACTCAGGACCATGGGCTAGTTCCGTGAACACTCCCATCTCGATCGCACTAAACAGCGTCTTTGAGGACCAAAAAGCAAACCCCGTTTGCAGGATTTTCTCAGGATTCGGTTGATTAGGCATGATGTTCTTCTAACGGCAGCAGTCTTAGTCGGGTGTTTTCTATTGCCCTTTATCCTATCGGTTACTTCTGGCTTGCGATCGACACAAAAGCAGCAAGTTCATGTCCAAAGCGATCGGACTCCTCGTAGAAAGGACTATGGCCGCTGTTGGCATACAGTGAGAGATGGGCGTTTGGACACAGCGAGAGCAGGCGCTCGGATGCGGCGGGGCGTACCAATCGATCGTGTGCGCCGTGGGTCAGCAACACAGGCCCGTCGAATCCGCGAAAGGTTGCATCCAGGTTTGGCGTATTAGGTTCTGCTATGACCGTGTTTATAGCACTTGCGGCCATGCCGTTGATTACCATCATCTGTGCGAGTTCTGCTCCCGACGGAGGCTGGTGGAAGCAGGCTAAGAGAAACTCGGCAGTGGCTGCGGTTCGAGTCGCTAAGTCGGGCGATACGGTGGACTGCGCCAGCGTGGCGACGAGTGGGGTAAAGAGTTCTGGATCAAATGTGATGACGGTGCCCACCAGGTTAAGACCGGCAATTTGCTTGCCTGTGTGACAACGGAGGTAGCCACCCACAACCCACCCGCCTAAAGACCAGCCGACGAGCACCGGCCTTCGTAGTTTCGCGCCTGCAATCACCGCGGCGAGATCATCGCCCCAGCGGTCAGGATCGGCATCGGCTGCCGGGGAGGTAGGCTTATCGGAGTCGCCATGCCCGCGCAGATCGAATCGAACCAGTCGAAAACCCGAGAGGACGGGGTCAGCAAACTGCTTATTCCAACTCAAGCGGCTCTGACGCAAGCCATGAATAAATAGAATTTCGGGAGCTGTAGGATCGCCCTGGGCATCTCCAGCCAGCAGCGTACCGTCACTCGATCGCACCTGGAATGGCTCGGGAGTGCGAACAGCCGGTGATGGGGTGGCAGTGTTAGACCGGAGATCCCAGAGCGCAGCGGTATCTGTTAACTCCAGACTCAGGTTCTGTCTGTCAACCCTCATTTTTTCATTGGTAATAACTCTAGAGGGAACGACAGCATCAGGGTTTCCAACGCTAGCCGAACGGTGATGCAGACCAACGCCAGTCCAACGGACTGAAGTTGCTGGTACTGAATCAATCGCTTGCTACGGGCGGCATCACTTAAATCTGACGGATCATTCTCTTCCTTGCTAAACTTAATTGCCCAAAGCAATAGTTAACACCCCTAAAATCCGGACTGAAACGACAACATGTCGATTGAGCACCTAGCAGGGAGGGTGGTATCTAGCCGATCTACACAGTACAGACATCGTTAGCATTTTAAGTGGGCTCGCGATTCAGCATAGAAGAAATCAGATTCACCTGCTTCGGTACTCATACCGATTGAAAATCCAATTTATAAAGGACAACCGGAAGGAATTTAAATCACCAATTGCCACCATCCTTTATAAGGAAAACAGGTTTATCGAGAAAATTATTGAGTCATTCCATCAACCATAGAAACGTAGAGGTAAATTTTGTCAGAATTAAGCGTTCCCACACCGCCAACCTTTGAGTGTATAGAAGATGAGCGAATTCACCGCCAACAGCGATTAGCCGCCGCTTTTCGCCTGTTTGCCCGCTATGGATTCGATGAAGGCGTTGCCGGGCACATCACTGTTCGTGACCCTGAATTGCTAGATTGCTTTTGGGTTAACCCTTTTGGGATGTACTTCGGACACATTCGCGTATCAGACTTACTATTGGTCAATCATAAAGGCGAGGTTGTGAAAGGGCACAAACCTGTCAATACAGCGGCTTTTGCTATCCACTCCCAAATCCACCAAGCTCGACCTGACATGAATGCGGCGGCCCATGCCCACTCCCTCTATGGTAAAGCTTGGTCAACTCTGGGACGCTTACTCGATCCGCTCACGCAGGATGCTTGTGCTTTTTACGAAGACCATGTTTTGTTCAATGATTATAACGGAGTCGTGCTAGACCCGCAGGAGGGCAAACGCATTGCTGAAACACTTGGGAGCAAAAAAGCTGCTATACTCCGCAATCACGGCTTGCTAACTGTCGGTAATTCGGTAGATGCGGCTGTCTGGTGGTTCATAACGCTGGAGCGATCCTGTCAAGCTCAACTCATAGCGGAAGCAGCAGGGAACCCGATGTTGATTCCTCCTGAAACGGCTCGTTTGACCTTTAGTCAGATTGGCTCTCCTCTCGCCGGTTGGCTTAGTTTTCAATCTCTTTATGAGATGATCCTGCGTCAGGAACCAGACTTGCTTGACTAGCATGACTTTATCACGATGCACAAAACAGCATAAGATCCTGAACTTTTGAAAGCATCTCAAAGTTGCATAACTGAACAGTTTTCAAATATCTGTCTAGCCCGGAAAGCAAACTAAACATACACTATGAAAACAACTGCCAAGCTCTATACACAACCTTTATCAGAAGCAGTCGGTCAACAAATCCTGAATGTCGAGAACGTTAATCTATGTGATCTGCATGAAGCATCCATCATTAACTTATTTAAGGCCGAAGGAGTATTGTTGTTCAGGGACTTTGCAACAAGTGTTGAAATATTTACGAGCTTTACCAACAAATTTAGTCAAAACTTCATGGATTATACAGGAGGAGTATTCAACCGTAGAATCATTAATGGAGATTCTACCGTTTTGAGTGTCAATGATTTTAATTGTGAGATTAAGCTGCATGGGGAAATGTACTATCAGAAAAACATCCCACTAATGCTTTGGTTTTTCTGTGCTCATCCAGCCGCTCAAGATGGCGAAACAGTTGTTTGTGATGGTAAGCAGTTTTTTGATGAGCTTAGTCAGCCCTTAAAGGAGCTATTCAGTCAGAAGAAGCTGAAATATCGTGGTCATATCGGCAAAGAAACATGGCAAAAGCAATATAAGACTGATGATGTGCGTGTAGTGGCACAAATATGTCAGAGCAATGATGTTGACATAAACATTAATGAAGATGAATCCATTGATATCCATTATATTTGCTCGGCTATCCATCCAAATCGTTCCGGCGAATCTATGGTCTTCATTAATAGCTTACTGCCAGCAAAAAATATGTCTCCGAACAGCGTTGCTTTTGATGATGGCTCAGAGATTGACAATGAAGTGATGTTAGAGTTAAACGAAATTGCTGCGAAAATAGCCGTAAAAATTTGCTGGGAAAAGGGTGACATCTTGATGGTTGACAATACCAGAATCATGCATGGTCGTAGAGCCTTTGTTGACAACACACGTGATATTTATTTGCGATTGTGTTCTCCGTCATTTTCATACTAAACACATCGCTGCACAGACGCACAAAACCATTCATGCCTGGCTGCCTGACACATTGTGTTAAGTGACTTGCAAATCATCCATGACAGGTCAATGAACGAATGCGAGAGAACCAGAACTGGTCATAGAAATCTCGTTCTGCTCGTTTGGATGCAAAACCAGGTTGTGGATCTTTGGGTAGAAGCGGCACGGGAGCGAGCAGTGCTCGCCCTTTGTGAAATACCCCCTGCAACCAACGCAACCCAATTTTGAGGTAGCTAATACCGCGCCGCCAATGCGGGTCTACTTGTTGCCGTAACCCCGCTAGTTGCACTGCCATGCCTTGAGTTGTGGCATACAACAGCGCCACGGCTACGACCAAATACAATCGTTCCAGTGCGGCAGGTGAGCGTAAGCGGGAATCCTCTAACTGGAAGGCTCC
Source organism: Oscillatoriales cyanobacterium Centralia_MAG_596 (assembly GCA_021323955.1). Classification (GTDB taxonomy): domain Bacteria; phylum Cyanobacteriota; class Cyanobacteriia; order Leptolyngbyales; family Leptolyngbyaceae; genus Stenomitos. Next base: position 312 of record JAJPKC010000238.1, on the reverse strand, counting down.
AGACTTACTATCCAAAAATAATTCCGCCACTCGGAACCTCAAAGCATATTGCCACAAGGTTGCTAAAGTAGGCGTTTCATCCGTCACAACGGCCCATGATTCCTTTGCTCCCTTGACGGTCGCTAACACCACGTTAGTGCGATGGACAGCATCAAGCCACAACCCAACCTGGCGGTAAAGACGGGCTTCTCCCAACGGTGGATACAGCCTTGGTCTATTGAGCGACGATTAGGTAGACCACAAAGACAATTACATAGACCGCTCCAGAGAACAGGCTGTAGTCGTGAATCGGAGTGAACAAGCGCATGAATG
>JAJPKC010000501.1 GCA_021323955.1 Oscillatoriales cyanobacterium Centralia_MAG_596 | reverse complement strand
CCCTAACAGTTGTTTAGATCGATCAACATCGCTCATCTGCCCCGTTCGCGATCGTCGTCCTTTAGCTGATTGTCCTTCCCCAACGCCACAAGTACTGCTGTGACTCTTACTAGCTCAAACCCAACATCTATTCAGACATCCCAGTGCCCCAAACTGGAGGTACGCGGGTTGTCTAAGCGCTTTTCGCAAAGAGGTTCATCGTTGACGGTGCTGCAAGATATTGATCTTTATTTGCAGCCGCGCGAATTTGTTTGTATTGTCGGTGCTTCGGGGTGTGGCAAATCAACGTTGCTCAATATCATTGCTGGGCTGATTCCCCCTTCTACAGGTGGGGTTTTCGTTGATGGAGATGTGGTACCAGGGCCAGGGGCCGATCGCGGCATGGTCTTCCAGAGCTATACTCTCTACCCCTGGCTCACGGTGGCCGATAATGTCGCGTTTGGGCTGAAGCTGCGCAAACTGGCTAAAGCCGAGATTAAGCAACGGGTCGCGTACTATCTCGATGTGGTTGGTTTGACCAAATTTGCCAGGGCATATCCGAAGCAGCTATCGGGCGGTATGAAGCAGCGCGTGGCGATCGCTCGCGCCATGGCAAATGAACCCGAAGTACTGCTGATGGATGAACCATTTGGGGCACTCGATGCCCAAACGAAAGAGCAAATGCAGAAGTTTCTGCTGGAGCTGTGGGAGCAAACCCACACAACAATTTTGATGATCACGCATGACTTAGAAGAGGCTGTATTTCTTGCCCAGCGGATTTATGTGATGAGCGCTCATCCCGGTCAGATCAAGCAAGAATTCCATGTTCCCCTCCCCTCTCCTCGCGATCTAGAAATGAAGCTTGATCCCGAATTTATCCAGATCAAGCGCACCATCATTCATGCTCTGCACGACCATCATTAACTCATCATTAGCGTTTAAAGAGGCAGAATAAAGGCAGGGCATGAGACACAGCCGCCCGATTGGGGGAATCCAGTGCGGGTGTGGTTCGAGTATTAGATCTAAAACCGGAGCAAAATCAGGGGTTCACAAACGTCATGACTACTGGAGCGATCGACATCAGCCGTTATCTACACCAAAAGAAACCACTGTGGAATAGTCTGGCTATCCTCTACACGTTAAGTGGTTATGTCGGTGGTATTGCGCTGTTATTGTCTGCCAATGGTTGGTTGAATGCGCTGGGTGTGGTGTGGCTGACGCACAGCCTGATTTTTTCAGCCTATCTGTCTCACGAATTTATGCACGGCACCATTTTTGAAGGCAAGGCATGGAATGCGGCCTTCGGTAACGTGATGCTGTGGCTCAATGGTGGTTGCTATGCCCGCTTTGAGGACTTAATGCGGCTGCACATTGCCCATCACGTCAATCGAGTCGATTTTTGTCGATTTGACCTGATTGCGTTTCTACAGGCGATGCCCGCACCCGTGCGATCGCTCCTCCTGGCGCTGGAGTGGCTTTACTTTCCCTCGCTGGCGTTCTTGCTGCGAATTCGCTCGATCTTTGCGCCCTTTTGGGAACCTGCTCGTAAGGATGAGCGCTGGCGGAATACGCTCATTTTGATCATCCGTGGCAGCCTGTTTGCACTATTAGGGACGGTTTCACTAAAGGCGTTGTTGCTCTATTTCCTTTCGTATATCGGCATGCTGAACGTCTTGCGGTTTGTAGATGCATTTCAGCACACCTATGAGGTGTTTCCGCTGGGTAGTCCATTGCCCAAGCGCGATCGGGCCCACGAGCAGGCCAATACTTTTTCCAATGTTGTGTCGTTGCGCTACTGGTGGCTCAATCTGCTCTTGCTCAACTTTGGCTATCACAATGCTCACCACGAGCTGATGAAATGCCCCTGGCATAGCCTGCATGAGCTTGATCGTGAGTTGTTCAACGGTGATGAGGTGCAGTATGTGACGCTGCCCGAACTGTTAGGAAACTACCACCGCTATCGGATTGCGCGCCTCTATTTGGGGCAGGGACGTGGTGTAAACGAACAGGGCGAACGTAGCCTGGAAACCTTCTACGGCGCGATCGAAGTCTCGTTTCTGGTGCTGCCCGCTTAAGTTTGTAACCTGATCAAACCTTGTGACTCAATCAAATATCCGCGCACCGCTGCCTGGTATCGGTTTTGCCCTTGAGACAGCGATCCTGTTTGGTGGCACCACACCGCTTGCCAAATGGTTTCTCCATGACGTCCAGCCCTGGATGTTAGCAGGGCTATTGTTCCTGGGTGGTGGACTGGGGCTGTTGCCCATTTATTGGCTTCGAAGCTGGGTGAGTCCGCCGCGCGATCGCCTGAAGCAAGGTGACTGGCTCTGGCTGGGCGCATCGATTCTGGTGGGTGGGGTCATTGCACCCGTCCTGCTCACGATCGGGTTAGTCCACACGACTGCAGCGGCGGCGTCCCTGCTGTTGAATTTTGAATGCGTGTTTACAGCACTGCTGGCGTGGACGGTCTTTGGTGAACGCTGGCGGTGGCAAATTTTCGGTGGGATTGTGGCCATTATGGGTGGCGGGATTGTGCTGTCTCAAGCGAGAGATGCTCCTGTCGGTCTATCGTGGGGAGCGCTATTGATTTTGGGCACTTGCTTTCACTGGGCGCTGGACAGCAACTTCACCAGCAAAGTGGCGATGAAAGATCCGCTCCAGGTTGCCATGCTAAAAGGGGGAGTGGCGGGAGCAATTAACTTGACGATCGCCCTACTCATTGGACAGTCGCTCCCACCGATCACAGTTCTGTTGTGTGTGTTGGGGGTCGGTTTTTTCACCAACGGGCTGACGCTGTTGTGCTTTGTGATGGCGCTACGCCATATTGGTGCATCACGGGCGGGTGCTTATTTTGCGCTGTCGCCGTTTGCGGGGGCGACGGTCTCGGCGCTGCTCCTGGGAGAAGGCATTACGGACTCGCTCGCGATCGCGGCAGTGTTAATGGCGGCGGGTGCTGGCCTGTGTGCCAGAGCGACGGATTAAGGATTGTTGGCATGATTGCCCGATGAGGGTGGGCGGTTGTGGATTGAGCCGCTAAAATGAGTAAAGGTTCTTCTGCGGCGTTGGTGACTGCCAATAACGTTTTATGATCTATGCCTTGTTCTAAAGGGAACCGACCGCCGGACGGCAGTAGACCGGGCTTGTACCCGGAAACTTTAAGTCACGGCACTTTGGTACCCACCTGGTTTTAACCAGGTCAAAAACTGAGGTAAGACGGCGCTGCGGGGAACTTTTACAAGCTTGAAAAAGAGGGAGCACATGTGCTCCCTCTTTTTCGATCGCTAGATATATTCGATCGCTACATAGCGTTGGTCAGCATGCCAGTAGAATCAAATGTAGGATGGGTTAGCGATAGCGTAACCCATGCGGGCGTTGGATTTCGTGCCTCAGCCCAACCTACGCAGGTTTTAGATTTAATTAGACCCACCTACTTATTCGATGATCGCTACATAGCGTTGGTCAGCATGCCAGAGGACACCGCACGGGATTATCGCGGCAGTCTGGGTCAGCGTTCTAGCCCACTTCAGCCATATATCCTTGACGACTGGGTGCCGTTGACCGCTGGCGGCTAACCACGGAGGGTGATCAGGACGGTAGTTGATTCAGCCATCCAGTGACATCGATCGAGAGTTTTTGCCCCAACTCCAGCAGTGATCGCAGGTCGGCTAATCGCGGCGTCGCCTCTGGACGATCGCTCTGTGCTAACGATTGGCCTGCGGTTGTCAGCCAGTACTGACATTGGGGAATAATCCAGCGATGGAGCCGCTGGAAGTAGAGTTCTTGAGCCTGCGCCAGCGAAATCGGCAGGTGCATCTGATCCGACAGCGCCAGCAAACGTCTTAGACGCTCCAGCTCAGCGGCATGGGTAGCGGGATTAAAATCGTGCAGCAGATGCCAGAGCGATCGCAGCACCAGTCGCTCCAGCGTTTGTTTGGCTTCTGGTAAGTTGAGCTGGCAGCGGAGGTGGTTTGCTTCCGTTGCGATCGCCTCCAGTTCTAACAGCCGATTGCTCCCAGCGGCAGCGGCTTCGCCAGTCAGATCACTACTTTCTTGTTCCAGCGATCGTAGCGACAGCGAAACACGATGGCTGAGCGCCACCTCTGCTGCTACTTGAAGCTCCTGGGGCACCACTAACCCATCGCGATGGAACGCCATCAACACCCCGTAATTGTCGCGATAGACCTGAGTGTAAAGCTGATTCAGACGGGTTAACGTCTCCTGGCTGAGTAACTGCATGATGCGGTGCCGTTCTTCGGCGAACAGGCTTTGCAGGTTGTGTGACTGATTGCCAAAGATCGCATTCATCGTCAAAATCGCCTGGGCCGCACTGGCCTGCTTAATAACGTCAAACAGGCGCTCCTTTATCTCGGCGTAGTCTCGCCGTCCAGAGAAAGGTTGGATGCAGCAATGGAAATCCCACCCACCGAGATGAACGACCGCAAAGACCAGATGCACACTTTCGCGTGTAATGTCTGACGTTAGTTGAATTTGGCCGATCGCCAGCGTCAGTGACCCGATGCGTTGCAGCTGATAGTCAAGCTGGTTAGCGGTGTAGCAGTAAATTTGATGTTCTTTGCCATAGGCTGTGAATAGGGAACTGATTGCATAGTGTGCCGCCACCTGCTCCATGCTGATCTGGGCTGATTTGACCAGCTGCCGATAGACTTCAGCGCCATGTTTGAAGTACTCTACATTGCTCGGTGCCAGTCCCAGTCGTTTCACAAATGACCGTTCGAGCTGAATGCCAGTGACTTCGCCTGCCAATT
>JAJPKC010000060.1 GCA_021323955.1 Oscillatoriales cyanobacterium Centralia_MAG_596 | reverse complement strand
TACGCGGCCAGCGCGGATCTGATCCACAACATTCGCATCGGACGGGAGGGGTTGAGCTATGCGTCGTATCAGGCAGCCCGAAAGCGCAATATCCCCTTTGTGCTCACGCCCGTTCACCATCCGCGCTGGGTTGGTTGGCGGTATCGGGCCTATCTCCACCTTTACCGGATGGCCGATGCGGTCATCGCCCTCACCCAGGCCGAAAAGCAAATTTTGGTTGGCCTGGGCGTGCCACAAGACCGGATCGCCGTGACGGGGGTTGGCCCCGTGTTAGCGCCTAACGCAGACCCATCAGCCTTTTTGAAGCAGTACGCCCTGGAAGGGCCGATCGTCCTCTTTTTGGGGCAGCACTATCCTTACAAGGGCTATCAGCTACTACTACAGGCCGCACCGCGGATCTGGCAAGCCGCCCCGGACGCTCAACTGGTCTTTATCGGTCCGCCTGTTGCGGACTCAGAGCAGGCGTTTGCTCAAGTCCGCGATCGCCGCATTCATCGGCTGGGGAATGTCGATTTACAGACCAAAACGAATGCGCTGGCTGCCTGCACGCTCCTGTGTGTCCCGTCGAACCAGGAGAGTTTTGGTGGCGTCTATACGGAAGCCTGGAATTTTGGGAAACCTGTGATTGGCTGCAATATCCCAGCCGTTGCGGAAGTCATTCGCGATGGTGTGGATGGCTTTCTGGTTGATCAAGACTCGACCCAGATTGCCGATCGCCTCCTGGATCTGCTGCTAAACCCCACGCAGGCGATCGCGATGGGAGCGGCGGGCCAACAAAAAGTCAAATCACGGTTCACCTGGGAAAAACTGGCGGAACAGGTCGAAAATGTGTATCGAGGGGTGATCGGTGGACACTAACGCAGGGCTCAGACGTCAGGCAGCAACCCCAAAAGAGCCTGTTCTCTGACATCGCCCCTGTGTCGATCGCCCCGCTCAACGCACTCAACCCAGCGTTCTCTCCGCTTGATCCACCCTGTTCTCATCCTCTGTCGGCATGGCTTCCCTATCCTCTCGCCTGATCTTGAACACGCGCCTCGACGCAACCAGCTATGAGGACGCCTGCGATCGCATTGCAGCCTGGGCAACAGCGAAACAGTCCTGCTACATCGTGGCCGCTAATGTGCATGTGGTCATGACGGGGTACTGGCAGCGATCGTTTCAGCAGGTCGTGAACCAGGCGGCACTCGTCACTCCAGATGGAATGCCGCTGGTGATTGGATTACGCCTATTGGGGATTAAACGCCAGACCCGCGTGTATGGGCCTGACTTGATGCTGGCCTGGTGTGAACGTGCCGCGCAGATGGGTATGCCAATTTATCTTTATGGCGGCACGGCATCAATGCTGGACACGCTTCAGCACAAGTTAGAACAGCACTTTCCGGGCCTCACGATCGCCGGTACCCATGCGCCGCCCTTTCGCCCACTCACACCAGACGAAGAGATATTGGATCGCGATCGCATTCATGCTTCCGGCGCGCCTGTCGTTTTTGTTGGTCTGGGCTGCCCCAAGCAAGAAGAATGGATGGCGCGACAGCAAGACAAGCTACAGGCTGTCATGATCGGGGTCGGAGCGGCCTTTAGCTTTCACAGTGGTGAAGTATCGCAGGCTCCACGCTGGATGATGGCATGGGGACTGGAATGGCTGTATCGCCTGCTGATGGAGCCAAATCGCCTGTGGCAGCGATACCTGGTGAACAATCCTGCCTTTTTAATGCTGTTTGGCTGGCAGCTATTGCAGTCCTGGCGATCGCGTAGCACAGCGGCCTATCGTTCCAAATCCCAGCCCCAGCGATAAGTTTTGGCGCAATTTGCGGAATACTCAGCCTATTGCCCCGCAAATCTACTGCTGCGATCCAGCAACCAGAATTTGCATTCTCGTGAGCTTCCCCACAATGGATCTGTTTCCTGGTGCCGCTTGCCACAAAGCCACTGATATTCGTGCCCCCCACGGACTGACCCTGCAGCACATTGTCCGCTGGCGCTGGCACCGCATCATCGTGTTACTGGCCTGTGATGTTTTCGCGCTGGCGATCGCGGGCCGCATCGCCGCTCACCTTAACCAGTTCTACCTGCCGCTACCGCCACCGCTCGTGCTGGGAACCTGGTTGGGACTACCGGGGCTGTTCTGGATTTTAATGGCTGTCACGCTGCTGCTGTTTGCCCACAATGGGCTATATGGTGCGTCCAGCCAGTGGAAAAACTATGTGCGATCGGGCCAGTTGGTCAGTGGCGTTTATCTATCGGCACTGGTTTTGGGCTACTTCTACGACCCGAAGTTAGCGCCACCGCGATCGCTGTTTATCACGGCCTGGTTTGGCAGCGTTGGATTGGTCATTGTCTTGCGGTTGCTAGCCAGTCTGCTCCTTAAACAGTCCGAGCAATCGCAAACCAGTGTGTTTTTGTTAGCGCGGGCAGAACGGCTACCCGCACTGGCACAGGTGCTCAAACGGCGATCGCGCTATACCGTGGTCGGTGCGGCGCTTGCATCTACCACCAGCACGCCCACGACCATTCAAGCCATCCTGAACTCTGGCGCACAGGAAGTATTAGCCGAAAGTCTGCCCCAAACCGAACTCGCCTCAGGGCTGTACTGGCAATTGCGTCGTGCGGGCATCACGCTCAGGCTGATTCCCTCCAGTGTTGAAATGCTGCATCGCCGTGGTGTGCCAGAGGTGGTGGCGGGCATCCCGACGCTACGCATGGAAGCAACGTTCTTAGGCGGATGGGACTATCGGTTGAAGCGCTGGTTCGATTTTGTGGGCGCGCTTTTGGGGCTGATGCTGTTATCGCCGTTATTGCTGATGGTGGCGATCGCAATCAAATTATCGTCTCCTGGGCCTGTTTTCTTCTGTCAGGAGCGGATGGGGTTGCACGGTCGCGTGTTTCAAATGTGGAAATTCCGCACCATGATTCCGGGTGCGGCGGCGATGCAAACCACGCTAGAGCAGCAGAATGAGTCAGACGACGGGGTGATGTTTAAGATCAAACACGATCCCCGGATTACCGCGATCGGTCGGTTTCTCCGCAGCACCAGTATTGATGAACTGCCGCAGCTATTTAACGTACTGCTGGGCCAGATGAGTCTGGTTGGGCCACGGCCCTTACCTTTGCGCGATGTTGAACGGTTTGATCCCTGGCATCATACGCGTCACCAGGTGCTTCCCGGCATTACCGGACTGTGGCAAGTGTCCGGACGATCGACGATCGACGCCTTTAACGATGCCGCCCGCTTGGATCTGTATTACATCGATAACTGGTCGCTCAACCTGGATCTGGAGATCCTCCTGGAGACAGGCCGGATCGTCCTGTCAGGCAAGGGAGCCCATTAAAGAATTGCATATGGGCGGAGCGAGACTCGAACTCGCAAGCCTTTCGGCGCCGCATTTTGAGTGCGGTGCGTCTACCAATTCCGCCATCCGCCCGTGGACAGCTCCACCATTATACTGGAACGAGCGCATTTAACAATATCGTCGCAGCAGTGACTACGCCCTTCTTCGCCAAACCGTTGTGGAACGAGGAAGGGCGAGTCTGCTAGTCCCTAATTACCGAATGCATCTTTGATGTTGTCAACGGTGCGTTCCACGGCGTTTTTGGTTTTGTCGATCGCCGTTTGAGTCCGAGCCGAGTCTTTGTTGGCTTTACGCTCAATGCGAGCCGCATCTTTCTTCGCTTTGCGTGCCACAGCGCTGTCGTCATCCGTCGCGCGATCAACCTTCGCCGCATTGGTTCTAGCGGTTTGCTTTAGCTTGTCGGTTGTGTCACGCACGAAGCCCTTGGCACGTCCTGCATCTTTGCTGGCCTTTCCTTGAATTTCACTGCCTGCGTCTGCTGCTGCAACAAGATGTGTCATGGGGGCAGCAAATGCGTCCGTGGTGGAGAAGAACGCGCCCTGCCAAACAAACGCGATCGCCGAGAAGCAGAACAGACCAACTGCGAGCCAGCGACCCATAGCCGATACGCAGTTAGCCAAAAAATTCGGTTTCATGGAATACAATCTCCTGAGATTTATTCCTTCATTTCTACTCCAGCGGGCGATCGCTCAAATCGTTCCCCAGGCAGAAGTTACCTTCGACGAAAGATCTATCGATATAAGTAGAGTGGTGCGCCTCACCAGTTTCGCCAGCCACCGACCGGTTTTACGTCCTGAGGCGACTGGGTTGGACGTTTGTGGAGCAAGGACTGGTACTCCTGGCTGCTGGCCCAGCGATCGATCTCACGGGCACGCAGCACGGGCACCGGATGGGTCAGTTGGGCCGTCATCGCCTGCTTGAGTAGTGCCCCTAGCTGATCGTTGCTAATGTCATCGTAGGCGCGTGCCTGGGTCAGAAAGGCGTCCAGGTTCAGTTGCCCTGCCAGGGCGGGCGAACCACCGGCCAGTTTCATCAGCACTGAACTGACAACTCTAGGGTTTTGGATTGCAAGCAGGGCGGCACGATCGCAGCTAAATTCTGCACAGCGAACCCATTCTAAGATCTGTGCCTGCAAACTTTGGGCGATCGCGCCACCCAGGGTCGGCAACTGCCCCGCTGCCAGCACCAGAATATTGGCCAGCGTCAGATAGACACCATGTTCACATTTCAGGTGTCCCAATTCATGGGCAATCACCGCCTGAATTTCGTCGGGAGTAAGTAAATCAATCAGCGAGGTGTGCACGACGATAAAAGGCTGCTTCCCCCGCATGGCAAAGGTGTAGGCGTTGGGAACAGGATGCTGCCGGATGTAGAGCTGCGGTGGTTCCAGATCCAACACCTGACAGGCGTCCAGCAGCAGCTTGTGGAGATCGGGAAGCTGCTGCTCACTCACCAGCACGCTAGAAGCAATGTTTTCCAGATAGAAAAACTGCTCAGCGATCGGTCCCAGCAGGTTGCGGATCACAACATCCAGACCCGGCAGCTGCTTGAGATTTGCGGTTGCCTGAAAGTCCAGGGGATGACGAAAGTGATCAGCTCTTAAACCAGTGAGGCTTGTTTTGAGGAAAGACATGCAGTGAACCATCCAGGGACGAATTGGAGCGCCAAACGGTTGCGAGTACGGGACGCACAGCAAACCACTCACCGCCAGTATAGCGAGAAGCACTGACGGTGAGTGAGGCTATAAACTCTGCATGAGCCAGAGCATGTTCAGTCGAGGCGCTGGTGGTTGTGGTGATCCTTATTCGGCAACGGGCAGCGCGATCGCCGCATTTGGCACCATCGCATGACTCTCGACATCGACACCCACCTGAGTACGCTGTAGCTTGGCTCCCAGCTTTCTTAGCTTTAGCTCCAGATTTTCATAGCCGCGATCGAGGTGCTGTAGCTCTTGAATCGTGGTCTTGCCCCGCGCCGCCAGCCCTGCCAGCACCAGCGATGCCGATGCCCGAAGATCCGTGGCCACCACTGGCGCACCTGACAGCAGGGGTACCCCACGCACGATCGCATGCGTCCCTTTGACCCGAATATCCGCGCCCATTCGTGTGAGTTCGGCAACATGACGGAGGCGATTTTCAAACACCGTTTCGGTAATGACGCTATCGCCTTCGCACAGCGTCAGCAGCGCCATAAAGGGTGCCTGCATGTCGGTGGGAAATCCGGGATAGGGCAGAGTCTCAATATCAGTCGCAATGTGGTGATGACCGGGAACAATGCGGAGACGATTGGGAGCCTCTTCAACCACCTGCGCCCCGATCGCGTGCAGTTTGGCGATGACGGCCGTGAGATGGTCGGGGATGACTGGAGACAGGCTGATTTCGGAATGCGTAATCGCTCCTGCAATCAAGAAGGTTCCGGCTTCGACGCGATCAGGAATGATTGCATAATCGGCTGTGTGCAGGCTGGGTACACCCACGATCGTAATGGTGTTTGTACCCGCCCCCCGAATCTTGGCACCCATTGCCCGACAGAAGTTGGCCAGGTCAGCCACTTCCGGTTCCTGCGCCGCGTTCTCGATCGTCGTCTCACCCTCTGCCAGCGTGGCCGCCATCATCAAGGTTTCCGTTGCACCAACGCTGGGATAGTCCAGATAGATCTTGGCTCCTTGTAGCCGTTTGTTGCGCCCCCGGATATGAGCATTCACAACCCCGTGTTCAATCTGCACTTCCGCACCCATCGCCTGCAGCCCGCGCACATGCAGATCAACGGGTCTGGCTCCGATCGCGCAGCCCCCGGGGAGCGGAATCCTGGCCACGCCCAGACGCGCCAGCAGAGGGCCAATCACAAAAAAGCTGGCTCGCAGTTGGCTGACCAACTCATAGGGCGCTTTGGACTGGGTGATGTGAGACGCATTGATTAGCAAATTATCGCCCTGCCGTTCCAGCTTCACCCCCAACGTAGCCAAAATTTCACCCATGCGGGAAACATCGGCTAGTGCTGGGACATTGCGAATACGACAATCCTGCGAACAGAGTAACGCTCCCGTCATGATGACCAGTGCCGCATTTTTGGCACCACTGATGTCAACATGCCCACGCAAAGGAGCACCGCCCCAAATTTGCAGGACGGACTTATCCTCTTCGGATGAAGAGTGAGTGTTGGATAGGCTAGGCGAGAGAGTAATTGGTCTGTCCTCCGAATTTGCTTATTACTGTGCCGTGTTGATGATAGTGAGTTTTAGGATGCCCCCCAGTCACAAGGGATTAAAAAAACGAACATCGAAATTCTACCGGAAAGATCCAGAATGTACAGATTTTTATCATGATCACGATCGCCCAGCCTTGTCCGGATGGTGTGTAATTCGCGTTCCTTTATGCGGTAAAGTAGTTGACAGATGCAACCGATTACTCGATGATTATGAATCGCGGTTGCAATCGATAATAAGCGGAACTGGCGGAATTGGTAGACGCGCTAGATTCAGGTTCTAGTGTTCGCAAGGACTTCCGGGTTCAAGTCCCGGGTTCCGCATTTAAACAAGGCCAGCAAACGTTAGACGGGCAGTTTAGCGACATTGCTGGTTCGCCAAAAAAATGCCTCAGATCTACTTATACGTCTTGTAAGGTTTGTAACAAAATTTTAATGAACGGATTTTCGTGCTGACCAGTCTTCAAAACCCGCTGGTTAAACAGATGCGGAAGCTGCACCGGACGAAGGAGCGGCGACAGCAGCAGCTTTTTTTGTTAGAGGGCACGCATCTGCTGGAAGCCGCGCTGCTTGCGAATCGTCCCTTTGTCACGGTCTGTCATACACCCGAGTGGCACGCCAGGTATCCCGATCTGTGGGCACTGGCCAACCAGTCAGCCCAGCGAATTGAGTTGGTGAGTCCAGAGGTGCTACGGGCGATCGCGACCACCGTTGAGCCAGACGGTGTGGTCGCGACCCTTGAACGTACCTCCGTACCCACACCCACCTTTACCAGTCTGGGATTGGTGCTCGAAACCGTACAAGACCCTGGTAATTTAGGCACCATGATCCGTACTGCCGCTGCCGCCGGTGCCGAAGGCTTGCTCTTAAGTGCGGATAGCGTCGATTGGGATCATCCCAAAGTGCTGCGATCGTCCGCTGGACAATGGTTTCAATTGCCAATGGCAGACAGTGATGACCTGGAAGCCGCTGTGCGTCAGTATCAGCAACAGGGGATGCAAGTGATTGCAACGCTGCCAACTGCAACGCTGACCTACTGGGACGTTGACCTCCGCCCACCAACGCTCATTTTGCTTGGCAATGAAGGGGCTGGTCTGTCTCCAGCACTGGCGGCCCTTGCCGACCGGCAGGTGGTCATTCCCTTGAGTCCAGGTGTGGAATCGTTAAATGTGGCGATCGCGGCGGCACTGATCTTGTATGAGGCCAAACGCCAACGCCACGAAGGAGTGGTGGGTGAAATGGGCAGGAAGCAGGAGTGAAAGTTGGTCTTTCCATCACTCTGGCGCTACCGTCAACGCAAAGCGCTTTACGCTTCACGCACCTCACTCCTTGCCACTGAATCGCTGCTGCTCATCGTGCTGTCGCTGAATAAACGCATCAATATCGGCGACGGCCTGCTCAAAACTGCTGAGGTCAAACGCTTCCGCCGAGGCAGTTTTGGTCGGCGGTGGTTCGTTACCAGGTGGGGGCGTTGATGCCTGACCCGAGCGATCGTCGGTTGACTGCAGCGTCTCTTGTAACTGATCGAGCGACTCCATGAATGCCCTCGCAGCAGCGTAGCGCAGGTTCTGTTGACGCTGACTCATAAGTGCTGACTCCAAAATCAAGGATCAAAAGACCAGATTGCTGGGGATGCAGGCGGTTTGTCTGCTGGAGACGACCGATCGGGCTGGGCTGTTGGTGTAAACACGCATTAGTGACGGCAATCGCGGCCATTTGGCTGGACACTTGGTTTTAGGATGCCCAATTGTAGACGGGAGATGTTGCATACAGCCTAAATTGGCAACTATCACCATAGCGTTAGGGGCCTGGATGGGTCTACAGGCAGTGGTCAGTTTTGCTGGACGGGCGCGATCGACCACTCACTGCGCTGTCTAAAATAACCCTTCATCGGCTATCCGTTGATCCGTGAAGGCTTGCCACCAGAGCTAACGGCCTCGTTGCCATCAGCCGGATCAGGTGGCATCTCAGTTCACGACGCCATTATCCCTGTCATTGTGCCAACGAGCTGCTTTACCGTTGCCGGTGCCGCCGACGTAATGAGTGTTGAGGGGTAAACAGCGCTCTGCCACTGGGGATGAAAGATGATCAAGCAACCATGACTATCAACTGTCTGGTAGCCTAAACAAGCACGAATCACGGCCACATCATCCAACCGCAGTTGCCCTGGACGGGAAAGTAATGGCCAGCCAGTCCGCGGGTCAAAGATCGCGGTGGCTTCGCCCAGATGGGCAATTTGGGTTGCAACCCGATAACCAAATCGGAGAAATTGCCGTCGCAACCGCTGTTTCTGGTCTTCAACCGTCCGCGATCGCGCGAATAAGTCGGAGTCACAGGGCTGAAGCACAATCAGCACCGATCGCGCCGCACATGACCACTCAGGCAAAAGCTGATCCAGATGCGTGCAGATAAACTGCGTGGGCGGATGGACGGAGTATTGAGTATGGCGCAATGGATGTTTGATGGCTCCGTTCACACAGTCTCCGGGCGATCGCTGCTCTCATTCTACGCAAGAGTTAGCACCCACGAGCCAGACTTTGGTACTACTGGCACAGTGACTTTTGGGTGACGGCGATTCAGACGATTATCTCAAGGCAATGGCCGCCAAGAGTTTTTAAGATCGCAACAACACTATTCGCCCATTGGGAAGCGCCAAGCGCGATCGAGCCAGTACACGCCCCTGATCTCTCGGCCCTTCTCACGCTTCACGCCTCATCGCCTGAAACAGTCCGGATACCGTGCTGCCGTTGTGAAAAGTGCTGGTACCCTCAAGGGCACTCTACAAGTTAGAGGCCAGCAGCATTGTTGATCTGAATATTCCCGCACTTCGGCTGAGAGGCAGCAACCGGGGCAGGGATGCCTGCGCCAAGATTCAACCCTTCAAAATCCTATGAAGTTTAAGTATCTACTCTTACTCGCATTCTCCGTTTGGTTTGTTGGTATCACCACTACGATGGCAGCGCCAATTCGGGCAGTCAATCGCTTCACTACAGCCGCGCGCTTTGCTCCCGATGCGGACACCGCTCAGGACACATACCGCAACTGTCAGGCAATCAGCCCTGCCGTTGTCACGGTCTATGCTGGCAACGAGACGGGTTCTGGCAGTATTGTCACTGCTAACGGGCTTGTAATCACCAGTAACCACGTTGTGAAAGACCGGGGTGTGCAGCCAGTCATCGCGAGAACGGCAGATGGCACCCAGTACCAGGGGCAGGTAATCAAAACCGATACACGGAATGACCTGGCGCTGATTCAGCTAAAGGCTCAGGGAGCGTTCCCCATTGTTCAACTGGCGAGTACCAACACGATCGAGATTGGTCAGGCCGTGTGCGCGATCGGTAGTCCCTATGGTCGTCCAGGGGTTTTAAGTGCAGGGACACTGAGCCTGGTGAGAGGGAATGGGGACTTACAGGCAAACATTCGGCTTTATCCGGGCAATTCGGGTGGCCCCTTACTCAATCCCCAGGGCGAGATGATTGGCGTCAACAAGGCCATTTTGGAGTCACCGTCTGGCAAAAATACAGGCATTAGCTTTGCGACGGGTGTGCAGGCCGTTCGAAACTTGATTGGGCAACCCGATGCGGGCAAGTTGTCAGCGGTTGTAACGGCACCTAACACGCAACGCGATTCATCATCAGCGACTGAGCCATCCGACTCAACTGGAACGGAGTGGACGTGGACAGCGCCCACTCCTCCTGCATTGCCGTCGGTGGCATCGCTGCCCAACCTGGTACAGTCTGTCCTGCCCCGACCAACTAGCCCAGCCACACGCGGCCAGCTGGGGGTGGTGCTTGATGTGCGAAATCTAGTAGTTCAACGAGTACAGGCTGGTTCTGCCGCCGACATGAGTGGGTTCCGACCGGGCGATCGCCTGGTCGCCATTAACGGTCAACGGCTGTCAAATTTTGCGTCACTGCAGGCGTTTCTCAAGCGCCAACCGCCAACCGCTACGTTCACTCTTGATCGCGCCCGTCAGCTTACAGATGTGCGGGTCACCTTCTAATCGGAACTGATTGAGACAGCGGCGCGTCATTTTTGCAGTGGTCTGAGTTAACCCGCCACCGCGCCCCAAACCATCCGGACTGCATCAGTCAGCGTTGAAAAATCTCAGCACGTGTTGAAGCATTCAGGTCTTTTCAAGGTAAAAGCCCAGCATTGAAGGCCCCGCCCAGCAGAACTGTATCTACCCTAAAGCGTTTCGCTTGTTCAGTTAAGTAATTTTGCATCCCCGTGCGATCGTCGTGGCGCTGTGGAACGCTACGGAAACGGTGAGGATGTTGTGTGTCTGACCTCTTGACCCCTAACCATCATGAAATTTCCGTACTTACTGCTGTTGTCTGCATCCTGCGTGTTGATACAAAGCACCTCAACCTTAGGGCTACCCGTGCGGACGCGATCACCGGGAACTCAAGTTGTAGCGGCATCGCGTCCTACCGCAGATACTTACCAAACCTGTCAGCAGGCCATAAAGGCGGTTGCCACGCTTTACTCAGACGTAGAGATTGGCAGCGGCAGCATCATTGACACCGACGGCACCATTCTGACGGCTTATCACGTCGTTAAGGCC
The DNA here is from genome assembly GCA_021323955.1 of Oscillatoriales cyanobacterium Centralia_MAG_596. Taxonomy (GTDB): domain Bacteria; phylum Cyanobacteriota; class Cyanobacteriia; order Leptolyngbyales; family Leptolyngbyaceae; genus Stenomitos. Next base: position 6,252 of record JAJPKC010000060.1, on the reverse strand, counting down.
GCCGTCAGCAATCCGAATCGGGTCAAAATTTACGTCAAGCTGGCAAACGGTAATCGTTACATTGGCCGCGCGATCGCTGCCGATAAAAGCAATGACCTGGCACTGGTACAGATTCCGGTTCAGGAAGCGCTGCCAACGCTACAGCTTGCCAGTGCCACCAGTCCTCCAGCCGGACAAAAAGTATGCGCTATTGGCAGCCCGTCTGGGCGTACGGGTGTATTAAGCCAGGGCACATTCAAAACCTTGTCAGGCAATGGTGACCTTCAATCAGCGCTGCGTCTGACGTATGGCAATTCGGGCGGCCCATTGCTTAACCCCAATGGGGAGCTAATTGGAGTCAACAAATCGATCTGGCTATCGGAACGAGGCGAAAATACTGGCATTAGCTTTGCAACCAGTGCGCGGGTCGCGCAAACGTTTATTGATCAGCACCACCGCATTGCCAGCAGTGGACTAGGCAAACCCCCTGCGGCCGTACCGATACTTCAGCCTGTGCAACCGTCTCCAGCCACCGTTGCCGCTAAAGTGCAACCCCTACCCCCTATGCCAGCACGTGTCGCGGCTAGCAGCAGTTTGGGCGCGACGTTTGACGAGCGCACGATGACCGTGCAGCAGGTAGAGTTTGGCTCACCCGCAGACATGGGTGGACTCCAACCGGGCGATCGCCTCACCGCCATTAATGGCAGGCCACTCAAGGGCGTCCAGGAATTACAGGCGGTTTTGGCCCAGCAGCCGACTACCGCTGTCCTTACGATCAATCGCCATCAACAGGTTGCCAATGTGCAGGTGAATTTTTAGTATAGATGTACTTGAATCACGCGGTTTGCGATCGCGGCGATCGGTTTTTGAGCGCAGCGATATGATGGGCAATAGTCAATGGCGACCGGGTAACCGTTCACGCTGGAGCCATTGATTAGCGCCACTCTGTTTCATGCGTGTCAGGTATTCTGGACATCTATCGTAATGAAGTTCAACCATTGGCTGTGGGCAGGTGTACTGCTTCTATCTGCACGTGCCCTGTCATCGATGATTCCATCGTCCCGCACCTTACCATTCCTGCCACCCCACACTGCCGATCGCGATCGTGGCCACATTAAGCTGACTAGCGCCAGCCCTTGCCGTTTGGCGCGTCCAGCCGTTGTCACCCTCTATGCCGGACTGGAGTTTGGGTCTGGCAGTATCGTTCGCTCAGATGGGTTGGTACTCACCAACGAGCACGTCATCAGAGACGCCAACAATGGCCAGGTTAGAGCACGCACATGGGGTGGAAGGTTATTCACCGGTCAGGTGCTCGCAACCGACCGGGTAAACGACCTGGCGCTTGTTCAGCTCAACACAACTGAAACGCTGCCAGTCGTGCATTTGGCAAAATTGGACGATGTCCAGGGTGGGCAAGATGTGTGTGCCATTGGTAGCCCATTTGCACGCACAGGCATTATCACGATCGGCAAATTAAACGGCACCCGCGAGAATGGTGATTTGCAATCGACGATTTTGCTGCATCCGGGCAACTCGGGCGGCCCTTTGTTAAATAGTCAGGGTGAAATGATTGGTGTGAACAAAGCCGTCTGGCTCTCCGAAAACGGCGAAAATGCCGGGATTGGCTTTGCAACGACCGCGACGATCGCGCAACGTTTTATCGACCAGAGCCGTCCACAGGCCAGTCTCATCAAATCGTCCCCAGATTTGCCCAATATCGAGCCAGCACCGCAAGGCACGATGAATATTGATGCCTCACCAGATGTGCCAACCAATAATGGCGCACCCGCACCCGCACCAGCAGGGAGTCGTTTAGGAGCCGTTGTGGATGATCGATCGCTGGTAGTCCAGTTTGTTGAACCCAATTCTGCTGCTGAGAATGCTGGGTTGACGGCTGGCGATCACCTTCTCAGCGTGAATGGTCAGCCCTTAAAGCACCTGGAAGACTTACAGACATTCCTGGAGCACCGTCCCCAAAGTGCGGTGTTTACAATTAGCCGCAATCAACAGCCGCAAGATGTGCGGGTTGAATTCTGAATCACTCCAGAATAGCAGCGCTGTCCCCAATGGCAGGGGATGGCTGACTGGTCGAAGGTGACACCGCTTTGAGCGCTGTTAAGCATCACGATCAAGCGCTGCTCGAGAGGCGATTGCCTGCAGCTGCCACCCAACGCGACGCTATGCTCCACTGAGAGTAACCACAGCCCGTTTAAGATACCCTCTCATCCCCGGCGTTTCGCTCCAGCTAATGCAATATTTATTTATTCTTTGTAAGAAAATGTTTTAAGCGATTACTTTCTTGCTCCTTTCTGATGCTTATACTACTAAAGGTAGATACTCTATTGCCCAGTGGCTCTAGATTATTGAACTTCCGCCGGTGCAACAAACGGACAGCTTCGATGGATTTTGCGCACGTTTTGTAACGGTCTGTGCTGGCGAACGATACCCACCAATCAATCGATAGTCATCGCTATCTGTAGGGCAGCAGCGGCGAGTCAGAAAGCTGGCCCAATCTGAGTGTTGTAATCGGTGGCTATGTCCCAAGCGTTCTGAGCAACACTATATTTCTGACACCTATACAATGATTCAATCCATGATGGGTTCTCAATTCGTTGACTTTACTAGCCAAGAGTCCTCTGATATTATTCGACTGGAAACATATCCGGAACATTGACTGACCCAAACTCAATCAAATGAACCTTAGTTAGCTCAGACTAGCGATTGACGATTACCTGATCGCCGTTTTTTAAACTGAGTTTCGAAAGCCTCAGAGTTGCTTCAGGAGCATTTTTTGCTCTAGCTTTGTGTGGCGCTGTATATGCATATATATGGTCGCCATACTATTTTGTTTTTTGCCCCAAGCAGGTGGACGCCCCGTTCAGGAATTAACGTCGGTTTCCCAAAGCAATTCTTCTCTACCGATCGTTTAGCAGGTGTTTATATGGAAACATTAGCCTTCATTCACATCGCTGTTGCCCACGAAGACCCCAACCCCGAGCCCCAAATTAAGGCATTCGAAAATATCGATCTGAGAGCATCGGGCTCGATCGCAATGGGTCTTGTCGCTGCTGGCGTTGTGGCTACCACAGTGTCTCATGCTGATCAAGCTCAGGCCGCGATTTATTACGGGCAGCAAGGGTCTGGCGTGACTGCGATGCAAAGCGCATTGGGTGTCTATCGCGACGGCGTATTTGGACCGCAGACGTACTCGGCACTCCGGTCATTCCAGTCCTCGAAGGGATTGGTCGTTGACGGGATCGCTGGGCCAGCGACGCTGTCAGCATTAGGGCTGCGGTCGGATCTTGGTCCCGGCGGGAGCAGTGGCGGCAGTGCAGGCCCTATTGCGGGTGGCGCTTACGTAACGGCTGGCAGCGGACTGCTGGTTCGCAACGCACCGGCGGGCTACGTGATTGGCAGTCGTGGCTACGGTACACGGGTCGGTCTTACGGGTGCAACCCAGTACGCCGCTGGACGCAACTGGTCTCAAATTGCGAGTGGTGGTTGGGTTGCCAGTGATTATCTCAGCTACAGCGGCGCTCCCAGCCCCGGTCCTGGCCCCGTTGCAGGTGGCGCTTACGTTAACGCTGGCAGTGGATTGCTAGTGCGCAACGCACCGGCGGGCTACGTGATTGGTAGCCATGGCTATGGTGCACGAGTGGCCTTAACGGGAGCAGAGCAGTATGCGGCCGGTCGTACCTGGGTCCAGATTGGTAGCGGTGGTTGGGTGGCGAAAGACTACCTCAGCTTCTATTAATCGGATGGAGATCTCCGTGCCCGTTGTGCATCTCTGAGTTAATCAATTTCCAATTTTGACGCTGACGCTGTCTCTGGTTGAATGACTGGGGCAGCGTCTTTGTTGATCAGGTCTGACGCAAACGGAAACGGTTGTAACCCAGAATTGAACCTTGCCGCAGGCGCAGTGCGAAGTCATGCAGAGCGTCGGTGGGTGCGGATGGTTCTTGGTCATATGGCCGATCGCCGTTTCTCACCGTATCCCAGCAGGGGCGATCGACGGCCAATCAATGTAGTTGTTCTAACACCGCTTTGGGCAGCAGTTGATCCTTAAACCAGACCACTTTAGCGGGAATGTCACTCACCTTGACGCCTGCTTTTTCCAGGTTCAGCCGTTCTGAAATGGCCAGAATCAGGTCGTCGCGGCCCGACTGACGCACCTGTGAAAATTTCTTTTGCAGGTACTCTGGCCGCCAATAACCCACGATCTCCAGCAAATACGTTCGCCCATCGGGGTGCACCAGGCGAAAGTCGGGGATCATGACGCTACCAGGAATGGGGATCAAATCCACTTCGCGTTCCAGTTGCCACTCCGTTTTAGCCTTTGACCAGCGATCGACAAACCCGGCTTCCAGCATACTGTCATACGTCTTACCGGGAGGGTAGTGCGTCACCAGCCCACAGTCGGCATTCAGGGTAAAGCGGCCCGATCGCGCCTGTCCAGAATAGGTATCACGGTGCTGGAGTGTGGCCGTCAGACTCCATTTGGTGACGTGTAGCAGGGCGGGTAGCAGCATGGCCAGTTTCAGGCCGTAGTGCGTGTTGGGCTTGAACAGACTGGTGGGGCCGTCGATCGTCAGTGTAAAGCCATGATCGGCGTCGCCTTCGATATAGGTCATCAACCGAAACAGTTTGAGATAGCGAAACAGGAGCTTATATTCGCCCGGATCGTTACGGTGAGCGTTCAGGGTGATATGGCTTGCCCGATAAAACACCCCCTGCACCTGAGACAGATTGTATCGATGGAGTAAGGCTTCGGGCGTGGGCGCTTCAAAGCTGGTGAAGATTTGATTTTCAGTCAGATCGGCGTACAGTCCCGATCGAATCTGGTCTGGCAGTACCTCCTGCCCCAATTCCTGACTCAGGCGATCGGCAAGCCCTTGCAACGTTGTTTGGGTCGCGACTGTACCCGCCGCCTGCTGTGCCGAGAGGGCAAAGACTCGCTGGCGCAAGACGAGCGGATCAAGCGGACTGACGGTTTCAAAGCGGCTGAAGGCGTCGCTCAGCAGCAAATGAGCCAGCCCACGCTTGATGCGATAATCCGTGCTTTCACCCTCTAGCGCTTGCAACTGCCGATTGAGTTCCCCGTGGGTACGCCCTTGAGCCTGCTGAAACTCAGCAATCAGTTCACGCGCGATCGCTAAATTTTCTGGGGCGATCGCCAGTCGTTTGGGGATGACCGTTTCACCGTTGTAGCGATGGATCAAAAGATCGGTGGGGAGCATCGCAAGTTATACGCCCTGGGATATATGAACTTTAAAAAACTACTACCCAAAGTGAGATACCCAAATAGCAATCCACACTTTAAATTCTACACAGTCAGTTAATTGCCCGTTACACCAAGCAATCGCCACCAGGCATGAGGAAGGCTAGATCCGCTTCAGTTCAGCGGTGAGAAAACCGTTGGTATCATTTATCATCGGCTGCTGCCGTTTTGTCGTGGGTCGTCCCCACCAACAGAACGCGCATTGCTGTCCAGCCTGGACGGTTCGCCCAACTGTAGCCAACATTAGCTATGACCCAATATTGGCTGTAAACGGTTGACCGTTGCCCATCAACGGGCCATTCTCAACCAAGATCCTGATTTTGCCGTTTGGTTTGTGAGCGCTGGTTATATTTCAATATCGCAGATTCTTATGGTAGCAACCCCTCCATCTCAAGGTTCTCGCACTCAGTATGATGCGAAAGACCACCGGGCAGAAGTCGAGTCACTGGTCGCCGATACAAGACAGGATAGTGAAATTGATCTGGAATTTCTCTACACTCGCGATATCGAGTTCCGCCAGGAAACGATCTATTTTATTGTGGTCGATCGCTTCGAGGATGGTGATCACGAAAATAGCAAGGGGCCAAATCCCGAACTCTATGATCCAGAGCGAAAAGATTGGGGCAAATATTGGGGTGGCGATCTGCAAGGAATTATCGATCGTCTCGACTATCTCAAGAACATGGGTGTCACCGCGCTCTGGCTGACCCCACTATTTGAGCAAGTCGAAGCGCTGTTTGTTGATAATGCTGCCATTCACGGGTACTGGACGCGTGACTTTAAGCGCCTGAACCCTCGCTATATCGGTAAGGACGAAGACCCCTCGCTCAACAATACGCAGGAGAAACGCAACACCACCTTCGATCGCCTGGTAGACGCGCTGCACGAACGCAAAATGAAGCTGGTGCTCGACATCGTCTGCAACCACAGCAACCCCGACTTCAGCGGCAAAAAAGGTGAACTGTACGACGATGGCGTTAAGATTGCCGACTTTA
>JAJPKC010000645.1 GCA_021323955.1 Oscillatoriales cyanobacterium Centralia_MAG_596 | reverse complement strand
TGAAGGCCCGCTTTGATGAAGAAAACAACATCCACTGGGCGCGACGACTGGAGCAGGCAGGCGTCAATGTCGTTTACGGCGTTGTGGGGCTTAAAACCCACACGAAAGTGGTTCTAATTGTCCGCCAGGAAGGAGACACCATTCGCCGCTACGTTCACATTGGCACGGGCAACTATAACTCTAAAACGGCAAAGCTCTATACCGATCTGGGCATGTTTAGCGCCCGAGAGGATCTGGGCGCTGACTTAACCGATTTGTTCAATTTCCTGACAGGCTATTCACGGCAGCAGTCCTATCGCAAACTGCTGGTCGCACCTGTCAACCTGCGCGATCGCATGATCACACTGATCCAGCGAGAAACTGACCATGCCAAACACAGCAAGCCCAGCCGGATCATTGCCAAAATGAATTCGCTGGTTGACCCACAAATCATAGCGGCTCTCTACAAAGCTTCGCAGGCAGGCGTTCAAATTGATCTGATTATCCGGGGCATCTGCTGTCTCCGTCCCAGCGTTGTTGGGTTCAGTGACAACATTCGCGTGATCAGTATTGTCGGACGCTTTCTGGAACACTCCCGGATCATCCATTTCCACAATGATGGCCAGGAGGAGGTGTTTATTGGTAGCGCCGACTGGATGCCACGCAACCTCGATCGCCGCGTCGAAGCCATCACGCCAGTGGAAGCCCCCGACCTGGCCAAACAGCTCCGCACGGTTCTGGACATTTTGCTGGCAGACAATCGGCACGCCTGGGATTTACAGCCCGACGGATCGTACAGCCAGCGTCACCCCGCTGCCGATGGCCCCGAGCGCGATGCCCAAACTGAGCTGGCGGCACACGCACAACGGTAGGGCGGTAGTGCTCAAGATGTAATGATGGAGACGTAGAATTCTTGCTGTTCTCCTACCATGCGTGCCTGTCCCCTTGAGGCACCCGCCAAAACGTAGAAGCAAATTCGACATTACGCCGAAATTTCATCATTTCACGCGGCTGACGACTCAAAACTTCACATAGACTTGGGCATTCTGAGTTTAATGAATGTTGGGGAATCATCAAGCCATGCTGAAATCGCTGCGATCTGTAACGGTGCTCTCGCTATCTTTGTTTGTGACGTTGTCTGGTTTGGGCCTAACCGCGATCGCGCAGGACTCCGGGTGCTACATGGTAACCGCTTCTGGAAAAGTGATGAATCTGAGTGGACTATGTGGCAGCAGCAGTAGACAGACTTCAGCACCAACGCTCTCGAAACGATCTAGCCGTGCGGGTGTTTTTCAAGTGCCAATCAAGCGGCGCGAGCACGGGATTCCGGTATTGGATGTCACCTTCAACGGTAACCAGACATTTGAAATGATGATGGACAGTGGTGCCAGTGTCACCACGTTGTCTCGACGGATGGCAACCGCGTTAGGTGTTGTCGCAGAAGGGAAAGCCATCATCTCAACTGCAAGTGCCCAGGCAGTTGAAACGGGCGTTGGGCGAGTGCGCTCAATTGAAGTAGGTGGCGCGACCGTCAACAACGCGATGGTGCTCATCGCTGGGCCAGAACTGGATGACGGGCTGCTGGGAGAAAATTTTCTCAAGCATTACGACGTCATGATCAAGCAGAATGTGGTTGAGTTTCACGTTCGCCAGGGATAGCATCACCTCAGCCCAATTTGACACGAGAGGCAGTAGCGGCAAGCCATGGGCAAGCGATCGCTGGAGTGGGCAATCGGCAGCTTTAAGCAGTTAAAACCGGATTGAATGAGATCAAATTTTGCCCAGGGTGCAGCAATGTTGCACCCTTTTTGATTGCATACTGTCATTCCGCCCCACTCAGCACAGTCACGAAGGTCTGCCGGACTGCCCCCCCGCTCTATAGCCCACTGAGAAATACTGCTTTGAAGTTGCGATGGTCATTACTCTTCAATGTGCGGTAACAGCAAGTCAGAAAGCGTACTCAGAACTATGTTCAACTGATTGACGTTGTTGTTAGCCTGCAATCCCGGTGTCAATTGTGTGGATGATTTAATTTATTTGCAAAAGGAAATTGAATGCGGTTGCACACTGATTGAAGATGCGTTTGCAATGTCTTTGTGCAGAAGAGAATTATTCTGATAAGCTAATAGCGAAATCATTAACTTCTGCTCAAAAATGATCGGGCTGTGGTGTAGCCCGCATTCGATAGGCTGAGCGCGCATCATCGCTTGCTTAGGATGGTGGGTTAACTGAGATCTGCTTTTGTCATCACTCTGATCGCCCTAACCCTAACCCGCTCACAGCTTTGGAAGCGTGAGCAGGGCCGCAGTTCCCCACGTTTGGAAGCAGGGGTTACGGGATGAAGGCACCCATTGCACGTTAATTAATCCACATTCCTTAACTTGACAATCTTCCCTTTGTTAAACAAGTTACCTGTGGGTTAATGAGTGCAAATGTTGCAGGGTTTAGTGACGCCTGACCAAAGCTGGCGCACGATACACGATAAGGATGTCAAGATCAGGCCAGGAAAAGGCAAGGGATGATATTCGTGAAGCAGTATTCGTTGTTGAGTATCATGCTCCTGCTGCCTGTTCTGGCGACAGGATGCAATCGGTCTGGAGATGCGGCTAAAGCCAGTGGCCCACCACCGGTGTCGGTACAGCTACAGACTCTACAATCTGGCACGCTTCAAGATAGTAACGATTTTGTCAGCACGTTAGAGGCGGAGCAGACAGTCCAGCTCAAACCGCAGATTGATGGACGGATCGATCGCATCCTGGTAAAGCCCGGGGATCGGGTGCAGCAGGGTGAGGTCGTTTTTCTACTCAATCTTGATCAGACTGCTTCCCAGTTAAATAGCGCTGAGGCTAATGTCAATGCGGCGATCGCCGCTCGTAATACGTCGGCTCAACAGTTGCGCGTGGCACAATCGCAGCTAACGTCCGCACAGTCCCAGTACGAACTCGCGCGGGTCAATAATACTCGCTACCAATACCTGGTTGCTCAAGGAGCAGTGGGGCAAGCGACGGGTGACCAGTATGCCACCACGCTCAAGGTGCAGTCCGATGCAGTCAAGCAAGCCCGTGACCAGGTTAAAGCGTCTCAGGCAGCTGTTGATCAGGCCGATTCCAACATTCGCAAGGCGCAGGCCGACGCCTCAACGGCTAAAGTCAGCGTCAACTTCAAACAAGTGCT
>JAJPKC010000412.1 GCA_021323955.1 Oscillatoriales cyanobacterium Centralia_MAG_596 | reverse complement strand
TGGAAATTGCCCATCAGGAGTTAGAGCTGACCCATGAGCAACTCCGGCAGTATGCGCTCCGCATCGAAGACCAGGCTACCCTCCAGGAGCGCAACCGGATTGCCCGCGAGATTCACGATGGCCTGGGGCATACCCTCGCCGCCCAGACCATTCAGATGAACAACGCCCTGCTATTCTGGCAGTCCAACCACGAAGAAGCGCTGTCTTTCCTCAAGCAGTCCAAGCAGTTAGGAGCCGACGCGCTGCTCGAAATTCGGCGATCGGTTGCCGTGTTGCGATCGAACCCGTTACAAGGACAATCGCTGGCAGTGGCTATTAAACGATTGCTGGATGATTTTCAGCAGTCTACAGGTATTGAGCTTTCCCGCAACATTGACGCGGCCCTGTCGTTGCCCACTGAAGTCAACACCACCATTTACCGCATCATTCAGGAATCGCTCACGAATATCTACAAGCACGCTCAGGCCAACCTGGTGATCGTACAGCTCTCGAAGGAATCCGGGACGCTTTACCTTTCGGTAGAAGATAATGGCAAAGGCTTTCACCCGACTCAAAACACTACTGGTTTTGGGCTGCAGGGAATGCGTGAACGGGCCGCGGCTCTGGACGGGCAATTCTGCATTCACAGTCAGCCCGGTGCCGGGTGCCAAATTGTGGTTTCATTTTCGCTGACAAAATTATTGCTCTAGCGTCCGATCGCGGGTTCATATCCCGTCTGAGCGACTCTGAATTGCTGGGCGGCCAATGCTAAATTTGCGGGTGTGTAGCCCAGGGACGACTAATTCACATGATCCGAATTTTACTGGTTGATGATCAACACATTATTCGGCAGGGCCTCAAGAGCATGCTGGAGTCCAATGACGATATGCAGGTCATTGGTGAAGCCGAAAATGGACAGCGCGCGATCGAGCAAATTGCCGCATTGCAGCCCGATGTTGTGCTGATGGATATTCGCATGCCGGTCATGGATGGAGTCGCGGCCACGCAGGCGATCGTCCATCGGTACCCGATGGCCAAAGTATTGGTGTTGACCACTTTTGATGATGATGAATATGTCTCCCAGGCCATGCGCTCTGGTGCCAAGGGGTATCTGCTCAAAGACATCGAGCCGGATGATCTGGCGCTGGCAGTGCGAACTATCCAGAAGGGGCATACCCAGCTTGGGCCGGGACTGTTTGAAAAAGCCTTCACGCCAGTGACACTGCCGTCGGTACCCGCCAACCCGCCACCGGAATTTGACCAACTCACGCCGCGCGAATTGGAAGTGTTGCGCTTAATTGCGTCTGGTGCAAACAATCGTGAGATCGCTCAGGCGCTTTTCCTTTCAGAACACACGGTGAAAAACTACGTGACTAATATTCTGAGCCATCTAAACCTCCGCGATCGCACGCAGGCAGCGCTTCTGGCCCATTCCCTGTTTAATCTGCCGCAACCGGATTAGGGCGGGATTACCGTTTGCGCTGATAGCCAAACCCATCACGCCGTGGCGTTATCCGGACTAAAGTGCTCTGATCCCGCTGCCGTCTGCATGCTGGCGGTATTTGTCAACCGCTCGATGCCCCTTGCGTACGGCTTGCCCAAACCGGGGATTTCTCGCCGCGCTGCTCCAGATGATTGGCAACGTCGAGTCTGCGGGTTGTTCGTTGTACCCCGATCGGCACCAAGCTTAAGACTTAAGAAGGTTATACCGAGTGTAATTACGAAGAATGGTATTAAGTGATTAATCGAGCAATCGAGTGAAAGGCCCCAAAATGGCGTTCATAGTCATAGCTGGTAACGAAAGATAGCGAGAGATGAAGAAAATTTGCGGATTGAGTTAATTGGGAAGGATGTCTGTATCAAGCCCAAAAGCATGGCTAGCTGCCAACAGAGTCGAAATAAACTTGAAACTTTTGAGTGAAAGAGTTTGGTAATTGATGCATAAATTAGCAAACGCTTAATAAAGGGCAATGGCGATAGTAGAGCGGCGTTCTTGCTATTGGTATCCGTGTGCCTCAAGTCATCATCAAACCATTTATGCTGGTTATACTGATAGATTTTAAAGTTGTGTGACAGCATGAATTTGTCTTCCAGAATTTCATCAGAAAGTGCTCTAATTTTGCACAGTACAACTTGACCGAATGTTGGCCCACGTTTTAATTTAGTGGCTTCGACCCGTTTGTCCCCTTACACGTCTCAGGCGATTCAGAACGCACCCAAATGAACAGTCATAAAATGCCATTACAACAAGGTTTGTACGATCCACGCTATGAGCATGATGCGTGTGGGGTCGGGTTCATTGTCCACATGAAGGGGACACCATCTCACGCGATCGTCGAGAATGCATTAACAATTCTCCTCAACCTGGATCATCGGGGTGCCGTCGGTGCTGAAACAAACACGGGTGACGGCGCAGGCATTTTGCTCCAGGTGCCGTATAATTTTTTGACTAAGGCGGCCGCCGCAGTGGGTATCACCCTACCTGCACCAGGGCAGTACGGTGTCGGAATGATTTACTCCTCGCCCGATCGCGCACAGCGGGAAAAGGGACGCCAACTGTTCGCTCAAATTGTGGCAGAAGAAGGGCTGACGGTGCTGGGCTGGCGTGATGTGCCCGTTGACGATTCCATGCTGGGCAACACGGCAAAGGCCAGCGAACCCTTTGTGGAGCAGGTGTTCATTCAGCGATCGCCCGATCTGGTTGACGATTTGGCGTTTGAGCGGAAGCTGTACGTCATCCGTAAGCGTGCTCACAGGGCGATTCGTGCCGCGTCCGTCGATCCCTACTGGTATCCGTCGAGCATTTCCAGTCGCACGATCGTTTACAAGGGCATGCTGATGCCCGTACAGGTGGGGCAGTTCTTTCTGGATTTGAGCGATCCCGACTTTGAAAGTGCGCTGGCGCTGGTGCATTCTCGTTTTAGCACCAATACGTTTCCTAGCTGGGAGCGATCGCACCCCTATCGCTACATCGCCCACAATGGCGAGATCAACACCCTGCGCGGCAACATCAACTGGATGCACGCGCGGCAATCGCTGTTTGAGTCGGAGCAGTTTGGCGAGGATATTAAAAAGATTACGCCCATCATTAATGTGGATGGCAGCGACTCGTTGATTTTTGACAACGCCCTGGAACTGCTGACGCTGGCGGGTCGATCGCTCCCCCACGCCGTGATGATGATGATCCCGGAACCGTGGACAGCCCACGAGTCCATGAGCGATGAGAAAAAAGCGTTCTACGAATACCATTCCTGCCTGATGGAACCGTGGGATGGCCCTGCCTCGATCGCCTTTACGGATGGCACGATGATGGGCGCGGTGCTCGATCGCAATGGGCTGCGTCCGTCGCGCTACTACGTTACCAAAGACGATTTGGTGATTATGGCATCGGAAGCGGGAGTGCTGCCGATCGAGCCAGAACGAGTAGCACACAAAGGTCGCCTGCAACCGGGACGGATGTTTTTGGTGGATATGAAGGCCGGACGCATCGTGGCCGATGAGGAAATCAAAAACCAGATCGCCAAGGAGCATCCCTACCGCGACTGGCTCAATCAACATCTGGTCGATCTGTCGCAGCTACCGGATGCCCCCGTCGAAACGGTTCCTGCGACCGCTGCAACGTCCCTGTCAGGTGTGACCCAACAGCAAACCGCCTTTGGCTACACCTTTGAAGATCTCCGTTTGTTGCTGACCCCAATGGCGCGGGATGGCGTGGAAGCCGTTGGCTCGATGGGTGCGGATACTCCACTCGCTGTCCTGTCCGATCGCCCCAAACTGCTGTACGACTATTTCCAACAGTTGTTTGCTCAGGTGACGAACCCGCCGATCGACTCCATTCGTGAGGAGATCATTACCTCTGCGGAGACGACGATCGGGGCTGAGCGCAATTTGCTGAAGCCGGAACCCGAAAGCTGTCACCTCATCAAGTTGAAAACGCCCATTCTTACCAATGCCGAACTGGCGAAGCTGAAAGCGGTGAACGAGGGCAACTTCAAGTCCATTACCTTGCCCATGTTCTTCAAACCGTTGGACGGGGTGAAGGGTCTGGAGCAGGCGATCAACCACTTGTGTGCCCAGGCAGATCAGGCGATTGAGAACGGGGTGAGCATTCTGATCTTGAGCGATCGAGGCATCGGTCCGGATCAGGCTCCGATCCCCGCATTGCTCGCGGTTGCGGGCGTGCATCACCACCTCATCCGGCAGGGGACTCGTACACGGGTCGGGCTGGTGCTGGAATCGGGCGAGCCGCGCGAAGTGCATCACCATGCCGTGCTGATTGGCTACGGGTGCGGTGCGATCAATCCCTACCTGGCGTTTGAAACGATCAATGACATGATCCAGCAGGGCTTGCTGGTGGGCGTGGACTACAAGACGGCCTGCAAAAACTACATCAAGGCGGCAACCAAAGGGGTCGTGAAGATTGCCTCTAAAATTGGCATCTCGACGCTGCAGAGCTACCGGGGCGCGCAGATCTTTGAGGCGATCGGGCTGAATCACACGGTCATCGATCGCTACTTTGCTGGCACCGCTTCGCGCATCGAGGGCGTGGATCTGGAGGTGCTGGCGAAGGAAGCCGTGCTGCGCCACAGCCACGCGTTTCCCGATCGCGAGGTCAACGGGCATACGCTGGATGTGGGTGGCGACTACCAGTGGCGCAAAGACGGTGAAGCCCACCTGTTTAACCCCCAAACGATCCACTCACTACAGCAGGCGGTTCGTACGGGCAGCTACGACACCTACAAAAAATACGCCAGCCTCGTCAACGAGCAGAACCAGAAGCATTTCACCCTGCGCGGACTGCTGGAGTTTAAGGCGCGGGAGCCGATCGCGATCGACGAAGTAGAGCCGATCGAGGCCATCATGAAGCGCTTCAAAACGGGTGCCATGAGCTACGGCTCCATCTCCAAGGAAGCGCACGAAACGCTGGCGATCGCCATGAATCGCATTGGCGGCAAGTCGAATACCGGGGAAGGCGGCGAAGATCCCGATCGCTACACCTGGACAAACGATCAGGGCGACTCGAAGAATAGCGCGATCAAACAGGTGGCCTCTGGTCGCTTTGGTGTCACCAGCCTGTACCTGTCCCAGGCACGGGAAATCCAGATCAAGATGGCGCAGGGTGCGAAACCGGGTGAAGGCGGACAGCTTCCGGGTAAGAAGGTCTATCCCTGGATTGCGAAGGTACGCCACTCGACGCCGGGTGTGGGACTGATCTCGCCCCCGCCCCACCACGACATTTATTCCATTGAAGACCTGGCGGAACTCATTCACGACCTGAAGAATGCCAACCGTGAAGCGCGGATCAGCGTCAAGCTGGTTTCGGAAGTC
>JAJPKC010000446.1 GCA_021323955.1 Oscillatoriales cyanobacterium Centralia_MAG_596 | reverse complement strand
TTATTGCATCAGTTGTTAAATGAAGGAGAGCTGATTATTAAGTGGGGACGAAAACTCAAAAACAAGGGTGACGCTATTATCACAGTTTAAATGCACAACAGCTTAACGCATCAATCACGTCGATTCACACCTCACATATCCCAAATTCCCAACGGCGTTTCCGGTGCTCCAGATTCACCCCAATCAGGGAGATAAATTCCTTGCGCTACAAAGCGATGAAAGCTCGAATACTTCCATTCCCCAGGCATTTGGCATAAGCCATGCCGCACAGGGTTGTAATGAATGTAATCACAATGCTGTGCAAAGTCCTGCTCATCCCGAATCCAATGTTCCCAAAAGCGTCTCTGCCAGAGGTTTCCTTCCTGTCGCTTTTGGCGAGATTGGCTCAACCTGGTATCTAAATGTAATTCGCTTGCTGCCTGTTTGGTGACGTAAGCTTTGATCAAGCGCCAACGAGTGGCGTAATTGCTGTCTCCTTCGGGTAGAGTCCAGAGGCAATGGAGGTGATCGGGTAGCAGAACCATTGCGTCGATGACGAAGGGATATTTCTGGCGAATTTGAGTGATGGCGGCGCGTAGAGTCATGCGAGCAATGTCGGTGCAAAGCCAGGGCTGGCGGTGGTGGGTGACCTGAGTGAAGAAGTAGGTGCCGCCCGCGAGAGTGTGTCTGCGGTAGTTGGTCATGCAGCGGTGGGAGATAGTATCGTTGCCAGTGTTCCCCATACCTGAATCGATGCGTTACGCACTGCTAACGCGTCCTACGTAGAGGCTCAACTCATCGCTACGTGGTGGGCGATCGTGCTGACGCTACTGCATTCTATCGTTGAGCAAGCCTGCACCCTGGTTGAGCTGTTTCTGAGACAGGACGGGCAAGCTTGGAGGTGGGGTGAGTCATCACACTACCTGCATGAGCCATATCAGAACTCAGTCAAGCCAGCAAAACGATCGCTCAAGCAGAGAGTGAAGCCGGTCGAGTCGTCTTCGCACTCCGTCGAGCCGTCTCTCCGGTCAGTCAAGCCATCTTTGCGCTCAGTCGAGCTACCGCTGAGACTGGTCGAGCGATCGCACCCGTAGGACAGCCTATCCAAACCCAGCGATCGCGATCGTTCTGTAAGCGTCACAGTGGAGCGGCACGAAGGAGACTCTTTGGGGCATCATAGAGCCGTACTCAATTCAAGGGCGATCGCGGTTGATCTGGTAGGGGCAAGTTTTGCCCAGAGACCGAACCAACGCCGATCGTGGATCGTCCACCCGCCTACAGCAGACCCCATCGCTCCCTTCAAACAAACGTACACCCATGGTAGACCTGAGCGGCACCTGGCTGGGCACCTACTGGCAACACAGCAACCCCACCCGGTTTGAACTCACCTTAATCCACCGCGGCAACACCCTGACCGGCAACAGCCTGGATCACAGCTACCTGGGCGAAGCGTGCTGGAGCGGCACCGTCAGCGGGCGGCACATCCAATGCACCAAACGCTACCTCCTCAAACAGCAGCCCCCCATCAACTACCAGGGCACCGTCTCCGAAGATGGCAACGCCATACACGGCACCTGGGACTTTGGGCGGCTGGGGTCGGGCACCTGGGAAGCGCATCGGAGTGGTGAGAGCTTGACCCTCACCCTGCAAAAGAATGTAGAGACGCGAGTGCCTGCCTCAGTGACGCTTGCGTAGAGGCTCGCCCCTCCCCTCTTTATGCTGACTCCTGACTCCTGAATTCTCTACAATGTGTTGTGTCTCCTCTCACTAGCATTCCCTTGACTTCCCCTGCCTCCTCCCCAACCAAACCGCTCATTCTCCTCATCGACGGGCACTCGCTGGCGTTCCGTTCCTACTTTGCCTTTGCCAAAGGTCGGGACGGTGGACTCCGCACGAAAAGCGGGATTCCCACCAGCGTCTCCTACGGGTTCCTCAAAGCGCTGCTGGAAACGATGGAGGCAGAGAAACCACAGTATGTGGCGATCGCCTTTGACCTGTCCGAAAAGACCTTTCGCCATGAAGCCGACGACACCTACAAGGCAGGCAGAGCCGAAACACCGGAGGACTTCATTCCCGACATTGCAAACCTGCAAGAACTGCTGCTGGCGCTGAATCTGCCCATTCTCACCGTAGAAAACTACGAAGCCGATGATGTCATTGGGACGCTGGCACGACGGGCGAAGGCGGATGGCTTTCTGGTCAAGATTTTGAGTGGCGATCGTGACCTGTTTCAGCTGGTCGATGCCGACGCCACCACCAAAGTCCTCTATCTCAGCACGGTTTACGGCAAAGGAACGCCTCCGCCCAGAGAGTTTGGCGTGGAGCAGGTGAAGGAGAAAATGGGGATCTTGCCCTCGCAGGTCGTAGACTACAAAGCGCTGTGTGGCGACAGTTCCGACAACATTCCCGGCGTGAAGGGCATTGGCGACAAGACCGCTGTGCAGTTGCTCACGACCTACGGATCGCTAGACAAGATTTACGCATCGCTGGATCAGATCAAAGGTGCGGTGCGACAGAAGCTAGAGGCAGGCAAAGACGATGCCCGTCATTCGCAGTGGATGGCGCAGATTCATCTGGACGTACCGCTGGACGTTGATTGGGAGTCGTGCCGCATTCGCGATTTCGATGAGACGATCGTCAATGAACTGCTCGAAAAGCTGGAGTTTCGCACCTTTATCGATCGCATCCAGAAAGTGCATCGTCAGTTCAGCGGTGGGCAAGAAGACACGTCTGATACACCTCCCGCTGAACAGAAGGCAACTCCCACGCCCCAGTATCGGGAAGATGGCGATCTGTGGTTCTTCAGCGCTGAAGATACCGCTGCTGCACAAAAGGTCTTACCCGTTGCCATTGCGCCCCACATCATCGATACGCCTGAGAAGCTGACGGAGTTAGTCGATCGCCTCAAAACCTTCACCAGTCCCGAAATCCCCGTTGCCTGGGACACCGAAACGACCGCGTTAGAACCGCGCGATGCCGATCTTGTGGGAATTGGCTGCTGCTGGGGTCCCGAACTATCAGACATGGCGTACATTCCATTGGGGCATACCAACGGCGGCAATCTCGACAAAGCCGCCACGCTGGAGGCACTGCGTCCCATTCTCGAAAGCGCCGACTACCCTAAAGCGCTGCAAAATGCCAAGTTCGATCGCCTGGTGTTGCGCTGTCAGGGTATCAAGCTGGCAGGCGTGGTGTTCGATCCCATGCTGGCAAGCTATGTGCTCAACCCCGACGAGAGCCACAACCTGACCGATCTGAGCAGCAAGCACCTGAACATCACGGCTCAGAGCTACAAGGATCTGGTGCCCAAAGGGAAGACGATCGCCGATCTGGATGTTCCTGCCGTCGCGGATTACTGCGGCTTAGATGCCTACACCACCTTCCTGCTCGTACCAAAGCTTCGCGCTTTGCTAGAAGACGTTCCTGCCCTGCATCGACTGTTGCTGGAGGTGGAGCAGCCGCTAGAACCCGTCCTTGCAGAGATGGAATACTGCGGCGTGCACATTGACGTGGCTTATCTCAAAGAGCTGTCTCAGAGATTGGAAACCGATCTGGTGGCGATCGAACGTCACGCTTACGAAGTCGCTGGACAGCAGTTCAACCTCGGTTCGCCCAAACAACTCAGCGACTTGCTGTTCAATACCCTGGGACTGGACACCAAGAAATCGCGCCGTATGAAGACGGGCTTTTCCACCGATGCCGCAACTCTGGAGAAACTGCAAGGCGATCATCCTGTCATCGATGCCATTCTAGAGCAGCGCACCCTGAGCAAGCTGAAATCGACCTACGTGGATGCGTTGCCGTTGCTGGTGCGCCCCGATACTCATCGCGTCCACACCGACTTCAACCAGACGGGCACGACCACAGGACGGCTCTCCTCCTCCAACCCCAACCTGCAAAATATCCCCATCCGCACCGCGTTTAGTCGCCAGATTCGCAAAGCGTTTGTCTCCGAGCCGGGCTGGGTAATGGTCGCCGCCGACTATTCGCAAATCGAACTCCGCATCCTGACGCACCTGAGCCAGGAGCCCGTGCTGCTCGACACCTATCGGCAAAACGGCGACATCCACACCCTGACCGCGCGACTGCTGCTAGAGAAAGACGACATCAGTTCCGAAGAACGCCGCCTGGCAAAGATCATCAACTTCGGCGTGATCTACGGCATGGGTGCCCAACGGTTTGCACGTGAGGCAGGCGTGAAGTCCAGCGAAGCCCGCTTGTTTATCGATCGCTTCAACGAACGCTACTCCAAAGTCTTTGAGTACCTCCAGCAAATGCAGCGAGAAGCGATTGCCAAGGGCTACGTCGAAACGATCCTTGGTCGTCGTCGCTACTTCAACTTTGCCAGCGAATCGCTCAAGCGGTTGAGAGGCACTGATGTAGGGGCGATCGACCTCACCAAACTCAAACTCCGCGACCAGTACGATGCCGGATCGCTCCGTGCCGCCGCCAACGCGCCTATTCAAGGCTCCAGCGCCGACATCATTAAAATTGCGATGGTCAAACTGCACGACCTCATTGAGCCGTATCAAGCAAGACTCTTGCTGCAAGTCCACGACGAACTCGTCTTCGAGATGCCCCCCGACGAATGGGCCGAACTGGGACCCAAAATCAAAGCCACAATGGAATCAGCCGTCGAGCTCTCCATTCCGCTAGTCGTCGAAATTCACTCTGGCGAAAACTGGATGGAAACAAAGTAGTTGAACTTAATGAGGGGAAACGCACATGGCATCTAACACTTCTTTAGAAGAACGCCTTGCAGCAGTAGAAGCAGCGATCGCTGAGTTGCAAAAGCAGGTTTTGGCTCCTCAGCCGACGAATTGGTTGCAACAAATTACAGGATCGTTTAAGGATGAACCTGCGTTTGAGGATGTACTTGCTTATGGGCGAGCGATTCGTCAGGGGGATGAGTCTATCCTCGAAGTACAAGACAAGCGATGAGATATTTGTTGGATACAGATCATCTAAGCGTTCTTCAGCGCCAGGCAGGGAAGGATTACAGTAACCTCTCGGCGCGAATCGCTCGACACCCAATATCAGATTTTGCTGTGTCCACTGTAACGTTTCACGAACAAGTGCTTGGCAGCCATGCTTATATTAATCGCGCTCGTAACTTGAATGAGGTAGTAAAAGGTTGTGAAATGATGGCGCGGATCATTAGCGATTTCAAAGTGTTGCCTCTCATCTCATTTGATACGAGTGCAGCGACAACCTTTGATCAACTACAGTCACAACGAATTCAACTGGCAAAGATGGATGCGCGAATTGCAGCAATTGCCCTGTTTCATGGATTGGTGTTGTTGACCCGCAACGATCGAGATTTTGGTAAGGTGCCAGAACTACTCATCGAAGATTGGACGGTTTGAAGCATCAATAGAGATAGTCGTGTCGATCGCGGCATCAATCACGTTTTACAGAACGCTCTGATACAATCGGCCAACCATCAATTCCCTTCATGATTGAAATACACGCTGGCGAAAACTAGATGGAGACAAAGTAGTTGTACATTTGAATTTGTTAGTTAGAAAAAATAAACTCCACTAGATTGAGTAGCCAGAATTCATGCTTGGAGTTGTTGAAGACTGTCGTCAAACAAGGTTTCAGAAATACTCAGTTAAGATTTAGTGTGTATGTGTGAGTGGGGAATCAAAAACTATCAGCCGCAATGGACTGATTCAGCTACTGAACTATTAAAGTTGGTAACGCACACTTCTCTGGTAGGATTGCAAGTTCAAGCTTTGTGGAGTTTGTGGGATGAGGAACATGATGAGTGGTTTAATGATGCTCCCATCGTTATCTGTACCCAGAAAGAGCAGCTTGAGTTTTGTGCTACCGGGCTAAATGAGTTTTCATTTTCATTAGATTCGATTGACTTAAGTGCTTTGGTTTATTGGTGCGTGGATGAAGCTCCTGACACCAAAGCGTTTCGGTGGGTTCGGCAGAAGAATCCTGAGTTCAGAGATCTCGCGGGGAAAGTGATCACAGGGATTGAGATTATAGAGTCTTCCACAGAAAAAGATATGCAAACTTTTCTGGGCTTAGAACCGTGGATACTCTCAGGTGTTGCCTTAGAGCTTCAGGATGAGCGTCTTGAAATTTTCAATGGGTTGGACTGTAATATGATGTCTCGAAGGCAGCAAACTGATCAGGGATTAAAATATACTCAAGTTCCGATTTGGTGAAATAGCATTGTTGCAGAGAGTAGCAGCGATCGCTCACGGCACGACTATCTAACTGTTGCATTTTGAGGAAGTAGAGCTGATGACAATCTTAAGACACTCCCATTAGGAGGATTGTAACGATGACCGAACTGCTGGAACGCGCGATCGCCCAACTCAAAACGTTACCTGCCGAAGAGCAAGACGCGATCGCCGCTCGTTTCCTTGCTGAAATGGAGGATGAGCGGACATGGAAAAACCAATTTGAAGCGACCACAAACGAGCAGTGGGATCGGATGGCAGAGATGGTACGGCAGGAAATTGCTGCTGGTGATACGACACCTCTAGCTGAAATTTTCCCATCTCAGTCTGAGTTGTGAAATCCAGTGTTACTAAAGCCTTTCGTAAAAAGCTTGATGGGCTTCCGGCATCAGTTCAAGAACAAGCTGCTAAAGCCTACGCACTCTGGCGTTCAGATCCTTATCACAATAGTCTTCAGTTCAAACGAGTTAGCCAGCGTCAACCAATTTATTCGGCGCGTGTGAGTTTAGATTACCGAGTTCTCGGCTTGTTAGAAAATGATCACATTTACTGGTTTTGGATTGGCGCACATGCCGAATACAACGAACTGCTTCAGCGGTTATAGCGCCCCAGCCTAACATAATAAGCTGCTTCAAGCGCCAAATTGCCTCAACTCAAAGATTATCCTTTAGCCTTCATCCTTACAAATGCCTTCCCCCCCTATCGGCATCATCATGGGCAGCGACTCCGATTTGCCCACCATGCAGGACGCGATCGCCGCCTGCGAAGAATTCGACATCCTCTGCGAAATTGGTATCGTCTCGGCACACCGCACACCCGAACGTATGGTCGATTACGCCCAACAAGCCCACATCCGAGGGCTAAAGGTGATCATCGCAGGCGCAG
>JAJPKC010000168.1 GCA_021323955.1 Oscillatoriales cyanobacterium Centralia_MAG_596 | reverse complement strand
TCTTTGATATGGTCAGCGACTGACGAGTAAAGGATCTGGCTGACAACCACCATCCCTACAACAAATCCGACCGTTGCGCCCAGCCCCAGAATGAAGCCAACGCCAGTTCGCTTTTCCCAATAGTCCCGAGTCTGCTGCGCCATTTCTGCTTTTGTTAATACGCGCGTACCGGGAAGGGCCGCTTCCAGGCGCTTGCGTAAGGACTGCAAATCTTGACCAGGCTTGGCCTGAATCAAGACAAACGCGATTGTATCTGACAGAGAGAGCTTCCGAGGCGGTGGCGGTGGTTGGCTGGGCGTTGAATGAGCCGGAGCCGACTCAACGTTGTCCAATATTTGAACCTGGCCATTTTGGATCCGAATGTTGGCTGTAGAACTTAACCCCGACGTCGAAAAAGCGTTGGCCGTTTCGAGCGAGGTAAATACAGTGGCACTCGATGCCATCGATTGTGTGTCTGTGGTTAGACCCACAAGCTTGGCTGGGAGCGAGCCAATTGTGCCACTATCGCCAACTTGCTTGAGATCAAGCGCAGACAGTTGCGCCTGATCAATAATCATCGTATATGGCGTCTTGAGCGCGCTGGTGTCCCCTTGAGCCAGTTTCCAGTTTGCGAATAATTGTCCACTGGGGTCAAATCCATAAATTCGAATGGGGGCAATACGGCGATCGGCAGAGCGCCAAAGAGCCGCTCGAATCATTAACGCTTCGGCCCGCTGTACCCCCTCAACATCCCGTGCTTTTACCATCTGGTCTAAAGTTAATGGTGAAGTTACTTCCAGATGCACCATATCTTCAGACGCTACCCAGAGGTCGGCGCTGGACTGGTCAATGAGCAGAGCCGTTGAGCGGGCGAAGCCATTCAGGATCCCAACCTGAATCGTGACCAGGCTAACGGCAAACATGATCCCTGCCTGGGCAACCAGAAAGCGGGGAATGTCTTCAAATAAATTCTTGCGGGCAATCGATGCCATAACTTACATACATACTTGAAAGCCAGGTGTGAAGCGAAGGTACCGTGTTGGTGGGATCGAATGCGTCACGCGTCACCCCGCTGGGAAATTACGGTACGCCTTCCAGTTTGGCGATGATCGTCGTCTCTAACCACCCCCAAAGGATGACAGTGCCGAAGCTGACGTTGCAAATCAAAACGGCTTGCCGATGCCGCCAAAGATCGCGTTTGCGACCAGGTGCTTTGGGCATTGCCAGACCACGCGCTCACCCATTAATCTTAAAGATTTTTACAATTTTGATCATCCATTGTGCTTCTCACGGTCACCGCAGGCATCCGCTTTAATCGGAAAACTAGCATTGAAACCCCGGCTGATCCGACCTTCGCGCTACAGTTCACCGTCTGTCTGGGCTTTCTCGTAAACCACGATTAGCCTGAGTTCCAGACCAACCAGTCGCGTTTGAGGCAAGGCGTTCTGGAACTCAGGCGGTGTCACTTGTTAGCGTGTGGAACCGCTAAGGCTAAGCTCCGCCTTCAGATGATCTGAAAGCGATTGACGTAAACGATCGCCATACAGGGCGAGTGCATTACCGCCCAGCAATAGCCCCAGATACTCGCGATCGTACTCTGAGGCGGTTGCAGCATCCTTAACGCAGTTCTTCAGCACGCCGTCCCAATGCCCGTAGTCACCAGAGAAGCAGGCCAGATGCTTTCCAACTTCACCCATTCCCACGGGAAGGTAGGACGGGCCGGGATCATCCGATTCAAACGAGGTAAAGATTTGCCCCCGCTTGAAATAATCCAGCGGGTCGCGGTGCCGCAGGTCGTAGTGCTCATACAGGCTGGCGTCATCAATCTTGGTGGGGTCATTTTCCTTTGTCCACATGAGGTCAAAGAGATTTTTGGCCTGACTGATGATGTTGGTGTTGTTGTGCGTCCCACGCTCCTGGATCATGAGTTTGGTGAACTCCATGAGCGATGGCCGATAGGGGTGCTTTGGATCAAAGTCACGGATCCGCTTTTCCCAGTGCTCGTGCATGGCGTGAGCCAGGTCAGGCACCCAACCGCAGCCGCCTTCCAGGAAACCAACCCGCAACGTGGGGAACTGCTCAAACGCACCGTCAAACACCATGCGTGTCATGGCATGCTGCTGCTGGTTGCGCTGCACAAAGATGTGGTTGAGTACAAAGGTTTCCATGTGATCCGAAATACCACCCATCATGTAGGAGCCAGGCCCACCGTGGATGCCCAGCGCAATGTCCAGGTCAACGGCTGCTTGCAAGATGGGGCGAAAATCGGGGTGGCTGATCGCCTTGCAGGTGCGAATTTCAGGGAACGCATCGGGTGCTTTGGGGTGGGGAATCGGCATGTTGGGGGCAACAGCAACCCCAATCAGCCCCAGTTCGTTCACGCAGCGATGCATCTCAGCAACCGCCTCATTGACATCTTGAAGCGGGATCACCCCGATCGCCTTGAGGCGATTGTCATACCCACGGCAATCATCGGCAATATAGGTGTTGTAAGCACGACAGAGCGCGATCGCCAGATCCTTGTCCAGCAAGCTGGAGAAGATCAGGTTCAGCGTGCCGTAGATGACCTGCACATCGACGCCTTCCTGATCCATGTGCTGAATGCGCACTTTGTTAAACATCGCACCCAGCGTTGTATCTGGGTGTAGATTGCGGAAGCCGCCCTTACCGAGTCCCTGAGGCTGTGGAAACATCCGTAGATAGTCCGCTTTGCCCGTGCTCGGATTGGCGTCAATAATTTTTGCCCGCTGGTCGCCCAGGCTATCGACAACTAAACCGATGCGATCGCGGTATTCTGGCTCGATGTAATCACGCAACACAAGAGGGTTCTCTAGTTTGTGAGCATCGGCGTCAACTACCAGCAGACCTTCGTACATGCATTTCTCCTTGCAATTTAGGGGGATTAAGAAACAATTTAGAGGGGGTGACTTGCCCGGGGGCAGTATCGCTTGCCTTCGATCGTGGGAGCCAACTGACCAAGCAAGGTGCTGGATCGATTCAATGCAGACCCCAGTTGGTCAACAGCGAGCCAAGGAACGGCTCAACCTCACCATCACGCCTTTTATCTGCCACAGCTTCAGTGGTGCTGAAGCTGGAATAGATGATTCATCAGCGTGATTGATTTAAGGATCGAGAACCAGTTGGGCAATCTAGAGTCCCGCCGATTCCGCTGGGCAACAGACCAAACGCAAGCCAAAAGCCCTGTACACCTGACCTCTGATCACCAGATTGAACAACCATGCCAAACGACTAGCGAACGACTAGCGCCATAGCAATGGTTCACCCAGCCATCGTGCTGAGCGAAGATTCCGCTGAGAAATCACGGCATCGCGAGTAACGGTTGACGATAAGAATTCAGTAAACCAGCGGTGATCATGGTTTGCTAGTTTAGCTTTTCAGCTTCAGCGCTGCGACTGAAATAGTGTAAAAGCGACTTTAAACCAAACCAGTTTTCAAATGACCACGACATGGCGACCAGGATCGTAATGCCGGGATAACGCACAAATGCTGGTTCATTCTTTTCAAAAACCGCATGTCCACCAAGGGCAAACACCTGGGTAAGCACCAGACAGATCAACGTCACTCGCCAGTCAAAGAACAGGAAGACAACGGCAGCGATCGCCAGCACATTCGTTAAATGATGCAATGCCTGGTTAATTGGATTTTGATGACTCGCGATGAAGTGAGCCTTTGCGTCTTGGAAGTAGCTCAAAGTGCATCCTCCGAGGTAGGTTTAGTCGAATGCTAGGAACGATACCACAGCGGCATCCAGCAGGTGAAGGAGCAATCAAAAGATTTTGGAATTGGGCCATCCGTTCGCAGTGGTCAGGCCATGGTCGATCGGTTGACCCACAATCACGGCGCTTACCACCAGCGCAACTCGGTGTATCCCCGTGCGGGTTGACTCAATTCTTCGTCTGTCAGCCAGTCAACCAGCTTGTACGTACCAAACACATGATCCCACCAATCCACCGCCAGTCCAAAGTTGTGATGCCACATGTTGTACTTATGGTGGACGTAGTGGACAGGCATTTTCATCCAGAAACACTTTGTAGGATTGTCATGCTGTAGCTGATGGGCGTAAGACGAAAAGGCGGCAAACGCAAGCCCTCCCAAGCACCAGCCAATCCCGGCTTCCAGGGAGTAGAAAAACAGCAGCCCCATAATGACAAACGTGCCCTTGACGTAGTCCAAAAATTCCCATACAACGCCCTGCCCTTCATTGCGGCGATGATGGTCACGATGGCGTTGCCCGACGCGGGGCGAAGCGTGCATCAGGCGATGCACCCAGTATTCCACCAAACTGGCAATTATAAAGGCGATCGCAAAACAAACTAACCCAGTCAACACTTTTGCCAAATCAGGCATACAGCCTCCTTCCTCACTCCCGCTCAAATTGCAGCGTACCGGATATCCTTCAATTTTGCCACCGGACGTAACGGAAGCGGTAAGCGGTGAACGGCAATAGCGGTAGCAGGATGAGCAGGTGCGGCTACCAGTCAACTCACACCATTGACTTCGCGGAACACGCGGATCAACGGTTGATGGGGCACGCCCCCAAACGCAAATCTTAAAATTAACCGTACCCTCTTCCCCTTCCCCCTTGATCTCTCCTCGTCTCAGGCTTCTGTCAGCAAAGGTTAAGTGCTATTATGCAGTCCAAGCTGAGCACTGTTCTCTAGTCCCGGCGAACACGACGTTGGTGAAAGATTTAACGCGAGGAGAGGAAAATGGAGCTGGCTACGACCTTAAAAAGTCAGACAGTTCGAGTCGATGTCCGCGATGTTGGGATTAACCCCCACTACTGGTACGCCGTTGCTTGGGCAAGGCAGCTTCAACCTGGTCAAGTGATGCGGGTAGCCGTCTGGCAACAGGTCATTGCTGTTTTTCGCGATGTCGAAGGGAACCTGCATGCCCTTGAAAACGCCTGTCCCCACAAGGGTGTTGAACTGCACAAAGGTAAAGTTCAAGGTCGCTATTTAGCATGCCGCTATCATGGCTGGGAGTTTGACCATGACGGTCGCTGTGTGAGCATTCCCTACCTGCCAGAAGGACAGAAATTGCCCTGTGCTCAGGCTCGGAGCTATCCAGTCCAGGAAAAATACGACCTGATTTGGGTGTTTCCGGGTGATCCGGCGATCGCTGACAAGCAGCCGCTGCCCGAAATTCCGGAGTACAACGAACCGGGCTGGTTACGCATCTCGATCGCGGGCTACTTTGGCACTCACTTCTCAATCTGTAACGAAAACTCAATGGACGTCTTCCATGGATTTTTGCATGAGAACTTACAGGGCTGGTTTGACCCATTGCTGCTGAGCCTGCGCGAGACAGAAAACTCTGTTTCGGCCGAATATCAGGTATCGTACAAAGGGAAAATGGCAAAATTTTTGGGATTGAGTGCGAGTGCTGATGCGGTAACGACGTTACCGATTACTGTCCAGTACCGCTATCCCCACTTTCAAAGTTACCTGAAGGGGGTTTCGTCCCTGTACCTGATGCGACTCCCAGTGAGCGGTGATGAGAGCCGCTCCTTTGCCTATTTCTTCTTTAAGGTTCAATGGCCCCAGTGGTTGCTCAACCTCATCAGACCACTGCTGCAGCCGCTCCTGGAGAACTTCTTTCTACGACGGTTCCTGAACCAGGATATCGAAATGATGGAAAGTGAGCAGCGTCAGTACTGGGCGAATCCAAAGCGTCGTTATGTTGAAATCAATCCAGCAATCATTGCAGTGCAGCGATTAATCGTCCGACAGTATGAACGATTTATGCAGGGTTCAAGTCAAACTGAAATGAACCGGCACAAAGAGCTGAGCCCAACCGTCTATCGTTCCGCAACGATTTCGCCTAATAGCGCGGCTCAAGATGATGGCTTGCCTACCCGTACCGATACAACAAAAGGTACGCCACCGCATTAAAATGACCGTTATACTGTCCGTCCGAAACGCATTAGCATATGCCGATTTATGTATTAGTTAATACGTTCAACGCTTGTGTTGATGCAGAAATCTGTCAGGCTGGATAGCCAATAACTTGCTAGGCAAATATACTGTTGAGCGAGAGGCGATTCGGCTATCTATAAAAGGTGAGAGGAGTTTACTGTGCAAGTTGTCAAGGAGTACATCCAGCGCTGGTACGAAAGTGGGCTTGATCCCGACATTTATGTCTGTCACAAAAAACAGGGCAATATCGTCGAGATCGAAGAAGAAGCGACTGGCAAGCGTCGAACGGTTCTCACCTTCTGCACAAATGATGTGCTGGGATTAAATCAGGACGATGCCGTAAGACAGGCGGCGATTGACGCGATTTTGCAATATGGCACATCAAACAGTTCCGTTTCTGCCTTGAGTGGACGGATTGATTTGCATCGCCAGCTCGAGCACGAAATTTCAGCATTCAAGGAGCTACCGCATACCCAGCTATTTCTCAATGCGTGGATGGCCATGCAGGCATTAGTTGATGCGTTTTGCCATCTAGCGATTCCCGTGCCGAATTTTCAACACACGCGCGAAACGTTGATCATGACGGACGTGTTGAATCATGGCTGTATCGTTTCGGCCCTTGCCCATGCAGGCACGCGTTCGGGCAAATTGTTTGGTCACAGCCCACGGGTGCGAGTACGGGCCTACCGTCACTGTGATGTCGAAGATCTGGCCCGGCGATTGCAGCGCTATGCCCGACCCGACGATCGCATTTTGGTGGTTTCAGATGCGGTCTTCTCGATGGATGGCGATATTGCCCCCCTGCCTGAGATGATTGATGTCCTCAGCAATTACGAGGGGAGTGTACTTCTCATGGATGAAGCGCACGCCAGCGGGGCGATCGGGCCAACGGGGCGCGGGATCTATGAGCATTTTGGGCTGCGTCCCCAGCAGGCGATCGAGCGGGGGGTCGTGCCGCTCATTATGACGACCTTCTCCAAATTTGCGGCCTCTGCCGGGGCCGCCATTAGCAGCCATGTGGCTGAGCTAAAGCCGTTGCTGGATGTGTCGCCCACGTCGATCGGGACGATTTCGTTACCACCGCCAACCACGGCTGCTGCGCTGGAGAGCATTCGGATTGTGCGACGGGAACCCGATCGCGTCAAGCAGCTTCAGGAAAACAACCGCTATTTACGAGCGCGTCTGGCCGCCAACGACTTTTTGGCGATCGGGGAAACCAATGTCATCCCGGTCATTTTGCCACCCGAAATTAACCCCAAGCTCTACGCCAGAGAGCTATTGGAATATGGTATCTGGGTGTCTCCCATCTGGTTTATTGCCAAACCACGCATTCGGATTACGGTCAATGCGCTCCATACCAAGGATGAGATGGATCGGTTGGTGGCCACGATGGTAAAAGTGCGTGACCTGGTATACAAGCCAACCATTAGCGCTTGAGACGAATGCGTGAACCCTGCGATGAGTGAGATTGGTTGTCAGCAGTCTGTCTGCT
Source organism: Oscillatoriales cyanobacterium Centralia_MAG_596 (assembly GCA_021323955.1). Lineage (GTDB taxonomy): Bacteria > Cyanobacteriota > Cyanobacteriia > Leptolyngbyales > Leptolyngbyaceae > Stenomitos. The sequence continues at coordinate 5,896 of JAJPKC010000168.1, read as the reverse complement.
GACAACCAATCACTTACTGTTAGTAACCTGGTAACAACCGGTCGCCAGCTAGATCAGCTTGACCCAGGTAAAATCCGCCTGACCAAAGTGAATGCTGAATGCCACCATGAGATTTTCCAGGCATTCTACCAGCCACTCGGTTTCGGCCCTGACCTTGGTTTCATAGTGCTTGAGCACGGTTGCAAATCGCTTGGATAGATACAGCTTAATCGTCTCCAAACTTAATTTGGCTTCACGGCAGAGCAGGATGATTTTGAGCAGAAGTCCGATCGTAAATGTGGCACCCAGATTGGTTGTTAGATCGACGAATACACCGTGATTGTTAGGCTGCTGCCGTGGATTGGCAACCAGACTATTGATGAGCTGGCTGCACGTGTGAATTAATAGAGCACTGTTTGGGCGCAAAGCATCGTTCTGCGGCAACATGGCATCTAATTGATCCTCTAACCAGTGGTTAAAGTGGTGCTTACCGTATTCCGGGCTAATTGCAGCTGTCAGGTACTCATACATATCGCGTTTTACCGCTCGATAGGAATGGGCTTTATGACTATTTACAACAAACTGTTGGGCGAGTTCGTGATATGTTTTCGACCCTTCGGCTTTACCCGCAAAGCAGCGAATCGATGTTTGTAGCTGCTGATCGCTCAGTAGCGTTGGGTTCTCAGCGGTCGATGACGCACCTTGCCGTGAATTGAACGTTGGCCGCAACGCACTCATGGAATAGCGATGCAGGTTTTGCTCAAACTGGCGTTCTTTTTTGGCCTGTAGCTGGTTAACAACATGTTGCCCCAAATCACTACTATCCCAGTTAGTCAAATAGTGAGGATACAGGTAGGGATAGCGCGGGATTAAATCTCTGACAGGTTGGCTTCGATCATCTTTATCGATCGTCGGTGCGACTTCAGCCGCATTAATGCGATGTCTTAAAGCAAGGTACTGATCGCTCTGGATAAATCGTTTGACCCGTTCCCGAAGCTGTTGCGTTGCCTCAAACGTTGCCGGCTTAAAGGGCGCGGCACGAAAAAGTTCCACTAGCTCAACTGCCGCCGCCTCGCGGTCTAAATAAGACCACCAGTAGTTCATCAAAATATAGCAGCAGCGATTCAGAATTAGATTGAATTCTTGATCGGCCCATTTTGAAAGCACGATGCGGTTGAGCGCTGCTAGAACTTCAAGGTCGGGATAATCTCTCCCTTCGATCAACAAATAGTGCAGACGATCGAGCAATTGGCCTGGCTGCTCACTTTTTCTGAGGCTGAGTAGATGCTTATAGAGTAATTCCGTATCACGTTGAAAATCACGGTAAGAATAGCGTTCTGGAGCATACCGAAAATCGTCGCGGTAGGAGTAACCTGACATTGCTAGTGACTTCCTTAGGGGGCACCCGTGGTTAGAAAAATGAGATGATGCGATCGCGGTCCTCGGTCAGCAATATCCGCACTGCTCTACTATTCAAATCGCAACCCAACGGGGTTATCGTATCGTTGATAACGAATAGTGGCTGACTCGTTGAGGATCAAAATTGGATCATTTCTGAGTTGCTTGGATTGTACGACTGGTCTATTCTACCAGTAACGATAATCGGGACACTTAGTCAACTGACCATTAAAAAAGGGGAACCAGTCGGACGGGATGATCGTCTACAGCGCGGAAATGCTCCCAGGAAATGCAGTTGACTGAGGAATACAGTCCATAGCCAAGGCATTGATGATGCAGGGCTACCTGAAATTAACCGTCCTGCTGGCAATTCATGATGTACTCCGCCATTAACGCCTGTAGCGAATAGCGTGCGGCACTGCCCTCAATTAACGATCGCCATAGTAACGATTGCAGCACTTCCAGGATTTCGCCATTCGAGATGGGTGGCGTGACAAACTGGCGAATTTCGGCAATTGTCAGGGGCTCATGATGAGCGACCAGACATTTGACGATCGCCCGTTCTAGATCGGAGAGGCGGTTAAACTGGCGTTCTAATAGTGCCTGGATGTCATCAAAAATAAGGGTGCCCTGCTGGAGAAACGTTTGAATGTCACCGTTAAACAGGTCGCGGATTTTGGTGGCGATCGAATTTAAGATAAAGGGATTGCCGTCATAGCGGTGGAGAATAACGCGCACATCTGTTTCTGTGCACTCGTTTCCTCTTGCAACCAGTAAATTTTGGGTGCCTAGTTCTCCCAATCCTTCGAGCTTTAAGGCAAAAACGCGCTGTCCTCCTTCCATGTTGGCAACGTCTCTTGGCTTTTCGGCACTGGTCAACACAATACGGCTCATCAGCGAAATTTGACCCACTTGCTTCAGCAGGTCACTATAGCCTTCGTAGCCTTCTCGATAAGACCCGTTATGTACGCCGCTGCGCAGGACTGATTCCAATCCGTCGAGCACAATGAGACAGGCGTGCTTTTGGAGATAGTGAAGCAAGCGCGACAGGTCAGTACTGGTTTCCTCACCGTTGGACAGAAAGTGGGTCAGTTCAGCAACGAGTGTTTGCATTGGCGGTGGTTCTTCGAGCGATCGCCACACCACATAATCAAACTGCTTGCTGATTTGATGCGTTAGTTTGGCGGCTAACGTTGTTTTGCCAATGCCGGGTGCCCCGTACAGCAAGATCAAGCTGCAGCCAAAGCTAATCTCCTCTAGCTGCCGCAGTTCTCGATTGCGCCCAAACAGGGCTGACACCTCTGGCACATTCCCGAGATACCGTCGTGGTATGAAGTCTTCTTGAACCAGCGGTTCTGCTGCCATCTCAGTCTCATTGCTCTGCTGTGACAGCGATTCCGCATCGGTTGTCCCATTGGCCTTGAGCGATGATTGACGCTCCCATGCTCGCTCGATCGCACCCTGTAAATCCAGCTTTCTCACCTGATCCTCCAGAACATCCGACAGGAAATTCCAAAGCTCTGGGCCGACGTTGCGGATGAGATGCTCATAGCTACAGCGGTGTGAGTACTGCTGCTGAATCTCCTTGTAGCTCCGGCCATCCCACGATCCTTTGAACACTAGTCGCTGGAGATCGTTTAGCCGCTTTTTTCCTTTTTCTTCAAGCAATTGCTCAATAAACTTGAGTGCCTCATCAGCGTTCATTGCCAAACCCAAAGTAGATGCTGGTTTCTAGTGTAAGGCTGAACTTTCCTGAGCTTTCCTGAACTTTACCCAACTTCAGGATTTTTCTTTGGCGAAATAGTCTTGAGTTGCCTGAATTGGAAACCCATGACGCTTCTGTCAGAGTTAATTTAGTGCGAACTCAGGAGTATGTTGATGCTGAAATTGGCTTATCTCGCCTGCGACGTTGCCAAACCAGTCCCAACCTGGCCGCAAAACCGCGCTTGCTCCGATCGCAACACCAGGACTGTTCAGATCGCGTCTGGTGTCAGAGCACCGTTGGCACCGTTGCGTCATGCCGAATTGGCTACAGCGCCACCATTGCAGTCGGGTACTTACGGGAGCGGTGGTTCTCGCTGCATCACCATCATGCGTCGAGGGCGCGATCACTGACCTGAACAAAGACGAAGAATTCTGCAAAACCTCTCAAGGCTTTTTCACGTTAAAACGCTACGACGCCAACTAACACCAGAGGATCAACAATGCGTACTTTCTCCAATTTCTTCAAGGGGTTCTTACTAACTCGCAGTCCCAGCATTGCCCGATATTCATCTCAGGAGAATTGTCTATCTTTTAACCATCTGAAACCATACGCGACAGCGATCGTGACGCTCACTATTGCGCCAGGGCAAGCAGGCCAAATTAAGTTTCAAGGTTCCTGGTGGACGGCCCGTTGCGAACAGGGATTGACGTTAATTCCTGGGAAAGTAGTCCACGTGATCAGTCGTCAGAACCTCACGCTGTATGTTGAGCCACTCTTCTCAATTGCACCACAGGGAAACTAACCATTATGGAATTTGCAATTGCAATTTTCACGGCGCTTTTCTTGCTTGTAATTACCGATCTGTTCACTCAAAAAAAGCCTCCAAAAACGCCAGAACAAGAGTTTGGTGAAGCGTTTACAAAATATCTTGCGGAACATCGCAAGCAGAAGGAGGAGAAAAAAGACCAGCCGTAAATCGAGGTTTGGCTTTTTGTTAGCGTCATTCTCACAGAGTCATTCTCAGACAGCGATCGCAGCCGTTGACCGTGGTTACGGGCAGGGCGATCGCCGACCGTGACGACCCACAACTTAACCATTACGTTCAAGCATCCACTATGTCACCTACCAACAGCCCCCAATCATCGGTGCTCTTTGCACCATCTGCGCAAAACAATAGCTCAACCTGGACGCCCGCTTTGCCGTTTGCGCGCACATCTGGTTGCCATCGCCATCCGTCCTGTGAGACCACTCCAGCATTGCACCGAGAAGCGACCCCGAAAGGTTTGAGGCAGACGATCGCCGTTGGCATGGCAGCAATTTTAGGCGCAGCCTGTGTCGGTGGTCTGGTTGCCTGGATCCAGCAATCGACCCAGAATCCGTTGCCACCCAGACTGACTGCTCAACAACTGGACGTTGATTACAGCAAATTGCGCGCTTCAAATACGACACCCCCATCACCGACGCAGGATTTGTTAGCCGATGCCCCTGCGATCATGAACCTTGACCGTGCAAAGCGTCTGGCCGCGATCGGTCGATGGCAAGCCGCGATCGCTTCGGCAAGCAGTATTCAGCCCAGTAGCCCCTCGTATCAGACAGCTCAACAGTCGATCGAGGAATGGGCCGACCAGCTACTGCAATCGGCAAAACAACTGTATGCCGAACATCAGATCAGTGCGGCGGTTGAACGTGTCGAAGCGATTCCTCCAACCAGCAAAGCCTCTTTAGAGGCCCAATCAATGCTTCAGCAGTGGCGCGAACAGATGCAGATCGAGCAGAGCAATAACCAGCAGCACTGGCAGATGGCGCAGCAAGCGATCGACCAGGAAGATGGCCAAACGGCTCAGCAAGAAGCCGCGCAGATTACCGATGATCCCCACTGGCAGGTTCGGAAAGGCGCAATTCTGCGACAGGCCGAACTGTGGTTACATCTGCAAAAAGCGAATCAGCTACTGGACGACGGCGAGCCAGAAAACGCCATCGATGAAGCAAACCGTTTACCAGCCGCAGCACCCTGGTTGGAGAGGCGCAATCGGTTGCTGGACAAAGCCAACTGGATGATTGCCGATCAAGAGGCAGACCGCAAACGGCGAGAATTCTGTCAGAACATCACGATCGGCTTCCTCGGTGAGTGTCCCCAATCAACCGATTTATTGGGTTCGTTGGGTCAACTTCCCACCGATCGACTGGGTGTTAAATTCCGCAAGCATTGATGAGAGAAAGATTGTATAGTGCTCGATGACAGTTGCTCGACTGTCTGCAATGACCGGCGCGAGGAGGCAATGTTTGATGAATTCTGACAACACCAGTTCAACTGCATCGACGGCGACCCCGTCCCCAGTTCAGATTATTCCCGTTACGACGGTTGCTGAACAGGAATGGTTTTTAGACGTTCCGGCAGTGGTTTATGCAAACGATCCCAATTGGGTGCCTCCTCTCCGCAGCAGTATTGCCAAGCAGTTCGCGTCAACGAATCCATTTTTTCAATATGGTCAGCTGCAGCAGTTTTTGGCCGTGCGCCGAGAAGCGGGCGGTGGCAGTCGTCCGCCAACAAAGCCATTACTGCTTGGCCGGATTGTGGCCGCGGTGAATCATCGCTTGGTCGATCGCGAGGGGCAAAAGATCGGACTGTTTGGCTATTTTGAATGCGTGCCTGATTTCAGCGTGGCAAAGTCATTACTCGATGCGGCCTGTCAATGGCTGCGAGAACAGGGCATGACGAGTGTGCGGGGGCCGATCAACCTCTCAACACACAATAGCTGTCTGTTTTTGGTCGATGGGTTTGACTCACCGCCCATGATGATGATGCCCTACAAC
>JAJPKC010000284.1 GCA_021323955.1 Oscillatoriales cyanobacterium Centralia_MAG_596 | reverse complement strand
GGTTTGGATTTTGGACATGGCTCGGGTTGAGTTTATCGATAGCGCGGGGCTGGTTGCGATCATTTCGGCGCTAAACGCGGCCACCCGTAGCAACTGTCGTTTGGTGCTTTGCAACGTTCGCCCATCGATCAGGCTCATTTTTGAAATTACGCAGCTTGACCAGGCATTTGAAATCGTGAGTAGTCTGGCGGAGATTACGGAACCAGCGCTACCGACTGCCGAATCGGTGGCTGTCGATGCCAACCTGTTTGCCGCTTAGACCTTGGTGTCAAAAGCTTACCGGCCAGCAGCACTTTGAACCTGCGGTGATCGGGGGATCATCACTATCGATTGCGATCGTCAGTGCTGCCAACCAGCGTGTCACCATTAGTGGTGAAGCATCGGCGGTTGATCGGTTGTTCACGGTTAGACCCTTAACGCGTCAATGCCTCAACGCGTCAATGCCTCAACGCCTCAACGTTCGATGTTGACAGCCGCCTTATACACCCTTTCGTTGGTCGCTGCGGATTGATACAGATCCACGATCGGGTTCGGGTAGTCCACCCCAATTCTCACGCCAAAGCGCTGCTGCTCCACAGGCAGTAGTTTCCAGGGTTCGTGAACTTTGCTGCTGGGAACGTTACTCAGCTCTGGCAGCCAGTGTTTAACGTAAGCCCCCTGAGGATCGTAGTCTTTGGACTGCTTCAAGATGTTGAAGTAGCGGAAGCCGCGCGCATCATTGCCAACGCCTGCGGTGTAGTTCCAGTTACCCCAGTTGCTGCACACGTCATAGTCCAGCAGTTGCGATTCAAACCACTCCGCGCCCATCCGCCAGTCAATTCCCAGATTCTTGGTGAGGAAACTGGCGACGTTTTGCCTACCACGATTGGACATGAACCCCGTCGCCGCTAACTCCCGCATGTTGGCGTCTACTAAAGGAAACCCCGTGCAGCCTTCACGCCAGCGATCGAACCGGGGCCAGTCCTGTTTCCACGGAATGTCGATCCCTTGCAGGCCCGATCGCCGAAACATGCGGATTCCATGCTTGACGCCGATAAAGCGAAAATAGTCTCGCCACAGCAGCTCAAACACCAGCCAATAGGTCGAGTCGTTGCGGATGCGCTGGGACTCATATTCCTGTACTTGTGCATAGACGTGACGCGGCGACAGACAGCCCAATGCCAGCCACGGCGAGAACTTGGAGGAATAGTCTGCGCCCAACATTCCATTGCGCGTTTCTTTGTAAACGCGCAGGTGATCCTGTTGCCAAAAGTAGTGATGGAGGCGCGCCAGTCCAGTTGTTTCCCCTCCCTGAAAGACCAAGACCGCGCGGTCATCCGTAGTCGGTGTGTTCAGACCCAAATCAGCTAGAGAGGGTAATGAACCTGGATCGATCGCTGGCAGGGGGGGCAACGGCCTGGGCGATGACAATGCTGGTCGAACGGTTGAGTGGGCTTCCACCTGCTTGCGGAAGTTGGTAAACAATTCTGGCAATTGGTGTGGCAAAAACGGCAGATCGTCGGGATGAAACAGGGTGTGCCCCCAAAAGGGCGTGTATGCAACACCAAGCCGCTCTAATGCTTCCTGAAGGGCTGTTTCGACTGTTAGTTCCTCGGCTGTCGCCTCTTGATGGTAGTAAACATCCGTCACGGCCAGTTGCTTGACCAGGTCAGGGATCACGACTTCTGGTCGTCCCTGACGCAGAATGAGGTCACTGTGGAGCGATTGCAGCGATCGCCGTAAATCCGTAAGGCTTTCCAGAAGAAACTGAGCCCGAAACGCACCTGTTTTTGGGAACCCAAATGACGTTTGCGCAAACTGTCGCGGGTCAAAGCAATAAACTGGAATGATTTGAGATGATGATGACTGAAACTGGACGGCGGCTGTGCTGAGTGGTTCGTGATCGTGTACTCGGAGGTCAGTGCGATACCAGACCAGAATTGTTTTGGAAGCCATACCTGCATTGAATCGGACACGTTGATCCTAAACTGACAACTGCCGTATGCGCCAGAAAGCCCCTGCAATCGCAGGGGCTTTCTGGTCAGACACGAAGGGGGGGCTACTACCGCATCATGACATTACTACCGTTTCAGAATTAGTAGGCACGGCGAGAAAACTGGTAGTACAGGAAGATGGCAATGATTGCGCCCAAGACGGCAACGATCACACCAGGAATGCTTAAGCTCGCGCCTGCCAGCGATAGAGTACCTGTCGTCAGAAGGCTAACAACGGCACCACCGATGAATGCACCAACGATACCTAACACCATTGTGGACAAGAGTCCACCACCCTGAGCACCCGGATAAATCGCTTTCGCGATCGCACCGGCAATCAAACCTAAAACGATCCAAGCTAAAACGTTCATTTTCTTAACTCCAATGGTTTAGTCGCTTACGTGAACATCGTCAAAATACTGATTCGAACCCATTCAGGCGGTGAAGCCGTGAACGTTAGACGCCGACGCTAATCTGCTGTGAATGCCACGGTGGCATGCAACTGTGAAGCTACAGTTCAATCGTGGAGACAGAAGAAGTGTTGTCTATCGACCTCAGTGCAATTTCCATAGCAATAACGATACCTGGTGCATCCACCGGTTTCTCACTATCAAGAGGGATAGACTGCTGTCTTGCAAAAGATAGACTTTTCTCGGCGTTGACGCTGTTAATGCCACAGGGGCGGGGATGAGGGGGCAGGGATGAGCCTACTGGCGGGTGGGGCTATGCCCATACACTTCCACTACACCCAGGCCGGATGGTTAAACAACGCTGCGATGACTCGTACACCCCGCAACTGGTTCGATAACGGCAGGTGTCCTTTGGGTGCGGATAGGTCCCATGTAAATTCTTGGGGATAGCGTGTCCACGCCCCGTTGGTTCGCCAGCCAATCTTCGACCAAAGCTGATCCCAATTTTTGCCGCTACCGAGCCAGAGTTCCCGCTGCACGGAGAAGCCAAACTTGCCACTTGAGTGGGTTAGCCAAAGTGCATCGATCGTGCGGAGGTCTGCGATTGGCAACTGGTCAACCTCAGTAAAATACAGCCATTTGCGCTGTACAGCGGCAGCACCGGCCACTTCACACATTTTTTGGATCGTCAATTTATCTGCGGCTTGAAACTGCTGTCCCGCCAGCAACTGCTGTAGGGGCAGGTAATCCATACCCGCATCCGATCGCAACGGCACAATGCCCTGAGGGAAATGAGCCTGCAAAAAATCGGCGACGGCCTCCGACTCTGTAGCGTTAAATAGCGTCTGATAAGCCATGCCGCCAATGGGGTCTGGAACTGGGCTGCTATTGCTGGGTGCCACATCTGTTGTGTCCGTGACCACGGCATTGGCGATCGCAGTTTGGTAGCGGTCACTCAGAAACAGCATGAGCGCCGCCAAACCTGGCTCACCCACGTTGCCTAACTCCTGGATAACTTGAATCTGGTTTTTCTCTGGTATTGATTTTAATTGCAGGTAGAGGTCATTGGTTGTGTCTGCGGCGTCAGCTAAAGATGAAGCGCCAAGATCGGCAGTAGGATTACCCATTCTGTTCATCAAAATCGCGGGTGACTAAAGAAGGATTAAAACGCTGTCGGACGGTAAAGCTGTCGGCGAACGCTAGTATGAACCACTATGTTACCAGGACACGATTGCCCTACTCTTGCCGACAACGCCGATCGCCCAGACAAACCTAGCTTTTGCCCAGACAATTGCTGGCAGACTCAGGGCTGCTAGCGGCCAGGATGCGGTTGACAATGGCCGATGTTGAACTGGGAACCTCGATTGTGATCAGTTCAATGCGTCCTCCATAGGCTTGAACGATCGCGGCTTCCGGCAGAGTTGCCAGTTGATAATCGCCGCCCTTTGCGTAGATATCGGGCTTGAGTGCCGCAATCGTTGAGCTTGCTGTTGTTTCAGTAAAGATCACAACACCATCCACCGGTTTGAGTGCAGCTAAAACTTCTGCCCGCTGGAGTTCAGGCACAATCGGACGGGGTGGTAGCCCGGGGGCCTGCGGTTTAATGGCCTGCACTGACTGATCGCCGTTCAGTCCAATTACCAATGCTCGCCCCAGACTTCTGGCCACCTGAAGATAGCGCACGTGCCCGGCGTGAAGGAGATCAAAGCAGCCGTTAGTAAACACCAGTGGTCGCCAGCGCTCTGGGTCGGTAGCGATCGCGTGGTTTAACTCGTCCAGTGTATAAAGACCAGAAATCATTATCAGCAAGGCTAAAGTCCGGCGACCAAAGGGGATCTGGCGCAATTGCGCTTTTGTCCTTTATCCTTCAGCCTTCTCTACAGCCTACACCCTTACTCACTGTCAGAGAGTGCATCGGTCGGAAGCTTATAGCCACGCTCAAAGGCAAACCGTACCAGTTGCGAACGGTTTTCGAGCTGGAGCTTGCTGAGAATGTTACTGAGATGGGTCTGCACTGTCCGGGGGCTGACAAACAAGCGATCGCCGATTTGCTTGTTGGTAAAGCCCTGAATAACCTCCCAAAACACCTTTTCTTCGGCTGGCGTTAAGGGCAGGGGGATGGGAGCTGTGGCGGTGACTTGCCCGTTGTTGTGAGGGGTGTCCTGGGTGTCACGCTGCAGCATCCGAATGATTTCGCTGTGGATGCGGCGCGATCGCTCTAGCTGAGACTCAATCTTTGCCAGCAGTTCTCTTGGCTCAAACGGTTTGATCAAATAATCATCGGCTCCAATCGAGTGCCCCTGTACCCGATCTTCGAGGTCGCTTTTGCTAGAAAGAAAGATGAAGGGAACAAGCTGACCCGTGCGCGTCGATCGCAGGCGACGGCAAAACTCAAACCCGTCCATTTCGGGCATCATGACATCCGAAACGACCAGATCAGGCGGATCTTGCTCAAACAGTTTGAGCGCCTCAATTCCCGATACCACGTCCTGGATCAAGTAACCACGTTTCTCCAGGTAGCGTGTTAAAGCCATCCGTAGGGTTGCATCATCATCAACCACTAGAATTTTTTTCATTTGGATTCCCACGCAATTAGTACTGGTCTGTACGTGTAGAAGCGAAGTAGTTGCCGATTTTTGGGGTGATCGAGGGACATAGGTAGAGGGTTGTTGCTAAATCAGGCATACCGTTAAGAGTTCGAGTACTAGCGTAGCCATTGTAATGACAGTTGGCACACAGCAGGGGCCGGTCAACCGTAGACGCTATTCCAAACTCTAAATTAATGTATGAATCGCTGGGGCGTGGTTGAGAGGGGCTATATTTTCTCAGTTCTTATCCTAAGAGTTCCCTAAGAGTTGTAAATAAGTGAGATTCGACCATCAAGAGCTGGTTAAAGGATCTGTGGATGCAATGAAGCCGCGATAAGGTTTTTGAAGGTGATCGCTCATGTTGACCGTGAAGACACTCAACCAATGCCTTCAGAGGAGGCAATTGCAAAATCGCAGTCTGCTGGGTTACAGACACGATTAACTATTGGGATATTCTAACCACAACCGCCCATGGACGATCTATATTGAGGTTCGTCTGCCGAAGGTGCACCGTTACATACACGCAGGAGTTGTTGCCGATGACGTATGAGAAGATCTCGCCGCCCGACACGGGAACCAAAATCACATTTCAAAACGGTGAGCCGATCGTCCCTGATAATCCCATCATTCCTTACATCCGTGGTGACGGCACGGGAATTGACCTCTGGCCTGCATCCCAGCGAGTTTTTGATGCCGCAGTCGAAAAGGCATACGGGGGCAAGCGCAAAATTAGCTGGTTCAAGATTTTCGTTGGGGACGAAGCCTGTGAAAAGTACGGCACCTATCAGTACTTACCGGAAGATTCACTGACGGCGATAAAGGAATACGGCGTCGCCATTAAAGGCCCCCTGACCACGCCGATCGGGGGAGGGATTCGATCGCTCAACGTCGCTCTACGTCAAATCTTCGACCTATATGCCTGTGTCCGTCCCTGCAAATACTATGCGGGGACACCCTCTCCCCATCGCACGCCTGAAAAGCTTGATGTCATCATTTATCGGGAGAATACAGAAGATATTTATCTAGGCATTGAGTGGAAGCAGGGCAGCGAAATTGCCGATCGCCTGATCAAAATTCTTAATGAAGATTTAATTCCAGCGACCCCCGAGCACGGCAAAAAGCAGATTCCGCTGGACGCCGGTATTGGCATCAAGCCAATCAGCAAAAAGGGATCGCAACGGCTGGTACGCCGTGCTGTGAAACATGCCCTCCGGTTACCCAAAGCCAAGCAAATGGTAACGCTCGTCCACAAGGGCAACATCATGAAGTATACCGAGGGAGCCTTTCGCGATTGGGGTTATGAACTGGTGACAACCGAATTTCGCGCCGAGTGCGTCACCGAGCGAGAGTCCTGGATTTTGAGCAACAAGGAACGCAAGCCAGACATCAGCCTGGAGGACAACGCCCGCCAGATTGATCCTGGCTATGATGCGCTCACTGCTGATAAGCAAGCCGCCATTCGCGCTGAGGTTGAAACCGTCCTGAATACAATCTGGGACACCCACGGCAACGGGCAGTGGAAAGAGAAGATTATGGTGAACGATCGCATTGCCGACAGCATTTTTCAGCAAATCCAGACCCGCCCCGATGAGTACTCCATCCTGGCTACGATGAACCTGAATGGCGATTATTTGTCCGATGCCGCCGCCGCGATCGTGGGTGGTTTGGGCATGGGACCCGGCGCAAATATCGGCGATGTCTGTGCCGTATTTGAGGCCACTCATGGTACAGCGCCCAAACATGCTGGACTTGACCGCGTGAACCCTGGTTCCCTGATCCTCTCTGGTGTCATGATGCTGGAGTATCTGGGTTGGCAAGAAGCGGCAGACCTGATTACCAAAGGCATTGGTGCGGCGATCTCTAACCGGGAGGTTACCTATGATCTGGCGCGGTTAATGGAGCCACCCGTGGAACCACCGTTGAAGTGTTCAGAATTTGCCGAAGCCATTATTCGTCACTTCTAGCAGGCAAGGAGGGCGGCGTCAACCGCCGCCAGTGAGAAGACGGCTAACGGCTTAAAACAGTCGCCTTCTCGTTCCATCGAAAACTTGCAGCTTTGACTCCACCGCCTTTGCTGGCCTTTCCCTCCCATCTGCGTCCGATCGCCTAGCGGCTGATTCGAACCAGCAAAATGCTGCCTGAAATCATTCCAATGAT
>JAJPKC010000016.1 GCA_021323955.1 Oscillatoriales cyanobacterium Centralia_MAG_596 | reverse complement strand
GTAGAGAAGATTCGAGATGTGGTACGGTTTCGTCGCAACCAGAACGAATATCTAAAGTAGAGGTGTAGCTGTGAGTATTGAGTTGTCCCCTAAATTCTCCTTAATCATTTGGAACTTATTGATTACTGGCGATCAGCCAAAAATCTCAGAAATCAGACCTGGAGTAACACTGAAGGAGGTTGAGCCTCTTGAAAAGGCAGGATTTATAAAGCTTGTCAAGCGAGGAAGAGCGACCCATTTATTTATAGATAAAGAGAGTAAAGCTTGGGATTGGGCGGCTGAAAACTTTCACGTTGAGATCTACAAGTCTTCATCTGCCGCTTTTGTACTGGAAAAACTTTTGGTCAAGCTTGGTAATCATTTGACATCCCGTGGAATCGCACTCGCTGAACTGTTATCACCGCAAGGCAACAAAGAGCCTAATAGTGTAGAAAGTTCGGTAAAAGATATAACGCAATCACCTGATTTAGAGAAAGAAATTCAAGAAGCTTACGCCAGAACCAGTGATGGTAGTGGAGTTGGAGTTCTATTAGCAACATTGCGCCAATATCTAAGTAGTTTTTCTCGCCAAGAAGTGGATGACATGCTTCGTCAGATGCAGCTTAACAGCAAGCTCGTTCTGATGCGTATCGATGATCCACAGGCAATCACTTCAGATGACAAGGATGCTGCGATCGATATCGGTGGAGAAAGCCGCCACATTGTTTATCTTGAGGATTAAGAATATGACGGATCAGTCACTAGCTCTGAAGGCTTTGAAAAGAGTCGATTTTGACTGGGCAATGCACGTCAAACGAGTCTGGCAAGATGCCAACTATGATGTGGATATGCTTCATCAGCAAGAACGAGAGAAAATTCTCAATAAACTAGTGATGCTGAAACACTCAACAGGATTTGAATCCCCGTTGGGTATCGTTATCGTAGGTCAGGCTGGTTCCGGCAAAACTCATCTCCTCAGTGCAATTCGTAAATATGCTCTGGTCAATGCACTAAATTTCGTACTTGTTGATATGACTGACGTGCGAGATTTTTGGGAGACTGTCTTACAAGGGTATATTAGTTCACTTCAAGAAGCTGGTTTAGATGGGTTGCCCCAGCTCAAATTCCTGATTGATCACCTGATTACGTTTACAGGGAAAGACGTTCCCGCAAGTAAGCTTGCACAGTTACCTGAAATATCTCTTAAAAATGCTATAAAAGCAATTCTTAGTGGTTTAGCAAAACATCATCAGAAAAAAACGCTCGAATATCAGGATGTGATCCGAGCACTTATTCTACTTAATTCAAATGATTTTGCGATCGCTGGGATTGGGTATAGCTGGCTTCAAGGATTGGAAATTGAATCGGAAGACAAGACGTGCTTTTCTTTTACTGCATCGTCAGCCGTTCAATTAAGTAGAATTGTAGCAGGTCTATCGTGGGCTATGAATCTTGCTGCTCCAACAGTTCTAGCCATAGATCAACTTGATGCGATCGTAACTCAGCATCACCTAGCTGCTGGTCAGTCCATTGGCAATGAATTAACTGATGAGCAACGCCTCTCTAAGTCGATTATTGAAGGAATCGGTGGTGGACTAATGGCACTTCGTGATGAAACTTGCCGGACGTTTACAATTGTTTCTTGTTTACAACATACTTGGAAAATCTTGCGAGATGATACTGTTACATCTTTCAGAGATCGTTTTGAAAAAGACTTAGTTCTGAAACCAATTGTTAAGATCAATGTTGCTCAAACAATTGTGCAATTACGTTTAGGAGAAGCATATAGACACGACGAATTTTCACCTCCATATCCAACTTGGCCTTTTTCGGATCAGTTTTTCAAAGAGGCAGGTGGACAATTTCCAAGACGAATTCTACAAATTTGCAACGAGCATCGTGACCGATGTATAGCTCAAGGAGTAATTACAGAATTAGATAGCATCACTAACGGTTCTATTTCTCCTCTTCCTCCTTTATCCTCCAAAGTTGACCAGGAATTTGCGGCACTTCAAACGCAAGTTGAACTCGCACTAATTCTGGAAGAACAAAATGAGGATAGCCAGTTGGGAAGCTTGCTACAGATTGCCTGCGAATGTTTACAGATCGAAAACTCAACACCCGGTAACATCGACACTATTGTTGAGGTGAATTTTCCTGGTGGTGCAAATTATCCAGTGCTTCATTCCAGAATACGCCTCGTTTTTCGAGACGAAAATGACCGAGAAAAGCATCTGTGCTTACGCGCATTACAGCGATCGCACGCTAAAGCTTATCAAGCGCGCTTACAAGCTGCAATGACAGCTTCAGGGATTGATCGCTCTCTCAGCTTCCGAAGACTCGCTGTTGTGAGAACTCAAGAGCTGCCGGGTGGCGCGATGACTCAAAAGCTTACAGAGAAATTCCAAACCTCAGGAGGAATTTTCTTGCATCCGATGGAAAATGAATTGAGGCAGCTTGGAGCATTGCAAAAGCTCAAGCAAAAACAGCATCCGGAATTTCCCCAGTGGTTGCGCGATCGCCGCCCGGTTTCTCAACTTCCCTTCATGCAAGAAGTCACGCGCTGGCTGTTTGATGGCGTCACCTTGCCGGAAGCGATTCCTGAATCACCTGAACGAGGTCAGAATAAGCAGCAATCTCAAAACACCCATCAAGACTCTACTTCAAGTAGACATCAGCTTCCAATCCCTGACATTAGCGGCAGCTCCGCAGCCACTCCTACGCATCAACCTCAAAGTAGTCGCGTGGCTCCAATTCCACCTCATTCCCAACTGCCAACAGTCCCCCAGCCTCGCTCTACTCCTCTTGTTGCGTCTGGATTACTTCCAGTAGGAGCACGATTGGTTGGCTCCCAAACAAGAGAACCTGTTGCCATCCGGCTTGAAGACTTGACGAAACATACAGTAATTTTGGCGGGAAGTGGTTCAGGTAAAACTGTGCTAATCAAACGGCTTGTCGAAGAAGCTGCACTTCAGGGCATTCCTGCGATAGTAATTGATGGAGCCAACGATTTATCTCGCATGGGCGATCGCTGGCCTCACATTCCTGAAGGCTGGAGTGAGGAAGATCAGCAGAGAGCCGATTTATACCACCAATCGACAGAAGTTGTTATTTGGACTCCTGGACGGGAAGCGGGAAATCCACTTAATTTGGAACCCTTGCCTAACTTTGGAGCGATCGCGCACGACCCGGATGAGCTAGAACAGGCGATCGATATGTCGCGGGATAGCTTGCAAGATATTGTTGCGGCAGGTAAATCGACAACGGCGAAAATCAAGCAAGGTATTCTGAGAAAGGCTCTGGAGTACTTTGCGACTAGTGGTGGTGGAAGCTTGGAAGACTTTGCTTTATTGCTATCTGACCTCCCGCCCGATGCAGTTGAGGGCATTGCTAAAGCTCAGAAGCTTGCACCAGAAATGTCTGATCTTCTCATGGCTGAGATTGTGAATAATCCGTTGCTACGACAAAGCGGTTCATCCCTGGACCCAGCTATTCTTTTGGGGCTTGGCAGTGCAACTAATAAAACGCGAATCTCAGTGATTAACCTAGTCGGTTTAGTCGGACTGAATACCCAGCAGCAGTTTCTTAACCAGCTTGCTATGACACTCTTCACCTGGATTAAGAAGAATCCAGCGCCAAAAGGAGTGCCACTAAGAGGATTAGTTGTAATCGACGAGGCAAAAGACTTTGTGCCATCGGGAAGCAACACTCCCTGCAAAGCCAGCCTCAGTCGGCTTGCTGCACAGGCTCGTAAATATGGGCTGGGATTGATTTTTGCGACTCAAGCTCCCAAGAGTATTGATCACAATATCATTGCCAACTGTTCGACTCAGTTTTACGGACGTTCTAATTCACCTGCCGCCATCGATGTAATTAGACAACAGCTCATGCAGCGGGGCGGGAGTAGTCAAGACATTGCCAAGCTTGCCAAGGGGCAATTCTACGCCGTCTCGGAAGCACTCTCAACACCTACTAAAATTCAGACGCCCCTCTGTTTGAGCTATCATCCGTCGAGCCCTCCTGATGAGTTGGAAGTGCTAGCACTAGCAAAAGCCTCTCGCAAAGCGATCGCATCTAACGTTGGGGCAAGATGATACCCCAACTTAGCCTTGAGGCAGTGGCTCAGAGTGTTTTTATCGCCAACAAAGTGAAGTAC
>JAJPKC010000673.1 GCA_021323955.1 Oscillatoriales cyanobacterium Centralia_MAG_596 | reverse complement strand
TGTGGCTCAGTGGTAGAGCACACCCTTGGTAAGGGTGAGGTCACGAGTTCAATCCTCGTCACGGGCTCTTTTTTATATCAACGGACGAAAAATAGCCATCAAGGCTGTAAAGCTTGGTCATAGCAGCTTTCAGCAAATGCTGAATTTAGAAGTTTGTTGAGCGAAACAGTAAGAAACGATTTTGCGCCGTTTCAGGTTTCCAATGGTTGATCCGCTAGTTACCGAAAATGGGGCAATTGTGTTTGGCCGTTCACTAATGGCTAAGATTTTTCCGCTGCTAGTATCCAGTCTCATAGAAGGCAAAATAGCAACTCAGTGAAGGTGATGGAACCGGCGATCGCTACCATGCTTTTCTGTTCATCGCTCCAGAGCGATTAGAGTCACACTTATTCGCTCAAAAGTCGCTGCAGTGACACCAACATCATTCACAATTCCAGTTCATAGATCGCGGCAATCTCAGGGGACTTCTACCCATCGCCTATTGGCTGAATCTGCTCTTGCTCAAGCACCGTTGGGTTGTCCAGTGCTGCTATTTACAACGCCAGGGTTTCATGATGGCATCCAACAAACAACTGTCGGATATAGACTTATATGCCGTATCTCAATTTGATGGTTCAAGGACAGTATAGCGACGGCAGTCTTTCTCTGATAACGATTGATAGTACCGTTGCATTTGAGCTTCAATCCGGACAGGGTTAAGGTTACATTGATTTCCCGCTTTTTCGTCTACGGCTCTAGTAGTTTGTCAGTTTTGATTTTGTGCGTAGATTGATTTTAAAGCACTGCCAAGAGGCGCTTGCAAGAGCTGATTACACACAATTTTAAGCTTGACAGCCCACTAGCTTACAGAAGCAACAGGTAGAGTTACATCTTATCTAACGCACAATTCTAAATAAAAACCTGTATTTTTTACAACAAAAGCGTATTCAGGTATTATTTTTTTTACCTACAATTAATTATAGGGATTCTTGAGATGAAGCTCTCAAATACGCTTTTAGTCGTGGTTGTGGCGATCGCCTCTGTTGGTTTGACGGTTGCTGTCAGAGCAGATACGGTGAATGCTCGCTGTGACGTTTACCCCAAAGGGGAAGACCGCGCGTCATCCTCTGCGCTCTGCACCTTTTCCCAACGTCAGGGTGTCGTTGGCATTCAATTGAAAAACGGCAAGCGCTATGACTTGCGTCCTGTGGGCAACAATCCTGACAACTACCGCGATCAAAATGGTCGTGCCGCTTATCGTCAATCAGGTCTGGGTGACAAAGGGCAAATTTACCGCCTTGCTACCGAATCCATCTATGTCTACTGGGACACCGCTCCCTATGGACAGACCTCCAGTAATGGTAATAGTGGCGATACGATGGCGGCTGCCCCCGAAGTGGGTACAACCGTCTCTCGTTTGCGTGATTTAGTGGGTGCCAGAGCGGGACAGGCAGAGAACACCATCAAACAGCGGGGTTATCGCTTCGTCAAAGCGAAACCGCAAGGCGATGCGGTTTATAGCAACTGGCAAGAAAGCAAAACTAGCTATTGTGTGATTATTCGCACGTCGCAATGACGCTATGAGTCGATCGTCTATAGCGGTCATGCAGGGGATTGTAGGTAGTAGTTGAGACAGTCTAGACCGCCGAGGTTTTTGGAACCTTGGTGGTCTGCATCGTTGAGTTCATCATCTGTAAACTTAGGAGACATCATGTTATTGAAGCAACGTTTGCCGTTATTTCTCACTGCGATCGCCTCTGCCACGTTTGCTCTAGCGGCCAAGGCCGACACGGTGAACGCTCGCTGTGATTATTATCCGAACGGACAAAGTAGACCAACCATTTCTAAGTCTTGTACCTTTTCCCAACGTCAAGGGTACGTTTCCATTCAGTGGTCGGATGGAGTCCGCAATGAGTTTAGCCCTGTCGGTAGCAACCCCGGTAACTATGTGGATCAACGGGGCGGCAGGGTTTATCGTCAGGCAGGTTTGGGCAACAAAGGACAAATCTACAAAATGCCGAGCGGTTCGATCTACGTGTACTGGCAATCGGCTTCCTCCAGTACCCAACCCGCACCGATCGCCGGCAGAGGCGTTAGTACGCTCAAAGCCAGTAGTGCTGGTGCCCGGATTAATGTGCGATCACAGCCAACGGTCAACTCCAGTTCACCGAGTTATGGGCTACCCGGTGACAAGGTGAAGGTGATTCAGTGTGTCCAAGACCAGGACACTCGCGGCAGTGATTTGAACTGGTGCAAAGTGCAATTTGTGCAGTCTAAGGCGATCGGTTGGATTCGCAGTGATTTCATCATCTTTGCAGATGGTGGTGAGTAAGCGTTTTGTCATCAAATTCATCCGCCAATTGACTAATCAGTTCTCAGCCTTTATTACGGAGTTACCGTTCAATGCAATTTAAACCTGTTGTAGGCAGTGCTGCGATCGCCGCAATCGCGCTGACTGTCACCCATCCATTGATTGCCCAGGCGATTCCCCAAAAATCGAGAAATGCGTGTGTCCAGCGCACAGCGGAAGAGATGGGAGTGTCCGTCTCCGATGTCCGAATTACGAATGTCGGGCCAGTGAGCGCCGAAAGTGGGGCTACAACTCTGCTGTTGGAGAACCGTAAGGCTGGGCAGACGGCTAGCTGTCGAGTCAGCACCATTGATAACACCGTGTTATCAGTGACCCTAAACAACACAGGCAGTACTTCCATCCCCAACAACGCAGGCAGTAACGCTGGTCGGAGACCAGAATATTGGGTTGTCATAACATCCAGAACCTTTCTGAATGCTTTCCCCGGTCTCTTCTCCAAAACAGTGACCAATAACGTTCCCCGTGGCACTGTCTTGCGCAACTTAGGCTGCCAAACGCAGCGAACACCGACCTGGTGCCAGGTTGAACTGCGCGATAATCCTCAAACTAAAGGTTGGGCCTGGTCTCCCGATCTCAAAGCGTATGAGGCAGAGGCTTCTACCCCCACCTACTCGCCAAACACGACTGTGCAACCCGGCAGCCCAGTCCCCGCTCTGGCAGATTTTGTTGGAGCCAGAGCCGGACAGTCTGAACAGGCACTCATACAACGGGGTTATGAATGGCGTAATGCCAAGCAGGTTGCAGACAGTAGTTTCACCTACTGGTTGGAGAAGGGCACTGGGAACTGTGTTGCCATTCGCACAACCGAGGGTCGCTATGGTGCGATCGTCTACACGGCCAATCGGGACTGCAACCGTCGTTAGTCAGCGACTGCAATCCATTCCACTGACGTAAGAGCAGGTTTTTCAGAGTTTTTGTAAATCCCTAAACTGCTGCGGAGACATGCTCTTACAAATTTTCTGCATTTAACATTTATCATCCGCTCAAACAACTGAGCGATCGTGGCATGAGCCGCAACCATTAAATGGAAAGGGAATTTAAACGATATGGATAATCGTGCATCACTCTCAAAACCCAAAATTGCTATTTTAGCAGCAATCCTCTATACGGCTGTGATGGGCGTTGGCATGTTTTACATGAAAACCGTCCGAGGCATCACCTATGGCGCACCAGAAATGATGACCGTGTTCTGGATTATCTTGCTGGGGCTGAACCTCCTGAATGTGTTTTGGGTGACTCGTTATTTTAGCTGGCAGGCGATCGGCTTTCGTACCCTTAACCGTCAGCAACTCCTGTGGTTTCTGCCCTCGATCGCGGTGCTAATAGCGATGTGGGTTGTCTTTCTGTCGGGTCTGGTGAAGGTCTCTCTGAGTACCGCTCAATGGCAGTTGTTTGCAATTGCGGGCTTCACCACCTTATTAGTGGGGATCGGGGAAGAAACCATGTATCGCGGCATTATGCTACACGCCTTTTTAACCACTAACCGAGTCCGGTGGGCCATGCTGGTGAGCGCGATCGGGTTTTCTCTACTGCATGCGGTGAATGTGTTCGGGGGCGTTCCGTTACTGAGTGTACCCGCGCAGCTAATCATGACCTTTCTGTTTGGCTTTCTCCTGGCACCGCTGATGCTCAAACTCAATAACATCGTGCCATTGATGATCTTTCACTGGCTGTGGGATTTTGTGTTGTTTGTGACGCCGCTGGTGGGTGAACAGGTTCAAAGTTCTGTGAATGCGATCGCGCTGCTCAACATTCCCATTGAAATCATTATTAGCATTGTGCTGTGGTTGCAGATCAAGCAAGTCCCGGAGCGGGCGATCGCGAATGCCCCCGATTCCATCCATGTTTGAGCAAACCCTTTTTCCCACAATCCGCTCATGGTGTTTTCTGCCTCCAATCCATCCCAACCCCAATCTGAAACCGTCACGGTTTTGCAATCAATTTATGGAATGCCCAGCCAGTCAGGGTTTGGCAGTGCTGTGTTCTATGAAAGCATTGAGCCTGGGACAGACTTAGAATCCATTGCCCTGCGGTACTACCAACACTTTGTTGGCAAACTCTGGGAGCAATATGGTGAAACGGCCTGGATGAGTAGCTGGAAGCAGGTGTATGTGCGTCCTGCTGGAATACAGCCAGCGATTGTGGCAGAACTGAGGGCGATCGGCGATCCGGTCGCCGCGAATTATGTTCCC
Source organism: Oscillatoriales cyanobacterium Centralia_MAG_596 (assembly GCA_021323955.1). Taxonomy (GTDB): domain Bacteria; phylum Cyanobacteriota; class Cyanobacteriia; order Leptolyngbyales; family Leptolyngbyaceae; genus Stenomitos. Next base: position 2,634 of record JAJPKC010000673.1, on the reverse strand, counting down.
ATCTTGCTTCTGGATGAAACCGAGGATCAAGCTAAAGCCCAACAAGCGTTAGCCAGTGTTTTTGATGATCCACAGATGACAGATCTGAGCGTGTACACGATCGGCGATGGTGCTGCTCTGTCCGGCTTGCTTGTGGCTGGATACCGCCCAAACGAAATGACGCTTCTGCTTTCGTTAATCGATTGATTTTTGTCAGTCAGCCTTTTCCACATCTAACTGCTCGCCTTTGCCCCCTCTCTGGAGTCATCACCGTTCAATGAAATTATCCATCAAGAAAACCATTGCCTTTTTCTGTGCGGGCTTAGCCCTTGCGTTGTGTGGCACCGCTCTGGTCTCCGCGCAGCAACCATCACCCGATGCGATCGCCCAATCCCCTCAAGGTGGAGCGTGGGAAATTCGGCACAACCCAGCTTCGTCAGCGCTGTATATGCCCCGCGTTGTCAAGCAAGCCTACAGCAAGCAAACCCGCAGCCCCGACGGCAGACCGGGAAAAAACTACTGGCAGAATCGCTCCACCTACAAAATGAACATCACCGTGACGCCGCCCAACCGCACGGTATCCGCGACGGAAGAGATCACCTACTTCAACAATAGCCCCGATCCTCTTTCTGATATTCCATTTCGGCTCTATCTGAATGCCCATAGACCGGAAGCGATTCGGGAGAAAGACGTTGATGAGACATTTTTGACCTCTGGCATTCAGGTTGATGAGTTTCGCATCAATGGTCAGGTGAAAGCGTGGAACGATCCGAACAATCCCAGGGCTTCATTTAACACGCCGGGAAATACCCTGCACCTGATTCGGCTGGAACAGCCATTGCCACCCGGTGGGTCAATCACCTTCTCGATTCGGTGGCGCTACGACATCACCGTACAAGGGGGTTGGAAGGAAGGAGCGATCGATCAAACCACCTTCTTCCTGGCTTATTTTTTCCCGCGCGTGCATCCCTACAACGATACCAGTGGCATGGATATGACTCCTTTTACCCTGGGGCGTGAGTTTAACAATGATTTTGGCGACTACACCTTTGAGGTCAAGGTGCCCAAGAACTTTGTGGTGTGGGCGACGGGCGATCTGTTAAATCCGCAGGAAGTCCTCCAGCCCACCTATGCCCAACGCCTGCAAGAGAGCTTTACGAGCGATCGCGTGATCACTATTGCCCAACCTGCAGAACTGCAACAGGGGCGAGTCACGGCCCAGAGTGATACCGTTACCTGGAAATGGCAGGCTAAGAACGTGGCAGACATCGCCATTGCCTTGAGCAACCACTACATTTGGGATGCCGGCAGCGTCGTAGTCGATCCTAAAACGAACCGCCGAGCCAGCGTGCAGTCTGCCTATACCGCAGCCGCGCCAGACTTTACCCGCATGGTCGAGTTTGGCAAACGAACGCTGGCCTGGGCTTCGACCCAATATCCGGGGGTGCCCTACCCTTACAGCAAGACCAGCATTATCCTCGGTGGTACTAAAGGTGCCGATGAGGAGTATCCCATGATGGTGAATGATTCTTCCAATCTGGATAAGGAAGGTAAGCCGAATTATACGACTACTCGCTTCGTCGCGTCCCATGAACTGCTGCACACCTGGTTCCCGTTTTACATGGGCATCAATGAAAAGCGCTATCCCTTCATGGATGAGGGCTGGACAACGGCCTTTGAGCACCTGCTTGCCAAAGAGGACATGGGGGAAGAGCAGGCGATCGCCTACTTTAAGGCCTATAGAACATCGCTCTGGTCACTTCCAGGATTCATCACTGATCTTCCCATCATCACGCCCCACGATTCGCTGTTTGGGGCAGGCAGTGCTGCTGTCGGCCTCAATCCTTATGGCAAGGCAGCGCTCGGCTATTTAGCCCTGAAAGAACTGATGGGCGATGTCGCGTTTAAGCAAGTACTCCACGAATTTATGGCTCGCTGGAATGGCAAACACCCCCTGCCCTGGGATATGTTCAACACCTTCAACGATGCTTCAGGTCAGAACTATAACTGGTTTTTTAACAACTGGTTCTTTAGCTACAACTACCTGGATTTGGCAGTTAAAAGCGTACAGCCAACCAATAGCGGGTACACCCTGCAAGTGGAGAACGTAGGCGGGATGGCGATGCCATTTGATGTCCAGGTTGTCTATGCCGATGGCTCTAAAGCCAGCTTCCGGCAAAATCCGCGCATTTGGAAAGATAGCCCGCAGATGGCAACCATCCAAATCAGGAGTACCCAAAAACTGAAGTCGTTAACTCTGGATGGCGGCATCTTTATGGACTTAAACCCCGCTGATAACACCTGGACAGCCTCTTCAAGCTGAGGCCGCAGCATTTCCCAAACGAAAGCAAACATGAGCCGATGACCTGAACCCGTAAACATTTCTAACTGGAGAACACCAATGGATATACAAACGGATACACAAACGCATACACAAACCGATTCAAAACCCTCTCTGTTTCTGCGCGTCCTGCGCTTCCCGCTCACCCGCCTGCTGCTGTTCACCTTTGCTCTGTTCTACGTTTATGTGTCGGGCGCAAAGTTTTTGGAACCCTTCACCAACCCGATGCAGCGCCTAGCCGGGAGTACGGCGGTTGCCGCTAACCTGCTATTCGTGTACGTGAGCCTCGTGTATTTGGTGGAACGCCGATCGGT
>JAJPKC010000157.1 GCA_021323955.1 Oscillatoriales cyanobacterium Centralia_MAG_596 | reverse complement strand
GCGACAACCGAGTTCAGGGAAACACCATTCATCACCCAGATTGAGTTCTGGCCAGTTTGCATGTTACGCCAGAGTAAATCTAAATTGCCATCACCATTAAAATCAGCCACTCCACTCAGCTTAAAGTTGCGATCGGAGCCGCTGTTGAGCGGAATATAGGTCTTGAGGGCTGCGCCATTCATCAGCCAAATAATATTGTCACTGGTGGCATAATTTCGCCATACGAGATCAGTATTACCATCTTTATCAAAATCACCAACACCCTCAATACGCCAATTGGTATCGCTAATCGAAGGGAGATAGGCAGCACTGCGAAATGTATTACCATCCATCAGCCAAACAACATTTTGACCAGTACTATAGTTACGCCAGACATAATCGGGAACGCCATCACCGTTGAAATCTGCGGTGCCTTGAATTTGCCAGTTGAGGTCGCTGATCGTTAGAGCGCTGGCCACAGTTGTGATGCTAGTGCCGTTCATCCCCCAAACAATATCTTGACCAGTACTATAGTTGCGCCAGAGCAGATCTGAACGTGTGGCATTAACCGTATTGACTTTGAGCGTATAGTTAGTACTGGTATTAGTATTTGCGAGAGAAACCCGAATGTAGTAGTCTCCAGGAGTCAGTGCGTCTGTCGTGATGGCATCAGCAAGAGTACCGCCATTTGTAGAATCTTGCAGTACTCCGCCGGAATCCAGCAAGGCAATATTAGCGTCAGCGTTTTGGGAAGTTAGCGTCAGGACAAAACTGCTACTCCGACTCACCCGTAGGCGAAAAAAGTCTTGGGTATCACCGGAATCGAGGGAATAGCTAGAATCGGTCGGAGTATTCGCAAAAATCTGGGTACCTGCCGCAGCAGTAATCAATCGTTGAGTCGATGTGTCGTTATCAAAAATGTTAGAACTGTCTGCCATTGCTGTTACCTTCAACGCTCGCAGAAGCTAGCGTTCCCGGTATTCAGTAGTGACCAATCATGATGTTAATAAATTCATGCAATTTTCGTATCGATGTAGTTTCTACGGAGACCTATGCATTTCTACTGAGAAAACTCTTAACTGACTTTGAAGCTTTGAATAGCATATATCGACAAATTTGAATATCACATGTGGATTTTGGCAGCTAGAGGTTAGGTAGGTTTTCACTTGCAGCAAAAAATCGTGGTGGACGAACAGTGCTCTCAATTGGAAGCAGCGGATCTGCAATATATTCCTCAAACAGCAAAAAGGATCATGGTGGCAATGAATAGTTCACGCTGGACCGTTAATCTGCATCATTTATTTCCGACGTCACTTTTTGTATTTAGTATTGACAATCACGAAGACTTGAATCAGCCGCTTTTAGAAGTTATTTATCGATTAAAACAGCTAGATCCTGGGTGTTCGGCATCAAATTTATTGGGATGGCATAGCCAATCCAACTTGTTTGAGCTGCACGAAATCAAACCATTTAAAGAACTGGTAGATGCAGCCATTTTGGAGGTTGCCCAGGCAGTAGGCTATGGCGCGATCCAAATCAAAGCTGCAAATTGCTGGGCAAATGTTAATCCAAAGTATGCCAGTAATAAAATTCATGACCATGCGAACTGTTTATTTAGCGGTGTCTACTATGTCAAAGCACCCAAGGATTCTGGTAATTTAATGTTCTATGATCCCCGCAGTGCAAAGACATTTTACAGGCCATCCGTTTCCGAATTCACTGCCTACACGGCTGAAGCCATTGCTCATGCTGCACAGGCGGGACTACTCTTGATTTTCCCAAGCTGGTTGAAACATGGAGTTGAGCCTAACTTAAGCGACGAGGATAGGGTTAGTATTAGCTTCAACTATGTTTTTACGTAGGCAAAGAAACCTCGTTGTGAGGGATGCCATTCGTTCCGTGAAACTACAGGGTTAACAGTTTGGGCTTACCAAGAGAAAAATTTGGCCAGCAGCGCGATGTCACTGATCAGGTTGTTCGCATCCCGATGCCGCCCTGGGGGTTTGCCCTGCTGATGGGGCTACTGAGTCGTTTGGTGATCGGAGCCAGCATGGTGTTGATTGCACCACGACTTACCGTTTCAGGAACAAGTCATGGGAGTGCATTTGGCGACTGGCGAGTGTTCGTTGGGTGGGACAGCGTCCACTATCTGGGGATAGCCACGGCGGGTTATGAGTATGCCGATGATGGACTGGGGCATAATGTTGCCTTTTTCCCGGTCTTACCGTTGCTAATGCGGGCCGGTATGGCGTTGGGTATTCCAGCGGATTTAACCGGGGTGTTGGTGAACAACCTGGCTTTTTTGGGAGCGATAGTTGTGCTCGCGGCTTGGATCGACGATCGCTACGGGAAACAGTGTGCTTGCTGGACTGTCGCAGTTCTTGCCTGGTGCCCATTTTCGCTATTTGGCACAGTACTGTATAGCGAAGGTGTGTTTTTACTATTCAGTACAGCAGCATTACGCGCATTTGATCGACGTCAGCATATTTGGGCTGCGGTTTTGGGATGTCTTGCTACAGCAACTCGCTTGCCAGGAATGACGCTTGTGCCTGCATTTTTGTGGGTTGCCTGGAAGGAGAAGCGTCCGCTGGCAGCGTACCTTTCGGCACTAGCAGCAGGAGGAGGCGTAGTGCTGTTTAGTCTGTTCTGTTGGATCCGATTTCACGACCCACTGGCATTCCTGTGGGTGCAGAAGGCGTGGCAACCAGTGGGATTGACCTACGGAGAAGGTTGGCTGAAATCATTGGTGCAGATCACGCTAGGGCCAACGACCTGGAACAAAGGGACGATCGCAGACCCACTCTATCCACTCGCGTTTGGGTTCCTTGGGGGGCTGGCCTATCTACTGTGGCAAGTCCGGAAGAAAGTCGATCGGCGGCTGACAGACTGTGGATTCTGTGCGATCGCCTTGCTCTTGTGGCTGCTGGCTGGCTCACCCCTGATCAACGCGGTCATGGTTTGGGGTGGAGCTTATTTAATCTGGCGCTTTCGACGTGAACTTCAGCCAGTAGCGTTTACATATGGGCTGTTTAGTCTGGCGTTAATTTTGAGTTCTGGCCGCACGATCTCAGTCGAACGGCATACCTATGGCGTTGTGACCGTCACCATTGCTATGGGTATCCTGCTATCACGCTATCCACGGTGGGGATACGCGACAATTGGGTTCTTTGCGCTGTTGCTGGTTAGCCTATCGATTCGCTTTGCACAACACCTATGGGCGGGGTAGAACGGAAATACGTGCTGAATAGCCGTCGCCAGCCAGAATGGCGGCACATCGTTATACTCATCGGCGTCAGTGCGTTGCTCCTGTTTGGGTGCAGCAGCATTCGTCATGCCTTGTTTCAGTCAGGCGCTTTCGACTTAGGCTACTTTGACCAGGCGATCTACCTCATCAGTCGCGGGCAGACGCCGATCGTCTCTTTTTGGGGTTACCACGTCTTGGGTGGTCATGCTGATTGGATCGTCTATCTACTGGCTGTTCTCTACCGAATCGTCCCTGACATTCACTGGCTGTTTGGAATTCAAGCGATCGCGCTGGCGATTGCCGCGTTGCCGGTCTGGATCCTGGCGCGTGATGCCGGACTGAAAGAGCCACAGGCGACCACGATCGCGAGTGTTTACCTGCTCTATCCGCTGGTGTTTAACCTGAACCTGTTTGACTTTCATCCCGAAGTAATTGCCTTACCGCTCATACTGACTGCGATTTTGGCGGCACGTCGTCACCAAGTAATCTGGTTCACCGTTTGCATTATCTTGACCGTCGGCTGTCGCGATGCACTATCCCTCACGGTAGCCGCAATGGGAGTCTGGCTGTTTCAATTTGAGCAGCGGCGAGTGTGTGGGGCGATCGCATTGGTTGTTGGTGTCACCTGGTTCTTCGTTGCCACTCAAGTCATCATTCCAGCGTTTCGGCCCGAGGGTGTTGAAGCAACGGTGCGTTATGCCTATCTGGGAGACTCGGTCTTTGACATTGCCAAAAATTTGGTGCTCAGACCCCAAATCGTGCTCGGCAGAATATTTTCTCCGGCAACAGCAGAATATCTGCTTCTCCTGTTGGTGCCGTTGCTTTGGGGTATTCACTGGCGCTACCTGGCACCCATGCTGGCAGCACTCCCCATGCTGCTAGTAAATATTTTGTCGGAATCACCCAGCCAACGGAATCTGGTGCATCAATATTCGTTACCGATTCTGCCATTTTTGATGGTAGTCGTGATCGCGGTATGGGCCGCCAATACGACGTGGATTCGTAGTCAAAGAGCCATTTTGCTCTGGTCACTGCTCGCCTTTTTGGTGTTGGGTAAATATACTCATTTTGGCTCCATCTATCTCGATTCGCTAGATAACTGGGCTGCAACACGAACGGCTCTGAGCCAAGTTCGATCAGAAGGAAGCGTTTTGACCACGCACAACCTGGTTCCCCACCTGACCCATCGTGCCCTGATCCGCTTTACGCTTGCCAATTCACCGCCTGATTTAGCTCAGTTTGACTATGTTTTGTTAGATGTTCGTCATCCCGGTTGGCAAAGCACAACGTCATTTGCAGCGAGTTTAGTCCAGCAATTGCAGAGCGATCGACGCTTTGATCAGCGCTATCAGCATGATGGCGTGTATCTTTTTACCAGGAGCTAACCAAATTTGCTCCTGCGCATTGCTAATCGACTGCGAGCCGCTATCTTGACTCGCCCTACCTGCAGGACAAATGCAGCCAGAATTTGGGACATTACACCAGCTCCAAAAAATAGCGCTACAGAGGACCGTTTGTAAGGGTTTACAGCCGTAAGCCCCTACGAGGATCTGTAACCGGAATTTAGAGAATTGCTCTGAAAATAGATTGGTATGAGAGGCCCCAAAAGGATATTAGAGGCCAAAAAAAAGGGAGCATACGGCTCCCCCAAGACCTCTCATGATCAATCTAGAAAATCTTCGGTTCTGTGGTCATTCTTACATCTGCCTCTGGCCAGTAGGCTCTCAGTAAATTCACCATCAGCCCTATCGCTTCTCTGATAACAGTGTAATCTACAACATTGGCAACTCCGTAAAGTCACGGTCTAATCTAGTTCTGTTTTTATGAAGAATGGGTAAGGCACAGTCCGAAACGGCAACCCTGCTTGCAACGGTTGCCATCATCCCCTTACCCCTTCCCCACGGTTAGTGACCCGCGCTCGCGCTACTGCTCCAAGCTTTAGATTAAGTTGAGGTGAGGATAATCAGAGTGATGACAAAACCACACCCCTTTTTGGTGTCGTGTGCTAAGCGTGCTGACCCAAAGATCACACCCTACTCAGCGTTGAGAAACGAGGCGATCGCTGTGACAGCACGTTCTAACACCGCCGGTTCATGAACCAGGGCAAAGCGCACGTACCCTTCGCCCGATTTACCAAATCCAGCGCCTGGAGAAACCGCAACGCCTGTCGCTTCGACTAACTCTGTGCAAAATTGCACTGATCGTGTTGCCCAAGGGTCTGGCAGCCTTGCCCAAACGTACATCGTGGCTGGGGGCACTGGCACCTGCCAGCCGATTTGCTGGAGGGCGTTGACAAACACATCACGACGCTGGCGAAAGGTTTCTACAACCGTCGTGACGCCTGTTTGTGGCCCAGTCAGAGCCGCGATCGCGCCGTTCAAAATGCCGCGGTACTGGTTAAAATCAACGGCCGCTTTTACCTGACGCAACGCGCGAATGAGGTCAGCGTTCCCAATCGCGTAGCCCACCCGAAACCCGCCCATGTTGTAGGACTTGGACATGGTGAAAAACTCAATTGAAACCGTTTTGCCAGGGTCAGCTTGCAGCACAGACGGTGGCGGTGTGTGGTCAAAGACCAGGTCAGCATAGGGAAAGTCGTGAACCAGTACCAAATTATGCTGCTGACAGAACTGCACGGCCTCCTGGAAGAAGGATAGGGGCGCGATCGCCGTGGTCGGGTTATGCGGGTAGCTCAACACCATCAGCCGTGCCTGTGCCAGCACATGCGGTGGAATGTCTTCAAAGACAGGTAAAAATCCTCGCTCGGCCTGCAATGGCATTGGATAAATCTGTCCACTCGCCAGATAAACACCGCCCGCATGAGACGGATATCCCGGATCTTGAAGCAACGCAAAATCACCCGGGTTCAGAATGGCCAACGGAAGGTGTGCTGTCCCCTCCTGGGAACCAACCAACGGCAATACCTCTGTTTCTGGATCGACCGCGATACCAAATTTTTGGGTGTACCAGGTCGCAGCAGCTTCACGAAAAGACTGTGTGCCGTGAAACAGCAGGTAGCCATGGGTGGCAGGATCGGGAAGGGATTGGGCGATCGCGTTCAGGATATGCCCCGGAGTCGGTAAATCAGACGAGCCTAACGATAAATCAATTAGCGATCGTCCTGCGGCTCTGGCTCGGGCTTTCGCCTGATCCATGTCAGCAAACACATTGGATTGAAGCGGCGTTAAACGGTTGGCAAACTGCATAACAGAAAGCGTTGGCTGTCAGCAGTCAGCTTTCAGCCTGAATGAGGTATGACAAAGAGGAGACTTCAGTGTAGCGCTTTAGGCGAACCATTTCCGGAAGAATCTCAACCCACCATCACGAGTATTCACCAGTCTTCCCGCCGTTCCCTTCGACCCAGGGCACCATCCGACCCTAAAAGTCTCTACCCCAGATAAGGACTGAGCACCCCTTCCAGTTTTTGCTTGCTGATCGCGCCTTCTGCGGATTCCAGGACTTCGCCAGCCTTAAAGAGTCTAAACGCTGGGACACCCTCTACCTTATATTTGGCAACCGCAATCGGGTTTGGATCAACTTCCATTTTGGCAACCTTCAGGCGATCGCCATATCCAGCAGCGAGGCTATCGATCACGGCTGTCATTAGCCGACATGGACCGCACCAGGACGCCCAAAAGTAAACCAGCACGGGTTGAGTTGCCTGCAAAACCTCTGTTTCAAACTCAGTGTCCGAAATTGTAATTACGCTACTCATACCCGTTTTCATCACAACATTCAAAACTAGAGCATCCGTATTTTGACGCTTTTTGCCGTGCAAAGGCAAATCACCGCCGGAAAAACGGCAAAAGGCTAGAGGACAAGAGCTAAACGTGTAGCCATTCGCCTTCATCCCTTAGCCTTGTCGGTTTAGCGTTGCGTTACAGCTGATCCAGTTTTGTCTTGAGCGCTTCCAGCTCGTCATCAACCGCTGGGTCGTTAGCTGCGGTCGTCGAGGATTTGGTTGCGGTTGGCTCTGTTGTAGCCGTTCCGGGGAGTTGCGCCTGAGATTGGGGTGTTGCTGGCCCTAACAGTTGAGCTTTCATTGCCGCCAGCTCATCATCGACACCGCTGCCCGATTCCAGCATCGCAAACTGACTTTCGAGGTCAGCACCCGCCAGTTCGGCGGCGGCCTGTGATCGCGCTTCCATTTGCAGCACTTTGTCTTCCATCCGCTCAAAAGCGCTCATGGCGCTGCTTGTCCCCAGGCGACCGACGGTGCTTTGCAGTTGCTCATTGGCTTTAGCGGCACTGGCTCGCGCCTTGAGCATATCTTTCTTCGTCTTGGCCTCTGAGATTTTGCCTTCCAAGGCGATCAGGTTGCGCTTGAGCGTATCAACCATTGTGACCTGCTGATCAAGCTGTGCTTTGAGGGTCGCTGCGGTTTCGGTATTGGTCTTCTTACGCAACAGGGCTTCGCGCGCCAGGTTTTCGTCGCCCTTTTGCAGCGCCAGTTGTGCCCGTTGTTGCCAGTTATTTGCCTCGGTCTGAGCCTGGTTATATTGCTGTTGGGTGCGCTTTTGACTGGCGATCGCGCTGGCAACAGCCTGCCGCAACTGCACCAGGTCTTCCTGCATGTCAATTACGGTTTGCTCAAGAATTTTTTCGGGGTCTTCTGCCTTGCTGACAACATCGTTCAGATTGGCTCTCACGACCCGGCTAACACGGTCAAATAATCCCATGATTTCTTCTTTCCTTTCAGCGGTGTACGAGGTTAGCAATGCAGGTTGAGACGATGACCTGTCAATCGCTCAGTCGAACATGACAATGTTATGCAATGACTATCTAAATAACGTCTACAGTCAGCCACTCAGTACAAATCAAAAATAAACGGTCTCGACTTCCAGTGTAGAAACTCTCAGCCGCGATTGCGTAGATCTCGACGGATATTTTTAAGGGAATGGGCGATCTCGCCCGACCCAAACGACCGGCTTGGTAGTTAACATACTGAGGCGTGCGCGACTACGGTAACGCAACCACGGCAACGGATCTGATAACAAGCGGTTCCAGAGCGAAACCAGCGGAACTGCTACAACGGTCAGGCACGCTGCTTACCAGCAGAATGATCGATCGTCCAGTGTCAGCACGTCCCTGCTAGAGAGAACGCACCACCATTCGACTGCTGGAAGCGATGTTCGAGCTATGGCTCACTGATCTGTCGGCGTAGCTGTTCCAGTTCTGCGTCTGTTTCAGACGGGCTGGGAGGAAGTTGAGCCGTCTGAGCACCACCCGCGATCTGGTTTTTCATTGCAGCGAGTTCAGCTTCAACGTCGTCTGCCTCGCCAAGGGCCGCAATGCGCTTCTCCAGATCATCGGTACCCAGTTCGGCCACCGCTTCCGATTGGGCTTCAAGCTGCAAGACTTTTTCTTCCATGCGCTCGAAGGCCGCGATCGCACCCCCGGTACCAACGCGCCCCATCATGTCGTTGATTTGCTGGGATGCTTTGGCCGATCGTGCCCGGGCGATATACAAATCTTTCTTCGTTTTTGCTTCAGAGATTTTACTCTCCAGCTTCATCATATTTTGCTTGAGCTGCGTCACGATCGTGGACTGTTGCTCAATCTGGGCACGCATGGCTTCTGCCGTGTCCTGGTAAGATTTGCGCCGCGTCAACGCTTCGCGTGCCAGGGACTCTTCACCCTTCTGCAAAGCCAGTTGAGCACGGCGATACCATTCATCAGCCGTGGTCTGCGCCTGGGAGCACTGTCGTTCGGTGCGTTTCTGCGTGGCGATCGCCTGTGCAACAGCCTGTCGCAGCTGGATCAAGTCTTCCTGCATATCCAGAACCGTCTGTTCCAGGATTTTCTCCGGATCTTCAGCGCTACTCACCAAGCTATTGAGATTGGCGCGAATCACCCGCAAGATTCGGTCGAACAGTCCCATGACGCGCTCCGCAATTGCATTGTTAAAGTGGCAAGTCTTGAACTATGAGCGACCACGATTGGGAGCCAATGCATCGCTTCAGACTCATAGCTCGTAACTTCCCTCAATCCTACCGCACCTTTCGAGTTCCGACCGCTTATGGCTTGTAGACTTCGGCTGGAATGCCCCGACTACGAAGCTCTTGGGCTTTGGCTGCCGCTGTGGTCGCGTCGCTATAGGCACCCAACTGGATTTTCGCGCCATCGCGGAAGTTCCGCAGATAAGCATCGGGAACCACGGTTTGAGATTGCTTCAACGCTGCATCCCCATCGTAGTGAGTGACCACTTTGATCGGGTAGGCGTCACTGGCGGGCGATCGATTGGCTGGTGCTGCCGCTACAGGCGTACTCTTCGGCGCTGATGGGGCACGGTACGTCGGCGTTGGCGCAGAGCGCAAGGGCAGGGCCGTCGATCGCGCTGGCGTGGCAGCCTGGGGTGGTGTGTACGTTTGGATCGGAGCAGGACGATTGACGCTGGATGTTACAGCAGGAAGCGGAGCCTGTCCGGTGGAAGCAGAAGACTCCTGGCCTGGTTGGGGTGTCGCCACAGTCGGCTTCGCCGCATCGGTTGGCTTGGCCTTGAGGAGTGGTGCTTTTGCACCAGATGATGTTGGCGAGTTTGGGGTAGCGTCCAACGTCCCCAAATTATTGAGGCTCACGTTGGGCAGTGCAGGGTTGGCAAGATTCGGCTCTGGCAATGACTTCGCGCCCTGGATGGGAGACTGACCCGTTGCGGAAACGCCTGACGAATCAACACCACCGCCGCGCCAGACGATGAAGCGTCCCAGACTGGAAGGATTCATGATGACGTAGCCAAACATCGCGCTCGAGAGCAGCAGCAGCAGCATTGAGCCAAGTCCTAAGGGGGTCAATAGCCCTTGCATAAAGCTGCGCTCGGCCCGGACTTCAGCCTCCTCGGTGGCCAAACTGCGGAGCAACTCCTCAGACGACTCCAGGTAATCATCCAGATTCGGGTTCGTTGACTGGGCGATCGTATGGTCACCTGAAGCCTCAGCGGCCAGAGTTGTTTCACTGGCATCATTTTCTGACAGCGACGATCGATCCGGTGTCCTCAGCGCGATCGCGCTATCAATCGGTCGTGCGCTGGCAGCAAACGCGGGTGTGGGCTTGTAGGCCGTGTCGATCGCTGGCTCCATGCTGCCTGCAGAACGCTCTGGTAGCTTGGCGGCCAGTGTCTCCCCCTGAGGTGATTCCGTCTTGCCGCTCGTGGCTGAAACCGCAATCAAATCCAACATGGAGGAAGCCGATTTGCGGCCAGACGGACGGGCGGGACGGGTGGCACTAACGCGTTGCCGTCTGTATCGGGCTAATTCATCCTCAAGTTGAATATCGAGGTTGGCCAGTGCCTGACTGAGCACTGGATGCAGGAGTTTTAGGTGGGATGGTGAGGCTGTTGTCTCTGTCTGGGGATTTTGACGCATTCGGCACCTCTTAATCCAATACGTTTAGCAATGTCAGTTTATGAAGCAGATTTAAGGTTAAGACCGCGGAACGGCAAGTGCTCACGCCAGAATGTAGACTGTAACGATTTCACTTCGGCTGTCCCAGGGGTTGTAGATGCGTAGCAATCTGGTATAGCTAATTAACGGTTGCTTGATTGCTTGAGATTAGTGGCCTATTGAGTTAAGACATGGAGCTAAAGTTATACACTTTTTTAGGCTGTCCTGCACCCCTTTCACTCATTATCTTCTGACGCTATGTCGTTCAAACCGATTGATCACGT
>JAJPKC010000330.1 GCA_021323955.1 Oscillatoriales cyanobacterium Centralia_MAG_596 | reverse complement strand
GCGTGGTGCCGGGGACTTTTGGACGGGCGGCACGATCGCAGACTTGGGACGATTGACCTTCGGGAGCGCGGGTTTTGCCAGTTTCGGACGTGGCTTGGCAGCGGGTTTGACGGTCGGCAGTTGGGTAATTTTAACCGGGTTTTCCTTGTCGTCTGTCTTTTTCGGCTTCTGCTCCGATGGCAGTGGCGCAAACAACAGCAGCACATGCAGTCCCAGCGCCGCAAACAGCATCGGTCGGATCAGCGATCGCACAGGAGCAGGTAAATTTTTGAGAGCGAGCGTATTGGTCATGGTGATGAACGCAGCAATTTAGAGCCAGGGAAACTATCGCGATCGCTTAGCAGACTGCCGCAGCACATCCGACTGCCGACCCCTTTCGCGATCGTGCATCCATCCTCAGCACTGAAAGGGACAGCCAACCGACGGCGAGCACTGCTGGAATGAAAGATCGGTGACTGACGATGGATTTATTTGCGCAATGGCACCGATAAAATTCATCGCCGATGTCAACTTAGAACTCAGTATAAAACGGCAATGGATGCATTTTGAACATAGCTTGCCTGTGGTTTTAAGGCAGTCTTCTGAGTCACAAAATCGCGCGTCCGATCATTATTCGCCCCTTCTGGATTACCAAAAAACGATCGAGAAATAGCGATCAACTCCCGTTTAAAGCCTGATCAAAGGGCTGCATCGCGATATTCAATCTGCTCAAAGCGGTTTCTCTAACGGGGCTAGTGCAATAGCGGTTGTGCCATTGGAGCGTTGGATGAATACTACATGCGCGGTGTTAAATCGACGCTGCGCCAAAATGTTCTAACCAGTTGACAGCCATCAAAAGCGACGATTGAAAATTACTTAATTAAACCTTAAGCCGATCTTAACTCGCTGTTATTTTTTCGTTGGTTTTCACTTAACTGGTCTAGTTGTACGGTTGTCGTTGTTACTACCCTGACAAAAAAACTTGATTTGAGGACAAGGTAAGATGGCATTCCCTGCAACTGTATTTCGTCGTGCTGTTACGACCTCGGCGATAACGGCGGCGATCGCGCTCGGCCCATTGCTCACCGCGATCGCGCAGGCGATTCCGCTGACGGGCGCTGGGGCGACATTCCCTGTGCCTCTTTACGAGCGGTACATCGCTGAATTTAAGAAGAATAATCCCGATGTCGATATCAGCTATCAGGGTGTAGGCAGTGGTGCTGGTATTCGCCAAATTATTGCAGGCACCATTGATTTCGGTGGCAGCGATGCCGCCATGACGGACGAAGAAATCGGCAAGGTGAAAAACGGTGTGATTTTGGTGCCCACAGCGGGTGGGCCCGTTGCAGTCATCTACAATCTGCCCCAGGTGGCAAACCTGAAGCTCTCCCGCAGCGTTCTTCCCGACATCTTTGCTGGGAAAATCACCAAGTGGAATGACCCTCGAATTGTGAAAGACAACCCCGGTGCTAAGCTGCCTGATTCTGACATCAAGCCCGTCGTTCGCGCTGATGGTAGCGGTACATCCTTTATCTTCACCAACCACCTGAGCGCCATTAGCCCCAGTTTTAAGTCTGAAATTGGCGTTGGCACCGCGCCTAAGTGGACAGGTAATCCACTCAAGGGCAAGGGCAATCCTGGTGTGGCTCAAGAAGTGAGCCGTGCAGAAGGCACGATCGGCTACGTCGAATATGCGTACGCAAAGCAAAATAAGATCCAAACAGCGTTTGTCCAAAACAAGAAGGGACAATTCTTGCCCCCCTCGGTGCGTGACGCCAACAAAGCGCTGGCAACAGTGAAATTTCCTGACAACTACCGCGTGTTTGTCGGCGATCCTGATGATGGCTATCCCATTGCTGGTCTGACCTGGCTGATGGTGTACAAGCAGTACGACAACGCGGAGAAAGCCGCCGCCGTGAAGAAGTTTGTGAACTGGATCCTGAGCGATGGGCAAAAACTTAACCCCACGCTTGACTACGTCCAAATTCCACCGACCGTGGCGAAGCAGGTATTGGCAACCGTCAACACGCAAGTGAAGCCCTAGTGACGATCGCCCCGTCCTCTAATAACCGCGTCCTCCAGATGGTCTGGGGGACGCTTTGGGGCATGGGTGGCGGCTCCACGTACTGTTCTTGCTCACGCTCTCTTGCTCATACGTCATGAGTTCATCTGAATCGCCCAAATCTATCGCCGATCGCGGTCGTCATCCATTGAGTGCCACCCACGCCAGTGACGACATTACAGCAGCCGATGGGTTGACATCATGGCTTGACCAGGGCTTTATCTGGTTAACAGGTGGTGTGGCACTGCTCACCGTGCTGATTTTGCTCTGGATGGGGTGGGTGATCTTTCAGCAAGCACAACCAGCCATTCATGAATTTGGTGCGGGCTTTTTGACCAGTCAGGAGTGGGACATTGCGAACCTGAAATTTGGCGCACGGCCCTATATCTACGGTACGGTCGTGAGTTCCGCGATCGCTCTCCTGCTGGCCCTACCCGTAGGAGTAGCCGTGGCATTGGTCACGAGCGAAAACTTTTTACCGCCTTGGCTGCGATCGCCCATTGCATTTCTAGTTGAACTGATCGCCGCCATTCCCAGCGTCATTATTGGGCTATGGGGTATTTTTCTGCTGATCCCGTTTCTACAGCCAATTCAACTCTGGCTCTATGCCCATTTCAAACAGATACCGCTGTTTAGCACCCAGCCCTTTGGTTCAGGAATGCTGGCGGCGGGCGTCATTCTGGCCATTATGATTCTGCCGACGATCGCGGCCATCAGTCGCGATGTGCTGATGGCGATTCCATCGGATCTGCGCACGGCGTCCATGTCTCTGGGGGCAACGCGCTGGGAAACGATTTTTGGGGTGATTTTACCGGCATCAGCATCGGGAATTTTGGGCGCAGCAATGCTGGGTCTGGGTCGGGCACTGGGTGAAACGATGGCCGTTACGATGGTGATTGGCAATTCGGCCCAGATCAGTCCGTCGCTGTTCAATGTGGCATACACCATCCCAGCCGTGCTGGCCAACGAGTTTGGGGAAGCGATCGATGTCCTGCACATCGGGGCGTTGATGTACCTGGCGTTGATTCTATTTGCGTTGACGCTGGCGATTAATATAGTTGCGGTTCTTATGGTGCGAGTGCTGGGCTATGGACGATGATTTTTCACTGGAGTTAACGAAACCGTTAGCCGCTCGGCGTCAACTCTGGAGCAGTGGGATGACCGCGATCGCCTTTCTACTGGCCGCGATCGCGGTGGCTCCCTTACTGGCCATCCTGGTCAAGATTCTCTGGGAAGGAGCACCACATCTGAAGTGGGAGGTGTTAACGTCTCTCCCCGCACCGGTGGGGATGGAAGGTGTTCCTAATGGCTTTGCGAACGCTATTCAGGGTACGCTCCTCATGGTCGGGTTGGCGTCGCTGGTGAGTATTCCGCTGGGCGTGCTGACGGCGGTGTATCTCTCCGAGTTTGGTCAGGAGAGGACGATCGCGCCGGTCATCCGCTTTGTCGTCACGATCCTGAGTGGTGTGCCGTCGATCGTCGTAGGGGTGTTTGCCTACGGTGTCATTGTGACGGTCTACAAGTTTTCGGCGCTGGCCGGAAGCTTTGCACTTGCAGTCATTATGCTGCCGATCATCGTTTTGACTGCCGAAGAAGCCCTCAAGCTTGTGCCGCTCCAGCAGCGTCTTGCCTCAGCCGCCCTCGGTGCGAGTACGCTACAGACCACGTTCCGCATCGTTACAGCAGCAGCGCTACCAGGCATCACAACTGGCATTTTGCTGGCGGTTGCCCGCGCTGCGGGGGAAACGGCTCCCCTCATTTTTACAGCACTGTTTACGCAGGGTTGGGTCAATGGGTTGCTTCATCCTGCCCCATCGCTATCGGTAATGATTTACAACTACGCCAATTCCGCGTATGTTCAACAGAATCAGCTAGCCTGGAGTGCCTCTGTCATCCTGGTTGGCCTGGTGCTGCTGATCAATCTTCTCTCACGATCGATTACCCGCAAACGTCTGAATAGCCGCTAACCCATGTCATTCACCACGGACGATTCGTTCATGTCTCCCGTTGATGCCGCTGCGATCGCCGCAGTCGCCCGCCCTGCCCTCAGTGTAGAAAATCTCAGCTTTTACTACGGCAGTCAGAAAGCGGTCGAAGGCGTTTCGCTCGATCTCTATCAAGAGCAGGTGACGGCGATTATTGGCCCCTCTGGCTGTGGTAAATCCACATTTCTCAAAGCGCTCAACCGCATCAGCGAGTTGGAAACCAAGGTGCGCGTCGATGGGAGCGTCAAATTCTTTGGGCAAGATGTCTACAGCCCTCGCGTGAACCTCAATCGGCTCCGGCGCAAGATTGGAATGGTGTTTCAAAGACCGAACCCGTTTCCAATGAGCATCTACGACAACGTGGCGTACGGGGTGCGGGTGTTTGGCCGCCCTACGCGATCGTCACTGGATGACATCGTCGAATCGGCACTGCGGGATGCCGCCCTCTGGGACGAAGTCAAAGACAACTTGAGCAAGTCGGCTCTGGGACTGTCGGGTGGGCAGCAGCAGCGGTTGTGTATTGCGCGCGCCCTGGCCGTGAAACCCAAAGTGCTGCTGATGGACGAACCGTGCTCGGCCCTGGATCCGATCGCTACGATGAAAATTGAGGAGCTCATTGACTCGCTGAGGCAGGAACTGACGATCGTCATTGTGACCCACAACATGCAGCAAGCCTCGCGGATCTCAAACTACACGGCCTTCTTCAGCGCTGACGAGAGCCGCATTGGGCGACTGGTAGAGTTTGGTTCTACCGCTCAAATTTTCATGAATCCGACAGAACCCCGCACCCGAGACTACGTCGAGGGACGATTTGGCTGAAGAGCGGATGGACGATAACGCTATAATCGCGCTTACACGATCGATATTCGATATCCTGTATCGCCAATGATCAGCAGCCAACCCGAACCCAGTACACAACAGCTTCTCACCGCACTGCTCCAATCATCATCACAGCAGAACTACAAGCTGGATGCGTTGACAGATCAAATCGGGCATTTAACCGAGGTGGTCACAACCGGGTTCTCAGAGCTGAAGGAGGGATTCGCGGAACTGAAAGGCGGATTCACAGAGCTAAAAGAGGGATTCACAGAGCTAAAAGAGGGATTCACAGAGCTAAAAGAGGGATTCGCGGAACTGAAGACCCTTGCCCAGGAACAGGCGAAAGCGGCCAAAGAACAAGCAGCGAGTATTTCACAGCTTGCGGCATCAACGGGACGACAGGAAGAAAATATCTCACGACTGGCTGCAACCGTGGAACGGCAGGCACAAATTGTCGAACGGCTCTTACCACGTGAAGGGCAATAAGCTGGGTGATTGCTGGCGCAGACGATCGGGCAGTTTAAGCGGCATAGGTCTGCTGCCGTGCTTGAGCCAACCGCTTCACCTGCCCTGATGATAAAGCCCGTTGCAGCATTGTTAGGGCCGTAATGTCGTGCAGATTGCAGGTCTCATCAAATAGTTGACACAGCGTGTTTTCAGCTTCGACAGTCAAGTAGCCCCGGCAAATCGCTTTTTGGACAATCTGGTTGATTAAACTCATGACACACCTTTCATTCATTTCATGAACCTAGTATGAAGTTCAAGTCTGGCAAGCAGTGTGACGGTCAGGTTGGCGATCGTGTGATGCGATTGAACGCGAGACGTGACGGCAGGGCGATCCGATCGTGACGGCACCGCATCGGCTAACGTGATGCTCATCACGTCCACGCTGACGCCCCGCATCGGCAACACGTTGAGTCCGCTGACATAGATTTGATCGCTTTTGCGCCCAGCGCTCGATCTAATCAAGTCCACTCCCTAGAATGGAATTGGATGTAGCCTCCGAATGCAATTTGATTCAAACTGAAACTCTCGAACTTTTAGAGTGGTCGCGGCTTTGCCAGCACCTATCCACCTTTGCAGCGACCAAACTCGGCGCGATCGCGGCGCGGCGCTTAAAAATCCCCAGCAAACTTGACGACACCCTGACGCTGCTTGCACAGACGCAGGACGTTTACCAGTTGGAGAGCCGTCTCAGCACTGGCCTCGTATTTGATGGGATCACCGACATTGGTGAGTCGTTGGAACGCGCCGAACGGCGGGGCTTATTAGCTGGTGAAGACCTGCTGGCGATCGCCACGACCCTTGCTGGGATGCGTAGTCTACGGCGAATGATCGATCACCATTCCGATTTGCTCGTATTAAATGCACTCGTTGCCGACCTGCGAACCTACCCCGAACTGGAGCAGGAGATCCACCGCTGCATTGACGACCGCGGACAGGTCGCCGATCGTGCCACCCCCAAACTCAGCGGCATTCGCGAACAGCAGCGGCAACTGCGCGATCGCGTCTACAGCACGCTGCAAGGCATTCTTCAGCGTAAAGCCAATGCCATTCAGGAGCACCTGATTACCCAGCGCGAAGGGCGCTTTGTTATTCCCGTCAAAGCCCCGCAAAAAGACGCCATCCCCGGCATTGTTCACGACACCTCCATGAGTGGTGCGACCCTGTACATCGAGCCACAGGCTACTGTCAATCTCAATAACCAACTGCGTCAGCTCCAGCGGCAGGAGCAAGCCGAAGAAGAGGCTGTGCGTCAAGCACTGACCGACCAGGTGGCCGTTGTCAAACCTGATTTGGAACGCTTGCTGGCGATCGCCACCACTCTGGATCTGGCCACGGCTCGAGCGCGGTACAGTCTATGGCTAGAAGCCAATCCACCCCGGTTTGTGCAGCGGGCGCAGGGGGAGGCGGGGACACCTGTGGGCTCAGCATCACACCCCGTACCCGAACCGATCGTCCTCCGTCACCTCCGCCATCCCCTGCTCGTCTGGCAGCAGCAGCACGAACAGGGGCGACCCGTCGTCCCGATCGACCTGGTCATTCAGCCCCACATTCGTGTCGTTGCGATTACGGGGCCAAACACAGGCGGCAAGACCGTCACCCTGAAGACGTTAGGATTAGCGGTGCTGATGGCAAAGGTCGGACTCTTTGTGCCTGCCCGCGAACCTGTCGAGTTACCCTGGTTCGATCAAGTACTGGCCGATATTGGCGACGAGCAATCGCTCGAGCAAAGTCTGTCCACCTTTTCTGGGCATATTCGACGTATTAGCCGGATCTTGGCGGCGTTGACAGTACGGGGGGAGGCAGAAAAAGTAGAGGGGAGAGGGGAAGCAAAGGGAGCAGAGGCGTTGGGGGAAGCGGTGAGCGGTGAGGGTGATGAGGAGCAATTCATACCTTCAACGCAAAACGACGAACTCATCGCTCTTCCACACCCCACACCCCACACCCCACACCCTATTCCCTATTCCCTGGTTCTCCTCGACGAAGTTGGCGCGGGGACTGACCCTTCGGAAGGAAGCGCCCTGGCGATCGCGCTGCTCAAGTACCTGGCCGACCACGCAGGGCTGACGATCGCGACCACCCACTTTGGCGAACTGAAAGCGCTGAAGTACCAGGACGAACGGTTTGAAAATGCTTCAGTCGAGTTTGACGATGTATCGCTATCACCCACCTATCGTCTGCTGTGGGGCATTCCCGGTCGCTCCAATGCGCTGACGATCGCGCGGCGGTTAGGATTGAATGCCGATATTGTGGAGCAGGCCCAGGGCTTTGTGGGTGGTGCATCTGAGGATGTCAATCAAGTCATTGCTGGATTAGAAGCCCAGCGGCGGCGGCAGGAAACCAAGTCTCAAGAAGCGGCGCAACTGCTGGAGAGTGCCGAACGGCTGCACCGTGAACTCTCTCAAAAAGCAGCCTCGCTCAAAGCACGAGAACAGGACTTGCAGATCGCGCAAGAACAGGCTGTACAGGCCGCGATCGCGCAGGCAAAAAGTGAAATCGCGCAGGTCATCCGGCAGCTTCAGCAAGGCCCTGCTTCGGCGCAGGCCGCACAACAGGCCACAGAAGCCCTTAATCAACTGGCAGACCGTCGCCTCCCGTCCCGCCAGCAGAAGCCATCACCCAAACCAGGCTTTCGACCGCAGGTGGGCGATCGCGTCCGTATTCCCCGTTTGGGACAAACCGCTGAAGTGCTGACGGCTCCCAATGATGACGAGGAAATCACCGTCCGCTTTGGGCTCATGAAAATGACCGTGCCGGTGGAGGATGTGGAGTCGCTCAGTGGAGAAAAAGCTGTCAAGCGACAGGAGCCCGGTGGTAAAAGGCAGGAGGTCGGGGACACGCAAACCACAAAACAGAGCACGCCGAATGCGCCGCCCCCCACCCCCACATCCGATACCCCGTATATCCGCACATCACGCAACACATTAGACATTCGTGGCAGTCGGGTCGCCGATGCGGAGCCGATGATCGAGCAGGCGATCGCGCAAGCCTACGAAACGGGTGCGCTGTGGATTATCCACGGTCATGGCACAGGGAAGCTACGGCAGGGCGTCCACGCGTTCTTGCAGCAGCACCCGCAGGTGGAGCGCTATGAGTTGGCGAGTCGCGCGGATGGTGGTGCTGGCGTCACCGTCGCCTATTTGCGTTGAGCTACGCTGACATGGTGACCGATGAACGCTACGGCACTGGCCGCACGATCGCGGGTGCTGTGGGTTCTTGAGACTGAAACACCGATCGCAGGGCTTGATCCAGGGTCGGTGCCATCGCGATGCGGTTTTCGTAGGCCACAATTACCCGCACTAACGTTGGGAGACTGTTCTGCTCCGCTTCCAAATACAGGGGCTCCACATACAGCAGCGACTGGTTAATGGGGATGACCAGCAGATTGCCTTGAAGTGCACGTGAGCCAGCGCGGTTCCAGAGCGAAATTTGCTGCGATATCACCGGGTCCTGGTTGATGCGGGCTTCGATCTGTTCCGTACCGTAGACGAGCTGCTGTTTGGGAAACACATACAGCAGCGATTTGCCGTAGTTTTCGCCGTCCGATCGCGCAGCCAGCCATGCCGTTAAGTTTGTGCGCTGGTTGGGTGTGAACGGCAGCAGCAGCACAAACTCTTCGTCTTTGCCGGTAGTGAGCTTGGTAATCAGATAGTAGGGTTCTACCAACTGGGGCTGATTGCCATAGATCTCGGCAGGCACTTTCCACAGATCCTCGCGGTTGTAGAAGACCTGTGGATCGGTCATGTGATACGTCATCAGCCGTTCTGCCTGCACGCTAAACAAGTCTGCCGGGTAGCGAATATGGCTACGCAAGGCAGCAGGCATTTGGCTGAGCGGCTGAAACAACGTTGGAAAGACGGCAGCCCACGATCGCAGGATTGGATCTTGCGGATCAGCCGTGTAGAAGGAAACGGAGCCGTTATAGGCATCAATTACAACTTTGACTGAATTTCGAATGTAGTTAAACTTTTCTCCCTGCGGTGTGGTTTGTACGCCGCTCGTCGCGGAAATCTGGCTGGGAGCAGAGTAGGGATAGCGATCGCTCGTCGTATACGCGTCCACGATCCAGTACAGGTAGTTTGGCGTCGGGCCTGGTGTGACGGTGTCAGAGCGCGTGGCGTTTTGGGCGTCGTCTGCCGCTTGATTCACATCCGCTACCACTAGATAGGGATCGTGGTCGTACCGCAAGAATGGGGCGATCGTCCGGATGCGTTCATTGATATTGCGTCGCAATAGCAGCTTTGTCTGCGGCGTAAAATCGGTCGTAAACAGCATTCGCCAGTCTTTGAGATAGGCCGCCAGGAGACAGCGTTGCCAGAATGCATTAACGGCAATGCCGCCAGCACCGCCATACACGTTATACACATTGTCGCTACCGCTGGGGTAGTCCAACTCCTGGGCGCGGGTGCCCGTCATGATGTAAGTATTGGTCAGCTCGCCGTAGTAAATGCGGGGATTGGCCGTTGGAATGCTGGCCCGAATCGAAGCATCCGCCGCGCTTAACCCGCCACTACCAGCGTCCGTACTCACGCCAATATCTTTCACGTAATAATCCGGCAACCCGCCAGCCGCAACCTGGTTGACCGGACTCAGCGTAAACCCATAGCCATGCGTGTAAACCAGATGCTCATTCACCCATGTCCTGGCTTCTGAGGGGACTGCCGTGTAGTCCAACTCCCGCGCTGCAATCAAAACCTGCTGTTTCTCCACCACCGGATTGGCCGCCGATGCCCCCTCTCCCTGATTGCCGCTCGGTTGCCGCCGAAATTCATAGCGATCGATATCGGCATCAAAAAATCGATAGTAGGGACGAATTTGCTGCAGTTGCCGGTTCGTCTCCAGCAGCGGGCGCGTGTCCCACAGACGAATATTGCGAGTGGTCTGCTGATTTTTTAACAGTTCCTCAAAGGTCAGCGTCCCCTGGGGATTGAACGGCTCTGTCTCGATTGTTTCCAGCGCGAATGCAGCGCGTGTCTCCGCAATACTGCGGCGAATGAACGGCTCCTCACGCGCCAGTTCCGTGGGTTGCACCAGCAGACGCTGCAACATATCAGGCAAGACCGTCGTGAAGAGCAGCGCGATCGCCAGGAAGGCTACTGGCAACAGTAAAGCAGCAGGCATTGGCATCCGGGAAGTGACCGTGCCTGAAACTTTTTTTCGACGGCGTTTTACCCCTGGCCGCTGACTTTCGACCGTTCGCCAGCGCCACACCCGCCAAAACAGAACCAGCGCGATCGCGCCCGCCAAACCACTGAGCGCTGTCTGCATTGGCAACAGCACGTTGACATCGATGTAACCAGCACCGTAAGTGGCTCCTCGCGTCGAATACAGCAGTTCATAACGGTTGAGCCAGGACTGGAAACCCACGGCCAGCATGTAGCCCCCGCTCAAGGCGGATAAGTGTCGGACTTGTGCAGACGAAAAGCCCGCAAATTCTCCCTGACTGAGGCTATCGCCTGAGAGCAGATACATCAGCGCCACCGCTAGCAGCGCCAACAGCAACAGGCTTGTGAACCAGAACGCCAGCAGTTCCGCGATCGGTAGCGAGAACACATAAAAGCCAATATCAGCCGCAAACAGAGGATCGGCTCGGTCGAATGCCACCGCATGAAAAAATTGCAGGACGCTTCCCCAGCGGGCCGCCAGGAGCAACCCAACGCCAACGCTCTCAATGATGGCGATCGTGCCGAGCAGTACGGTTGGGTACCGCAGAATGATGAGTGCCCCAGCAACCACAGCCCCAATGACAAAATAGGCAGCGGGTGTACTGGCTACCCATGTCCATAGCTGGTTGCCAATCTGACCGCTGGGATCTAAGGGCAATCGATCGGGCGCTGTCGGCGGTCGCCCGATCGCAGCCAAATGACCATTCCAGAGCGTGACGCTCCCGTAAATCGGCTGCCACACCAGCGC
This sequence comes from Oscillatoriales cyanobacterium Centralia_MAG_596, assembly GCA_021323955.1. Lineage (GTDB taxonomy): Bacteria > Cyanobacteriota > Cyanobacteriia > Leptolyngbyales > Leptolyngbyaceae > Stenomitos. The sequence goes on along the minus strand of JAJPKC010000330.1, from coordinate 5,952 downwards.
GATCACCACACCTATCAATCCCAGCACGATTGGCAATAGCCATCTCAGCGGTAGCGATGGGGTCACTAAACTAATAGGTATGACCGGACTACCGGGTATCGTCGTTGGCTGGCTTGACGGCGTTGCCGTACGAGATGTCACAGTCTGGTAGTTTGCGATCGCCGTCAGGATGGAGCGGTTGTCCTGCCGGGGAGGATGCTTGAGCCGCTGCGCCAGCGATAGATTTTTGCCTAAGAACAGCGCACTGATTGCAGCAACGACGCTCCAAATCCCCACTTGCGTAAACAATCGCCGCCAAAAGACCGCTTCGTACCCCACCTCAGCAAACCAGAGGCGATCGACCGCGATCTGGCAAAGGCCGCTGATGGTCAACCCAAACGCCAGCAGAATTCCAAATAGCCGTAATGTGCGCCCATGCATGACTGAATGCTACCCGAAAGCGTACCAGAACGATCTGAAATCAACCGCTGCCTGGCACTCACGGCATTGATCACACGCACGGCATTCATCAAACGCATGAGCTGCAGCCATGCGATCAGGTCTTGGGGAATTGGCGATCGGGGATGCAGAAGGTAAACCTGGTCAGACCGGGCTGCCAAAATGCTGAAAGCCCTGCTCCAGCGAGAGCAGAATATCCGGGTGGGTTCCAGCCAGATCCACTAGCCGGACGCCCGGTTCAGCGGTAATCGTGCCGACAATCGCGGCTCCCTCGCCCAACGCCTCGACTAACGCTGTTGCCCAGTCGAGCGGCAGGCAGAGAACAAGCTCAAAATCCTCACCGCCATATAGCGCCCATTCCAGCGCGCGATCGGGGTCTACCCATCGAGTTAAAGCGGGCGGCAGTGGAATGCAGTGACGGGCAATCTGGGCACCCACTCCACTGGCACGACAGATCTGCACAACGGCATCAGCCAGACCATCACTGCTGTCCATCGCAGCGATCGCGATCGGGGCCGCAAAGGTCGGAAACCGGGATGGGGACGAAAGCCATTTCACCACATCGAACCGTGGCGTAGGACGCTGGTGAGCGGTGATCAACGCGGCCCGATCGCTCGCACTCAGCGAGTGGCCCAATTCAGGATGCAGCAGGAGTTCCAGACCAGCGCGAGAAGCACCGTGGGGGCCCGTGACGACGATCGCATCACCCGGTCGCGCGGCAGAACGACGCAGAATTTGCTGGGGATCGACGTCCCCAAAGGCCGTAATGGCAACGGAAATGACAGGCGATCGACAAATATCGCCCCCAACGATCGACGTATCGTACTGGTTAAGGCACGCCGTTAGCCCACGATACAGACCTTCAACCCAGCTCACAGCAGTAGTTCCCGGCAGACCCAATCCCACCGTTATCCCCAGCGGCACGGCTCCCATTGCCGCGAGATCAGAGAGATTGGCCGCGGCTGCCCGCCAACCGGCATCTTCAGGAGCCGTTGTCTGGTCGCTAAAGTGAACGCCATCCACAAGGACATCCGTGGTGACAATCAGCGATCGTCCTGGCTGCGTCGTGACGACTGCGGCATCATCGCCCACAACGTTCGTCGGGCAAAACGACTGCACCAGCTTCAGTAGCCCCTGTTCGCCAATATTTTGAATGTTGAGGGAACTGTCTGCCTGGCTCACGATCTATTTCTCCTGCGATCGCTCACAGAACACGACCATTCCTCGCCTTTCGCCACCCATTGCCGCTGCTGGCATGCAGACGACCCAAACAATCGGACAATGCGAAGTACGGCTTCACGTCCCCGCATGAACATGTTCTGGAAGGGCTTGGGAAAGGCCGCCTAAATACACGTCGCCATTAAAAGTTGGCATTGGACGTCCATGCCTCAGGATCATGCTTGGATGCTTTCTCCCATTAACGACTAATGACCCATGACCCATGACGAATGACTGATGACAAATGACCAGTGACGTTTGATTTCCGAACCCTATGAATGACGAGCTGCACTAAGCATCCGTTAAAGCCGCTGCAGCAAACTCAATCCGTGAGTATCGGTACCGCAGGTATCTAACAGATTGTACGCCGCACTCAATCGCTGGACACGTCTAGTTTGTTCAGCACTCGTTTGCCAGGGGTTGGGATTGCTGTAAGCGTAATAGGTTTCCACCCCGTCGATACCAAACCGAGCAGCCTGCGGAATCAGGTCTTCGGGCGATCGACGATAGCGTACGGGATGGGCCAGCACCGCCAGTCCACCAGCTGCATGAATAGCGCTAATCACATTTTCAGCCAGGGCATCATGACTGGTCGGTGCCTGGTGTTGCAGATAGGGCTGCATGGCGGGGCTTTCGGCATCAAACGCGTAGCCCAAAATGTGCACCTCCGTATCGAGCAACCTGGACGTCACCTCAACCCCCAGCCACAGATGGGGTAAGGACTGATTGCGAGCGGGGGCTGGTTGTTCTTCTAACCATCGTTGGGCGACTCGATAGCCATTTACCGAGTGGTGGTCAGTAATAGCCAACCCTTTCAGCCCGATCGCGATCGCTTGCTGAATCAATGCTTCTGGCTGCAGCCGTCCGTCTGAATGGACAGTATGCATGTGGAAATTAAACGAGGTGGGACAGCTATCCGCATGAATTTGCTCAAACACTCGCCGCAGTGCCAAAACGTCACGCGCCGCAGGGTTAGGAGGATTTGAAGCCGGAGCCAGTTCGACAACCATAGGTGCCTCAAGGATGGATAAGCGTGTCATGTCTACTATACATATTTTAACCTTTGCCTATTTTTGGTTACTTTGGCTACCGTGGTTTTGCATGTTTGGCTGATTGAAATCCACAATCGCTGGTATCTGTATTTGTAATAATTGGGCTTTCAAGCTCATAGAATTACTTATACGTACGTGCAGGTAAATCGTCCCCAGCGGCGATACACGGCAATGTCATGCTCGATCGCGACTGCGGCGTTGCACCCCGGCCCGTATGCTGTAGCGCTGGCGCTGGCCTCAGCGTTCCGATAAAGCAATACAGAAAAACGCGATCGCCGTTATGTCTGATCATTGGACGCGATCGCCGCAAAAACCCACCTCAGCGTTGAAAGCGGGCAAATAGCATCCCAGTCCACACAGCCGTAGACACCAGGTAAATGCCCAGACCCACAGCAAACCACTCGTTAGACAGTGCTGGCGGAACGGTCGCGTTGGCACGTACCACTAACCAGTGCACATAGCAGAGAAAACCCACCAGCATCGACCCAAATCGCGTTGTGTGGTCACAGAGAAACTGAATGGTGGCCGCACGTCGATCGGCCGCTAACCAGTACTCGCGATGGGGCAGATTGATCCGGACATGGGGGTTGTTGAACGTTAGATTCGTAAGCCCAACAAGGCTCAACGGCAGCAAAACAATAAACCCCAGCATAAACGGCACGTAAACCGAACGCGGCATAAAGCCATTGGCTGCCCCTGAAAAGCCAAAGTGCGATGCGACGAATACTGGCAACCCCTGACTGGTCAACCAGACAAACCCAGCGGCAATGGCTACCAAGACCAGAAAAAATACCCCAGAATTACTTTTTGGCATGGTTTACCTCCTGCGAACGGCCTAGCGTTTGCGATCGCTGGTTCGCGGTTTGCCCCAGCGCTGTTCCATGAGCCGATAGCCTATTGGATCGTAGGTCTTTAGTTCCGAACGTGTGAAAGGATAGAAATCATTCTTGCCGAAGTAAGACTCTGACAGTTCGGCAAAGTACTCTTTCTCATTGGTCAGCGCGTAGGCTTTGCGTTTACCGCCCTTGATATAGGCGATCGACTGATACAATCCCTGCGTCACCGCGTGCTGGTAGGCCATCTGGATACCCGCATCGTTATCACCCAAAACACGATGATGGTAAGCATGGGCAAGCTCGTGCAGCAGCATCCAGGGTTGGTCAAGCCGCGACCATTGGACAAAGTTGCGCGTGTTGGACACTTCAACACCACCCGCTTTATCAGGGTTATAGCCATGCTGAGTGAGCCATTCCACCGATGGATGAAATTCTGCTGCTCCGTCCCGGTTGGCCCACTCCACCCAGATCCGGACTTGCTGTAGGGCAGACAGGGGCTTCGCCGGTACGACACGGACGATCGCGGCCAACTGCGCGTCCAGTTCTTGCCAGAGGGCGCTGGCTTCCGGCGGATGCTTCAGGACAGCGGGATTAACCAAAACGGTGAACCCGTGCAAAGCGCCGCGCCGATAAATAGACGTCGGATCGAAACTCGGTGTCTGGGCATTAGCCTGTCTCAGCTCAGCGGTAGAGCGTTGCACACCAGCATGCCACTGCCCAGGTTGAAGCGATGCGGCCACTCCAGACACCCCCTGGATCAGCAGCGCCACAAGTGCAGTGCCGCAAGCCATACCAACGACAAACCGTAATTTCATACCAGGCACCGATGAGAGCCGAACGATCGCCGACTGCAGATTTTCCACTGGACGAGACGATCCAGGTTAGCGTGCCCATTTGAAGTGGCCACTAACAGGCATAGAGTCAGTTGCGGCGCGATCGCTCAGGTTTACGCACAGTTGCAGCAAAACCGGGTTTCGGGATCCAACCTGCACCCAAAACGGTAAAGGCTCCCCCAAAAACCCGGTCGGTTTATTGATGATAGACGTTCGGTAGACGCCGCTTCATTAATGTTTGTCGCGATAGATGCTGCGGGACAGATTATTTTCACGAGCGTTCAGACGGCGATATTCTTGGGGGGTCAGACGACCATCGTTCCGTCTCAGGTCACGCTCACGCGCATTATTCAAAGCCGTTTCTCGACGTTCAAGGTTGCGGTATTCACTGGGACTGATCGTATTATTTTTAACACCACTATAGATGCGGCTCTGCTGGTTGACTTCACGATGATAGACTTCACCAGCTGACGCGTTACCTGCTGATGCTAGAACGGGCAGTAAGGCAGCCGTAGTCAGAAAAGCCGAAATTACAAGACGTTTCATTGTGGTACTCCATTCGATTAATTTCAGATCCAGGATCTGCCATTTAGACCCGATCGAGGGATTGCAGGTTCAACCGTTTTTGATCATCCACTCAAAAATTTGAGTGATTAAAATCACTTAGCTTTCAGCGCAGCAATTAACCTGCGAGCCAGCGGGCATCCTGAGCCACGGGCAGCCATTCGCTTCCGACTCACGATCGATCGCCAGCCGCTCGTACCAGGCCACAACACGGGTAGGATTGCTATAGTTCTCACCCTTTATGTCCAGACAACGCAAGCTCTGACCGAAGACGTTACTGAACCGTCATTACGATGACACAGCCTGCGTCTTGCGGCAATTACACCGCCCTGTATATGACCATGAAACGCTTACTGCTGGTGGGTATAACGCTCCTCACGCTGAATGCATCTTTGAGCAGTCTGGCCCAAACGGCGAGAAACCAGCCCGATCCTCAGGGAAACTTTTACAGCAACGATGCGCCTGTCAAAGGAACGGCTCGGAGTCCATTGATGGCAGGCTCACTTTGGCGAGTCGTGGCGCTCACGCTCAACTGCCGTCGCGACCCGGGAAGCAACCAGCCAGTTGTGCGGCAGTTCAGGCGAGGTGACATTCTGCAAGTAGAGGTGTACCGCGGCGGATCAGACGAGGTTTTAAAGAATGCGTTCGACCGTAGCCGTCAGCCGTGGATGCCCGTAAGAGGTCAGTTACCAGACGATCGCTGCTATGTCAGAGCCAATCAGCGCTATATCCTGCCGCTTTTAGCACCCGTTAAACGTTAACGTTGATGTTTTGGTGGCACGGGGAACTCTAAATCATGCTTGACAATGCAATGCATTCTGCGATCGCCCCAACGGCGATCGTTTTTTATGGGCGGTCGATCAGAGATATCGATCTGGTCAGCCCGATCAGGACAAGGCTAATGTAGGACTTACGCAGAGCAGCAAAACGGAGCAGCCGAAACGGGGAACTAATCGCTAGAGTCAGGGTATGAAAGAAGCGATCACGCGGCTGGACTACTGCCAATATCTG
>JAJPKC010000427.1 GCA_021323955.1 Oscillatoriales cyanobacterium Centralia_MAG_596 | reverse complement strand
GCGCGGAATGGAGTGAAATGGGCGCTTAACCTCTTCTCCCAACGTCGTTGCGCTTTCAAACCCCACGTAGCTGAAGATGGCCAGAACCAGTCCCAACCTCAAGCCTTCAGGGGAGACATCCTTCAAGACAAGCTGTGGTGTATCGACGGTAAACCCATGACCAATTAAGACAATGAGCGCCAAGATCAGAATTAGCCCCACTGACGTTAGCTCCAGCAACAGCATGAGCACCGTTGATAGTTGAATATCGGTGAAGGCGTAAAACCAGACAATTAAGGTGCAGATGGCAAAGAGCAGAATGGGTGGAGCCTGGAACCCGAATTCATGCAGGACGACGTTGGTTGCAATGACAAAGCCGGACATTACCGTAGTGGCTGTGAGCAGGTATGCCAGGATCAATGCCCAGCCCGAAACAATGCCCGCTGTAGGGCCAAAACTTCTGGCGATCGCCCCATAAAGTGTCCCTGGAAGCGCCAGACGGCGGGCAAAGTGATTAATATTAAAGCTGACCAGCGCCAGCCCGATCGTCGCAATCAGGAAGGTCAACCACGTACCATTGCCAGCACTGGCGAAGACTAATGGAATACTTACGGACGGCATGGCGGCCGGGGCAATGTTACCCACAGACTGAGCCATGGTTTCGGGAAATGAAAGGCAATCAGCGCGCAATCCGGAGGCGCGTTGTTTTGTATACGTCGTCATGTTCAACCCTTTTGTGTGTTTTCCGTTGGTTTCCGCATGACCCTGATATTCATTTGGAGATGGGGTTTGAGGCGTTACTCGGACGCTTGAATGATCAGTGGCGTGCCCATCAGACCTGTCTATACCTTGAACTGACCCACTTCTGTTTGGAGTGTTTGCGCCACCTTTTTCAGTTGTTCAAACGAAGACGAAACCTGTCCCGCTTCGGTTGAGGTTCGGTTAGCGATCGCCGCAACATCTTTCATGGTCTGGGTCACTTCCTCTGAGGCATGCGACTGCACCACGGTTGCCTGGGCGATCGACTCCACCAGTTCACTAATCTGAGCACTCACCGCCGTAATTTTGTTCAGACTTTGGCGCGTCTCATTCACCAGTTGCGTTCCAATGACCACTTGCTCGGTACCTGACTCCATGGCAGTCACCACTTCATTCGTTTCGGCCTGAATGCTGACCACCAATTTTCGAATCTCTTCGGTTGCTTCGGCGGATTGCCGTGCCAGCGTCCGCACTTCGTCAGCAACCACCGCAAACCCTCTGCCTTCTTCGCCCGCTCGTGATGCTTCGATCGCCGCATTCAGCGCCAGCATATTGGTTTGAGCCGCAAAACTACCAATCAGGTCAACCACGGTAGAAATCTTTTGCGACGATTCTCCCAGGTGTTTCACTTTCTTCGCGGTGTCTGCAACGGTGGCACGAATGGCCATAATGCCATCAACCGTACGGTTCATTGCGGCATCCCCTTCTTCAACGCTTTGTGCGGCCTCCTGTACCGCCATTTCCGCTCGTTCCGTGTTAGCGGCCACTTGACGCACAACCAGCGCCGTTTCCTCAGCGACCTTCAGGGCGGCGGCGATGGCCTCCGCCTGACGCAGCGCTTCCTCTGAGAGGGATTGAATCGAAACCTGACTCAAGTTGGTCGTATCCACCACCTGGGCGGCTGCCGCTTGCACCTGCTGCACAATTTTGCGCAAGCTGTCTACGGTGGCGTTGTACGAGTCAGCGATCGTGCCGATTTCGTCTGCCGTTACTTTTGCCTGGGTGGTCAGATCCCCTTTACTGATCGGGTCTACTTCCAGCAACAGCTCTAGCGCACGTTTTTGTAGACCTTCTTTCAGTTGGCGTTGCTCCTCTGCCAGGTTAGTCGTCTGTTCTAGCAGTTCCACCCGGTAGATGGAAAGCCCAAACTCAGTCCCCAACCGTTGCAGAAACTTGATTTCCGATTCTTGCCACTGGCGGGGCGTTTCGCATTGATGCGCAATGAGCAGACCCAGCAGGCGACCACCAGCGGCGATCGGCGTGATCACACTCGCTTTCACTTCTAGCCGTCGTAACAGTCTCAGGTGCTCGGGATGAATTTCCACCTGAGCAACATCATTGATCGTCACAACCCGACCGTTGAGATAAGCGTCCTGGAGCGCCTGGGGGATACAAGCATCGTTGACATTATCATCTAGAGCACTCCGCCATTTGGCTTCTACCGCTTCGGCAACCACGCCTCGACCAAAGCCCGTGTTCAGGCGATAGACGACCAGGCGATCGAGCTTCAGTAGAGCCTGCACGCCTGCCAATGTCTCTGTAATGACGCCCTCAAGTTCAGACGATTGCAGTACACCCGCGCCTTGAGCGGCTGTCAGCAGTCGTTCTTGTGCCGCTTCAAATGCTTGCAGGTCGAGCGACCTTTGAAGCTGAATGGCCATACTGTTGATGTTCAGCCCCAGGGACGCAATTTCGTCATCCCCTTCCACCGCGACGCGGGTGGCCAGATCGCCACGCCCAATTTTTTCCACCGCTTCTGCGGCGCTCAGTACGGGGCGTGTTGCCCGATTGGCGATACCGGTTGCGATCGCCGCCACGATCAGTGCAATACTGCCGGTTCCCAGCAACGTCGTTAAGAGCAACTGCCGCTGCAAAATAAAGGCCACCTCAACGGGCCGCGTCACCAGCAGACCCCACGGCAAGTTGTAGGTCTTCGCTAGCGTCTGGTTGGGCAGGTAGGTGATCACTTCGCGATTTTTGCCAACCGCACGAGCCGCGATCGCCGTCTGTTTTTGCTCATCCTTCAGCGTGAAAACTGGAAATTCATCCGACAACTTCTTCTGAATCAGGGCCGGGTCATTCGTACCAATGATTTGACCCTCAGCGCTCTTTAAGAAAAACGCTTCTCCCTGCAACGTCTCCTCGCCAAACACCTGTTTAAGAATATTTAGCGGAATGCGCGCTCGAATAATAGCGACCGTTTTGCCAGTCTCGCTATCCTTAATTGGAGCCGCCGTAAAAATACTAAACTCATTCGAAAAGAGCGATGTTTGCGGATAACCGATGATTGGCTTGTCGGCTTTCAAAACGGCTTGGAAATAGTCCTGGCTGACGATCTTGGATTGTTCGGGATTTTGCGGATTGTCTTTTGATTTTGCCAGCACGTTGCCATCCAGGTCGGCGATCACAACGCTGTCATAAACCCTCTTGCCACCGATCGTGACTGACCGGGCATATTGCTCAAGCACTTTTTGCTTATCTGCCAGAGAAACCGAATAGCGGAGCTTCGAGTCTGCAAACAGATTCAACTGAGCAAATGATTGGATGTCACTATAGCGTTCATCCATGAAGTTGTTTAACTTACTTTGCAGGTCAAGCGCTCGCGTTTCCTCCGTTTGGAGAACCTGCTGTCGAATACTTTGATTGGTGACCAGGTAGGTGGTAGACCCAACCAGCAAGATCGGAAACGTGCCGATTGTCATCGCCAGAAAAACCGCTTTGGTTCTAACGCTCAATCGCTGCCACCAGCCGCTTGTGCCGATTGGAGTACGCGGTACCGTTGCTGGTTCCGATTTGACTTCCAGCCAGTCCGGGAACCCAGACGCGACGGAATCGGAGGCGTCGAACGGCCACGGCGATGCGGCAGACTGTCCATCGGTGGTTACAGCGTCTGCTTGCTCATCATCAAACGGCTGATGGGCAAGTCCACCTGGAGGAATCGAATTGGAAGATGTGTGAGTCATAGAGAACCTCATTAGAGTTCGTTAACAAATCAGTGATCCGCGGCAGTAACGTGAAACTATCGCTTTCGTCAGAACGCTGCGGCCCAGGCCAATGGGTCAAGCACCAAATCGGGGTCGGCGTTCTCGCTCGCCTCTGCCCGATATTGGGTGGAAACGGCGATCGCTGGCCTGGTAACCGGTTCGTCAATTGGTTGCAGTGGAAGCATATATTTGCTGGCTAAATCCGCCCCCTTTTGGGGAGCGTGATTCGATGCAACGCCGTCGGTAACAGCGGTGGCCTCAGAGTCGCTAGAGTCTGGCGATTGCAGCAATAATGGCTTCTGCTTCTAGAACCGCTAACATGGCATCCTCCGACTGCCACAAGTACCCGCGCAACAGCGCTTCCAGATCAGATGTAATGGGTGAGAGGGGTAAGGGCTGAATCAAATTTGGGTCACACCACTCCACATCTTCGACCCGATCGACCACTAACCCTAACGTCTGGTTCTTCTGCATTGATGTTTTGTCATTGCCCTTGAGGACGACGGCTGTGTGGGCCATCCGCATGGTTTGTTGATAGTAGGGAAGCAAGCCACCTAGATGGCCTAAATCGACCATCCAGAGGACTTCACCGCGCCAGTTGTACACGCCCATCACACAGGCAGGCATATGCGGAATTGGCACAATCTGTCCTACCGGAATTGTGATGACCTCCGTGACCTGTTTAATGGGCAATAGGACTTTCGTATCCGGCATGAGATGCAGTCGGAGGAACTGTTCATCCGTATTCGTGGCGGCAACAATTGCCTGGTCTGGAGGGCGGTTTACTAAGGCATGAGAATCTGGAGGGGATAACGCGTCAGACATTGTCATGATTCCAGCCTTAGTGGTTAATCAGTTGCTTGATTGTGCGCACCAGTTCTTCTTGATCAACTGGCTTGGCAATGTACGCATCGGCTCCCTGTTTCATGCCCCAAAAGCGATCCATCTCGCCGCTCTTAGTCGAACACATCACAATGGGAATCCCACTGGTAGCCGCTTCACCTTTAAGTCGCCGACAAACTTCAAAGCCGCTACAGCCTGGTAAGACAACATCTAAAACAATTACATCTGGCTTCTGTTGGTTCACAGTGGCGATCGCTTCTTCTCCACTTTGCGCAATCAGAACATTAATACCCGCCTGCTGCAAACAGCCAATCAAAATTTGCATTTCCGTTAACGAGTCTTCAACCACTAACGCTGTGCCCATTGCATTCACCCATGAATAAACATTACTTGATCAACGAGTTGGAGCGGAGAGATTTGGTGCACCCTGCTCTAAATGCTTGCGAATTTCGCCTAACACCGCGACAGCATTTAATGGTTTACTGAGAAAGCCGGATGCCTTCACAAAATTGGCGCGGAGGCGGTTGGCATAGCCATCACTTCCAGTCAGGATGACGATCGGCGTCTCCCGAAAACAGGACAGCTTGCGCAGTTGCTCGCATACTTCATAGCCGTTTGCCTCTGGCATCACCAGGTCTAGAAAAATTAAATCGGGCTTACGGGCTAACAACACACCGATTGCCCGCACCGGACTGTCCAGACCTAAAAATTGATAGCCTGCTGATGTCAGCAACGTTTCCATCGTATTTCGAACCAGCACACTGTCGTCCACGCAAGCAATCAACGCTTTTGTAGGTGATACTGGCGGTGGAGCCGTTTTCGTCAGGCTACGGGGGTAAATGAGCGCTGGCAGGTCAGTGATGGAAGTCAGCTCGATCCATCCCAGTTGAATGAACGGTAACAACGACGCTGTCACCTCCACCACATCGCGCTTCATTTGCGCAGCCAGGTCGTACAGCGTGTGCTGACCATTGAGCCGTTGCACCAACATTTGATAGAACGCTGCTGGACAATATTCTTGCAGTTGTTCTGGCTGCTTGATGACGGGGGCCTGATGGGGTGAATACGACGCGAGTTTGGCTTCCTGCCATGCCTCCCAGCGTTGCTGTGTTCTAGCAACCACAGCCTCTATCTGTATCAGACCAATCTGCGACACCATCAACTGATCATGCTTGATCTGCCGATTGACCCCCGCCGCTTGTTGCACATCAAATAACACTTCCACCAGGGTGGACAGAACGATGTTATTTGCTTGTTCAGGAGAAATCCGCTGCTTTTCTAGCCATGAATTTAACAGCGTATACTCCCAACCAATTGTGGAAGCGGTCTTGCCGGCACTGGCTAAATCAGCCTGCCATCCTAATCGGTGCGTGGGCAGCCGGGGACAGTACATAGCTAAATTGCGCCGCCACCGTCGCATTGGATGAATGCCATCGGTGGCGTACATAACATGGCCTTTCGCTAGATGGAACGTCCATTGTTGACCCGTTGTCTGAGTCCATAAAAGCTGGCCACTAAACTGGAGCTGATTCAAATCCCTAAGAAATTGAAAGTGTTCCAACTCTCTAGACCTTTTAATCGTGATAGTTTTCACTTACAACCTTGGCGACAGCTTCGTGATTAACTGCTCTCGCTTTTACACAGGTGAACAATTAGAGTTGCATCGCGACGATTGGAGACTCAGCAGCCTGCATCGATCGCGCTGTTGTGGCACGAACAAACGGAGTAGTGCTGAAAATTGCCTCAACTCAGCCAGACGCCCTGATCAAAACAGTCCTCAAGCCTTTTACTATCAGGACAACGACTGCGACTCTGCAATGTGTTTGTACAGCCGCCCTAAATTATTTGTGAATGCGGGAATTTTGAACGCTTTCTGGTGGGGAAAGCGCTTTAATAATCCAAATTAGAACCGCTCATACTTGCAACAAGGTTACTTATGCTAGATAAGAGTTATTTGTTAGCTGATGCAGTCATATCATCCAGCGTTAGAAGCGGCAATGGTTCACCGTTATCAGGCCTAACCTGAGGCAGCACAACCCATAGAAATGCAGCGTGGTAGATACAGCAGGGTAGGGAATTATCGGTCAACGATCGCCAGTTGCTAATGACTAGAGCACCTGAACGAACGCATCACGTATGCCTGGTAGATGTAAAAAAACAGTCTTCCGCTACACCTTCATCCCAAACGTACGGCAATTAATACCAAACCCTTAGCGCAGCACTGTTTGGTTGCTGTCTGTTCCAGTACATCCTCTACGCTCCGCTTCGCATTTGGCAACAACGGCTGGGGCATTTTATATAATCTTTACAGTGATTACAAAACTGAAGAAGCTGCAAAAAGTATCCGTATAAACGCTGAACAAATGCCAGCGTTTATGCTACTGTTAATGTCGGCACTAAGAGATTTTGCTGAGATGGGAGTAAAATATTCGGTACATTTGCCGCTATCGAAATTTGCATAAGTGGGCTTCTGCTGTGTCGAGGACTGGCTGCAAATACTTTCAGGGACTGTGAATTAATCCATGTGCAACCGTTGCCCACATCCTCTACATCCTTCCCAACGGTGGCAGAGGCGGAACGGCGCTCCTGGCTTCGCTTTGGGGCGGCTTAGGGTGAAGGTGACCAGGTGGTGATAGACGCAGATCTGATTTAGCCCACGATTCTGAGCGTCTGGAGGTGTTATGAGCGGTATCAGGTGTCATTCATCACTATTAGCCATACTCTGTGATCTAGCGGCGATCATCAGGACGTTCGCTGTCAAAAAATTGCTGATAGGCCACATAGACGGCTTCTAGAAATTGATCGGCAGTCGTGTTGGGCGGAATGATTTCAAGGCCAATTAGGTTACGGAGTTGGCGTGCTAACTTCAAACTCTAATCGTTTCTGGCTTGCGGTTCCATCGTGTAGCGGCGAGACAGATACGTCTGCACCACAGCAAAGTCATCGGGCAGCAATTGGCTAAGGTCTGCCAGGGTCGGCAGCTCGATCGCCAGCGTTCGCGCTTGATCGGAGATCGCCAATGTCGATTTGCGATCGGGTCGTTGTTCCTGGATGACCAGCGTTCCGGCGGCCCAATCACCCAGCCGTTTTTCTTGTTTACCCAACAGGATAAAAAAGACGCCGATAAAGAAGAAATCGTCGATCGGTCGCAGTAGCGATCGCAGCACCGCTTGAGACAGCCCAATGGGTCTGCCATCGTCGCGAATGACGCGAATTTTGGTAATGCGCTTACCGGGAGTCTGTCCCTGCCAGACCACCTCAAAGAACGCGAAGTAGCCCGTAAACAAAACAAAGCTAACCAGGAAGGCGATCGCCAGCAGCCAGATGGGGGCAGCCGTGTAGTTGACACGCGCCTTGTCGAAGTAGCTCAGCAGCCCAAGGGTGAAAAAGCTCCAGAGAATCCAGAAGCCAATCAGAATTGCCGCCAGGATATGATAGTCGATGACCAGCGCCAGCGTGCGATTGCCAATGCCTGCCAGCGTAAATTCAAGCTCGACACTTTCTGGGGTCGATAACGAAACGCGGTTGAATAAACGCATGGTTAAAGTTGAGGTCCGCTTTGAGTCCCGCGATCGCGCAACTGTAGCCCAAACCCTTCACGCCGACTGCGAAGGTCAAAGTAGATCACAGTTTTGATGATTTGCCACAGCGGCAACACAAGGATAGAAAGTGCAAAGCCCATCACGTAGGCAATCAGGATAGACAACGTGGTGTAGGTGGAAGACCCCGACGAGACGCCAGCCGCGCGTATGACCGCATCGGCCCCCCCGGTGACGACCTGTGCTAGCAGTTGGATGGGCAGGGTGACGAGAAATGTGACAAACAAAATCAAGGCGATACGCCAGGCGCTACCCTTGGTCAATGACCACATCCGACCAATGGTCTGCGTGGCGGTCACTCCAGGCTCGATCGCGAGTAGTACTTCAACGGAGACGAATCGCGCTGCAAACCAGAGCAGGAAGGTAAAAAATACTAACAGCAAGAGTAATATCAGCAGCCCCGTCAGAATAAATAGCCCGATGATAGCCGAGAGCGCTTCTGGTGTTGGGTTTTGAAAAATCTGGACGCCAATGACGCTGACGAACAAACCGACAATCACGATCGCCAGAATGATGTAAAAAATGATACTGACGCTCATATAGATGAGGCTCAGCAAAAAGGCCGCGCCCAAAAAGCTCCACTGGCGCGATCGCACATAGCGACGAGCATCGGTCAATGACTCCGGTTGATTGGTCAGCTCACCAAAAGCAAGACGTGCAATCAGCGCCGAATTCGTCAAATATTTGGCGACTGCATACAGATACAGCACAATCAACGCTGGAATAAGCAGCCCCAGAGCAGCATAGTAGTTTTGCACGGTTGCGAAGAACAAAACCACTCCAATTGTGGCAATGAACGGCAGCAAAACCCAGAGCGTTCCGAAAAGGGCGATCGTCAGATATTGTTTGGGGTTGGCACCGTAAAGCCGAAAACCAGCGCTGACAACGTTACCAACACTAAGCCACTGAAATGAAGAGGAGTCGGAGGGAGATGCCATGAGCTACACTTTGGCTAGCAGTAAATCAGGTGTTGAGGCGATTCTAAACCACACCTGTTTGATCCCCTGGAAATATCACAGATTATGAACATTCAGCGTTGGCTGGCACGCCGACAGCCCAGTTGGAAGGAACTGGATACCTTGCTGAAGCAGGCCGAAAAACAGGGTTTGAAATCACTTGACGCCACCGCAATTCGCCAGCTCGCCAGCCTTTATCGATCGGTCTCTGCCGACCTGGCCCGTGCGCGCACCCAGCAGGCAGGCGACCTGATTGTGCAAGAACTACAGACTCTCGCGACTCGGGGCTATGCGCAAATCTATCAAGGATCGCGGCGGCAGGAATGGCAGGCGATCGGGGCCTTTTACCGTTGGGGCTTTCCCGCTGTTGTGCAGCAGTCGCGGGGCTATATTGCGCTGGCGACGGCGTTATTTGTGGTGGGCGGCGTGGTGTCCTGGTGGTTGGCATGGCACGATCCCACATTCCTGGCGCTGGTGGTGCCAGAATCCATGATTGAGCAAGTGCGCGATCGCGGTGAGCTGTGGGTGGGGTCGATCGTCGGGATTGAACCCTTCGCCTCTAGCAACATCATGATTAACAACATCAAGGTGTCTTTTGCTGCCGTGGCAGGGGGCATGACGGGAGGACTGTTTACCACCTTTGCCATGATTTTCAATGGTGTTCTCATTGGCAGCGTCGGCACGCTCGTGGGTCAAAATAATCTCGCCTTCCCCTTCTGGGCGTTTGTCTTTCCCCACGGAGCGCTGGAACTACCGGCCATTTTTCTCGCAGGGGGGGCTGGATTTCTGCTGGCCAGAGCGCTGCTGTTTCCGGGGGCGTATCGGCGATCGGAGGCGCTCAAGCTCTATGGCACGCAGGCCGCCCAGATCGTTTACGGTGTCGTGCCCATGCTGGTGATTGCAGGCACCATTGAAGGCTTTTTCTCCCCGAACCCCGCCGTGCCAGATCTGCTCAAGTATGCTGTTGGGCTGGGGCTGTTTGCCGCATTGATTTGGTATTTGGGGCAAAAGCAGCCAGGTGTCAAAAGGGAACCGTTAGTCGAGCGCGTTAGACACCAGACCTGAAAAGTGAAGTCAATCGTTAAAGGCGTGAGCCGTCAGCCGTGAAGGGTGCGTTTGTTATCAAATCTGCTTAAAGGTATACCGACTGAAACTGCTCGCTGGCGAATGTGCAATCGTCCCCTTGGCCACCTTTTCCCACTGTTCACGTCTTCCCACTGTCGGCTTCTTTGCTTCACCCACTCTCCCTTCTCTACCGCTGTCCTGTCACAATGTAGGCGACTCGTTTACCAATATTTGTAGCGTGGTCGGCCATCCGCTCCAGGTGCCGGATGACCAGCACCATTAGCACGATCGGCTCGACAATGCCAGGAACATCCCGCTGATGGGCGAGAAGCTCGTAGAGCGTTTCGTAGTCCAAATCGACCGCATCATCTTTGATCTTGATCTCCAGTCCCGATTCGGCGTCCAGATCAGATAGGGCCGCTAGACTCATGGCCAGCATCGCCCGACAGCGATCGCACATCATCTGTACCCGTCCCATATAGGCGGGAGGTGGGTAGGGAAAAAGACGAATCGCAATCTCGCCCAGGTCTTCAGCATAGTCGCCAATGCGCTCCAGATCGCGCACCAACTGCATCGTGGCGCTGAGTAGACGGACATCCTGGGCCACCGGTGCCTGTAGCGCGATTAGCCCGACACAGTCCTGCTCAATCTGACGATAGAGGCTATCAATCTGCTTGTCCTGCACCGCAATTTTTTGAGGCGCATCGAGGTCGCGATCGAATAGTGCCTGTCGTGCCATCCAAAAGGAATTTTCCACCAATGCACCCATCCGCAAAACATCGCGCTGGGTGCGCTTAAGTTGGCGGTCGAAGTTAGTGCGGATGAGCCTTGGGGTTTCCAATAAAATACGCGCCTAAAGAATTCAGCACGAAAACCTGTAGCAGCGCTGAGGGTGTACAGGCTTTTGTTAGTCAAGTATAACGATTAAGTCTATATGAGTTAAGGGTTATTGGCAGTCTGCTGCGAAACATGCAGCGGTGACAGCCGCACCTGCCGTAAGCGACAGAGTGTGGAGTTGTAAAATGGTTGGCTGGTAGGCATCGTGTCATGCCAAGCGCTATGGTTACAGTCACACCGTCACCCGCGATCGCCCTGGTTTACCTTCCACCCTGTTGTCCTCATGCCTGAATCCCCTCTCCATTTGTTATTCACTCAACTGCAAAGCCGTTACCCAACCAGTGGGCTGATCACTGAATTAGTGCACAGTGATGTCGATCGCGCGGTGGTACGGGCGCTGGTTCAGGTCGGCACGATGACGCTGGCCACTAGCATGGCGGCTGCGCCTACGGTGGAGCAGGCAGAAGATCAGGCGCGGCTGCGCGTTTTGGCGCTGCTAGGCATTAATTCTACTGCCGCGCCCAGCAGTGCGCTTTCCCACTACAGCCCATCGCCGCTGACAACGGCGATCGCTAATCACGACCAGGCGTTCGATCGCCCCACTCCTGTCATGCCGTCACCGTTAGCGCCCACGATACCTCACCCCGCCACGGGGCCGTTAGATGAGCGGTTGGCGATCGACCCGATGCCCCCGGTCACTCCATCTCTACCAGACACCGTTCCAGGTCTTGCTTCTGTGCCGCTTCCCGTTGCCAACGGGCGATTTGAGCCAACCATCGCCGATGTGCCCTTCTCAGCATCCGAGGTCGAACCCGATTCAATGCCACTCTACAGCCCTACAGCCGCGTTTGACACGTTTGACCCGATCGACGAAGGCGACATGCCTTTTGAAACAGCGTCGTTTGAGGAACCGCTGGCCGCCGTTACCGAGTCCGAGGACGCCGAAACAACATCGTCTGCAGCGTCCGAAAGTCGTCCCGCCACGGTGGACGCTGATCCAGTCAGCCAGCCCGAGGCTCCGTCGATGCCTGCACCCGCGAAGCCGCGCAAATCAGGCGTCGATCACGAGCCATCAACCGTGGACAACAGCGCTGCACCGGCGGCCTCGCGCGATTTGTCTTCATTGATTTCGCAGATCGGTGTGGAAATCGATCGCATTGGCTGGAGTAAGCGGCAGGGCAGTACCTATCTCCAAAAGACCTACGGGAAAAAGACCCGTGGCGAACTCACCGATGATGAGCTAGAAGACTTTTTGCACTATCTGAGTACGCAACCGACCGCAGGCTAGGGGATTGTTGCAGCCCAGAACCATTTGTTACAGCCGATTTCGGTTACCGATGATGTCACTGTCTGTCGTGCCCGAACAAGACGCTATGTCTTTGGCGATCGCTTGCGGGGACGTTTCCAGACCTGACGTTCAGCTTTTTCCCGTTCATAGGCGATGAGTTTGCCATAGTATTCGTGCTTGCTCAAATTCATCGACAAAAAGACATGCTTGCGAATGTTCCCAAACCCTTTACGCGCAAAGAATTTGACCGCAGGGACGTTCTCCGGGTCTGTGTCTACCATCATAAATCTGGCCCCATCATCGATCATGCGCTCAACCAGCTTATCCATCAGCTTATCCGCCACCCCACGCCGCTGGAACGCCGGATTCACCCCCAGCCAGATAATGTAGCCATACGTCCAGGTCGATTTGTTGATAATGGTGCCCAAAATGAAGCCAGCTAACTGTTCCTGAACTTCGGCAACCAGACAATACTCCGGGTCGGTGTTGTACAGACCAATCACTTCCCACTGATCCCAGGTGCGGTAGATGTAGGGGTAGAGGTCACTGGTAAACAGGTCTTCACCCAGATGATAGACATCGGCAAGGTCATCGATTTCCATTTCACGAATATCGATCGGCAGTTGCGGCTCATCGGTGGGTTTAGCAGTGTCAGTCATAGGGGCGGCTGTTGTAAGCGAGAGAGGCGGTGATGGCGATGGGGCAATAGCAGCGTGAAGCACAGAGGGGGAGCAGGTGGCTTTACTGACTCACAGCGCAACTTCCTCGATATCCGCAATATTGGTCAACTGGATCGGTGCGGCGCGATCGACTGACGGCGACGACGATTGCTCAGTCGCGGGATGGGCCCGATCGCAGCGAATGGCAAAGCTACAGCGATCGCACTCAGACGATTCTAACGGTATCTGTGGAAAGGGTTCGCCGTTCTGGTAGCGTTCTAGCCAGTTCGTTAGCTGGGTCAGCAGATGGACAAGATCGGCACGAATTTGCTTATGCTGCGCGGCATCGTAAGCAACGCTAAATCGCTGCACATCGGGCACATGGTCAGAGGAAGACTGAAAGAACCAGTAGATCATAGCGATTTGCTCTGGATCAAAGTCGCTCGTTTCAGCCAATACGAAGGGATAGAGGCGAGTTTGCCAGTTTTGCAGTAGCCAGCGCGGATTTTGTGGACGGGGATAGGTTTTCCAATCCAGAATTTGCGCCTGTTGCTGGTTTGCCAGCAGCAAATCATAGACAACGGTGAGCAAATAGCCTTCAAATTCCAGCGTGCGTATATGTTCACTCTGTCCCCATGCGGTGCGATCGTGGGTCAGCGTCAAAATGCTGGGAGCAGCATTGACAAACCCATTGAGCCAGGACTGGAGCAATGGGTCGTCTTGAACCAGTGGCTCGATCGGTAGCCCCAGAAACCACTGCTGCATCAGTTGATGAAACCGCGTGCCCTGATCCTGCCGTTCTTGCTGTGCCGACTCGCCAGGGGCAGCAAGCTGCTCCAGATCGATGTGCTGAAACTTACGAGGACAGGCGGTGAGGCGGTTTAACTGCGACTGCGACAGACGAAGGTAAGGCGAGGGCCGCCGATCGATGCCATCTGGCTGGAGGGTGGGCGCGGGGAAATCAATCGGTTCAACCATACGAGAGCAGGGAACGGGGGGACAGGGGAGCGGAAAAAGCGGAGCGCTAAAAACGAAAAAGGTTCAGGCCACTCATTAAATTAAACGCGTTCGATCAATTGTGTGGGGACGTTGCTATCAGGAGCGATCATGATATGGCGGTTCTCACTCAAGTGAAGTACAGTCCCTTGAGGTTTGTCACTGGTCACGGGTCATTGGAACACCCACGGCGGTTGACGCATGACGAATGACCAGCGACGAATCATCGTGAATTGGGATGTACCGCACTCAAATGGGAATTGCTGTGTTGGAGGGGCTGAGTTGTTGCTTGACGGGCAATCGTGGACTACTGACGGCCAACCAACCACTCGTTATCATTACTATAGGACTTACGCAGAGCAGCAAAACGGAGCAGCCGAAACGGGGAACTAATCGCTAGAGTCAGGGTATGAAAGAAGCGATCACGCGGCTGGACTACTGCCAATATCTG
>JAJPKC010000320.1 GCA_021323955.1 Oscillatoriales cyanobacterium Centralia_MAG_596 | reverse complement strand
AAGAACATTCTGTTGAATGAGGGCATCCGCGCCTGGATGGCACCTCAAGACCAGCCGCATGAACACTTTAGCTTCCCTGAAGAGGTACTCCCACGTGGTAACGCTCTGTAAAGGGTAGTTGCGCCATTAGGTTTAGTCGAATGTTGCCCCTGCTGCCCAGTAGGGGCTTTTTGATGGATGCACGATTTTGATGGATGCACGATCGTACCTTCACTCGTTTTTCCTGTGCCGCTGTTCAAGCATCGGTCAATTTCTCGCTGTTGCTGCCATTCTTCTGTGGCTTTGGGTGGCGTTAACCAGGTCGCTTCTGAATCGGGGCGGACGATAGGCATACAGAGCTTCTAACGCATCTAAATCACGCGATGCGACAAACAAGAAGCGATTCGCCAGCAAGTTGCCGAAACGCTGGCAACGGACACCAGGCAGTCATGACCAATCTCTAGGTCGATGCTAATGTTCTACTGCGCTTAATCACCAATGAACCGCCCGACCTCGCTGAACGTTTTCCACGTCTGACAGAACGTGCAGAGCAAGGTGAAACACACTTCGCATTTCACCTATTGTCGTCGCTAAAATCGTCTGGGTGCTCAACTCGTTTTACAAATACTCCCGTACTCAAATTGCTGAAGTCTTGATTTCACTACTGACCTCAGACGGTGTGCTGCTAGAAGACACCGAACAGATCGTTGCTGCTCTTGAAAGAATGGCAACGGCTAACGTTGACTTCATTGATGCTTATTTGGCTGAAGTTGCCCGTCGCAATGATGAAGCCGTTGTCTCCTTTGATCAAGATTTTAGGCGGTTGGAGATCCCGTGGGTTGAGCCAGAGTAGAGGCATCACTCCATCCACCTGCTACTGTCGTTTTGAACGATCAAAGCGGAGGACAAGATGACGATTCGGTATGAATTGATTATTTGCTGGAGTGAAGTCGATCAAGCGTTTATTGTCGAAGTGCCTGAACTTCCCGGTTGTGCGGCAGATGGCGAAACCTACCAGGAAGCGGTGCAAAACGCAGAAGTTGTGATTCAAGAATGGATCGAAACAGCACAAGCACTAGGGCGACCGATTCCAGAACCGAAGGGTCGGTTACTGTTTGCGTAGAACAAAGTGCGCTGATTGCATCAGTTTCTGCGAAGAGAACAGGGGCGATCGAACGCAATTGATGCGATCGCCCCTGACACTCCCGGTTGAACTGGACTTTAGCACGATGGAGAATTCTGCCCCGTTTTGCAGGTTCTCAAGCGCCAATTTGAATCGCTTCACAAACCTCTGCCTCATCTGTACCGCGTTCAAAGCACTGTTCTGAAGCCCGTTTGGTGAAGCAAATTTCCTGCATGGCAGTCGTTTTGGCGTTTCTGCCTAACGTGCCGCAGCGGTTGGCATTCCCAGAATGTCTTCAATCCGGGGCATTTCATCGAGTGGAATCACGCGGCCTTCGTCTTCAAAGTCGGGAATCTGGTCGAAGTTGAGGTAGCGGTAGAGGTCAGCCGCGAACGGATCGATCTTTTTGGTGACGATCGCCATGTACTCTTCCACGGTGGGAATTTTGCCCAGCAGCGCACATACGGCAGCTAGCTCTGCTGAACCGAGATAGACCTGAGCGCCTTTGCCCATACGGTTATTGAAGTTCCGTGTGGAGGTTGAGAACACCGTGGTACCGTCTGCAACCCGTGCTTGATTGCCCATGCAGAGCGAGCATCCCGGCATTTCGGTTCTGGCTCCCGCAGCGGCGAAGATGCCGTACATCCCCTCTTCCCGCAGTTGCTTTTCATCCATGCGGGTAGGCGGGCAGATCCAGAGGCGTACTTTGACGGGACCTGCGCCCTCCAGAATTTTGGCAGCGGCACGGTAATGCCCAATGTTGGTCATGCAGGAGCCGATGAAGACCTCATGCACCGGATCGCCTGCACATTCAGACATCAGCTTGACGTTGTCAGGATCGTTGGGAGCCGCGACGATCGGTTCCTTAATCTGATCCAGATCCACTTCAATGATTTCGGCATACTCTGCATCAGCATCAGCGGCCATCAAGCTGGGATTTGCCAACCACTGCTCCATCTTGGCAACGCGGCGCAAAATCGTACGAGCATCGCCATAGCCCCGTGCCACCATGTTTTTCATCAGGGCAACGTTCGATCGCAGGTACTCTGCCACCGTATCTGTACTCAGCTTGATGGTAGAACCAGCGCAGGAGCGTTCTGCTGTGGCATCCGTCAGTTCAAAGGCTTGCTCCAGCTTCAAATCGGGCAATCCTTCCATTTCCATAATGCGACCGGAGAAGACGTTTTGCTTGTTCTCCTTGGAAACCGTCAGCAGTCCCCGTTGCATCGCGGCATAGGGAATGGCGTTCACAATATCGCGCAGGGTGACACCCGGTTGCAGCGTGCCTTTGAAGCGCACCAGCACCGATTCGGGCATATCCAGCGGCATCGCGCCGAGGGCCGCTGCAAAGGCCACCAGACCAGAACCCGCCGGGAAGGAAATGCCGAGTGGAAAACGGGTATGGGAATCGCCACCCGTACCAACGGTGTCAGGCAGCAGCATGCGGTTCAGCCAGGAGTGGATGATCCCATCGCCGGGACGCAACGCTACACCACCGCGCTCGTGCATGAAGTCGGGCAGTTCTTTGTGCGTTTTGATATCAACAGGTTTGGGATAAGCCGCCGTATGGCAGAAGCTCTGCATCACGAGATCGGCGCTGAAGCCCAGACAGGCAAGCTCTTTCAGCTCGTCGCGGGTCATGGGTCCCGTCGTATCTTGGGAACCCACAGTGGTCATGAGCGGTTCGCAGGAAGTACCGGGACGCACACCGGGAAGGCCACAGGCTTTGCCCACCATTTTTTGTGCCAGCGTGAAACCTTTGCCCGTATCGGCGGGTTGATGGGGACGGCGGAACAAGGGGCTGTGATCCAGACCCATATCGGCGCGGATTTTATCGGTCAGCGTGCGACCAATGAGGAGGGGAATGCGACCACCCGCCCGGACTTCATCCAGTATCGTGTCGGGTTTGAGGGTGAAGGTGGAAACGACTTCGCCTGCCTCATTCGTAATTTCACCTTTGTAGGGATGGATCGTAATCACATCCCCAGTTTCGAGTTTGGTGACATCGCACTCGATCGGCAGTGCTCCCGAATCTTCTGCCGTATTGAAAAAGATCGGCGCAATCTTGCCGCCCAGAATGTAGCCACCTGTGCGCTTGTTGGGCACGAAGGGAATGTCATCGCCGATATGCCACAAAACCGAGTTGATGGCAGATTT
>JAJPKC010000346.1 GCA_021323955.1 Oscillatoriales cyanobacterium Centralia_MAG_596 | reverse complement strand
GGGATTGTGATGCGTTACGGCTAGCGCCTAACGCATCCTACACACGCTTGTTGGGCCAGCAAGGCATTCTCACGATGATGTAGAGAGCAAAATTGCCGGGACGGTGCTTCTTACCGTCCTCAGTGCTTTTGCATGATCTGCTCGACAAAGTTGGTATAGACATCCCCGCGCTGGAACTCCGGGGTGTCCAGAATTCTTTGGTGAAAACCGATCGTGGTAGGCAAGCCTGTCACGGCACATTCGCGGAGGGCACGGCGCATCCGCCGGATTGCCGCAGGGCGGTCTTGTCCCCAGACAATCAGCTTGCCAATCAGTGAATCGTAGTAGGCCGGAATTTCGTAGTCTGTGTAGACATGGGAATCCATGCGAACGCCGGGACCGCTGGGCGGCAGATAACCGCTGATGCGTCCAGGATGGGGACGAAAGTTGTGGTCCGGATCTTCAGCATTGATGCGGCATTCGATCGCGTGACCTCTCAGCGTGACCTGCTCTTGCGTTAAACCGAGCGGTTCCCCCTGAGCAATTCGGATTTGAGCCGCAATCAAGTCCAACCCCGTAATCATCTCTGTTACTGGATGTTCCACCTGAATCCGGGTATTCATTTCCATAAAATAAAACTCGCCGGACTGATCCAGCAGAAATTCAACGGTACCGGCACCGACGTAGTTAATCGATTTCGCTGCCATCACGGCTGCCGCCCCCATTTTTTCGCGGAGGGCTGGTGTGAGTGCTGGGCTGGGCGCTTCTTCGAGCAGCTTTTGATGACGCCGCTGAATTGAACATTCCCGCTCGCCCAGATGAATTACATTGCCATAGCTATCGGCCAAAATCTGAAATTCGATATGGCGCGGCTTCTGGACAAACTTTTCGAGGTAAACACCAGGGTTGCCAAAGGCTGCTTCCGCTTCCCCCTGGGCGGCCGCAAACAGTTTACCCAAGTCTCCTTCGTCTTTCACCAGCCGCATCCCGCGACCGCCACCGCCCGCTGTCGCTTTAATGATAATGGGATAGCCAATTTTGTGTGCGATCGCCCGTGCCTCGGCCTCATCGGTTAGTAGGCCAGCGCTACCGGGCACCGTCGGTACGCCCACCCGCTGCATCGTCTTTTTGGCCGTCGATTTGTCGCCCATTGAGCGGATCGCCTCCGGTGAAGGCCCAATAAATACAATCTGGTGATCCGCACAAATTTCCGCGAAGCGAGCATTTTCCGCCAAAAACCCGTATCCCGGATGAATTGCCGTGGCATTGCGTGTGAGCGCTGCTGCAATGATGTTGGGGATGTTCAGGTAACTCTTGCTACTGGCGGGTTCGCCGATACAAACGGCTTCGTCAGCAAGCTGAACATGGAGCGAATGACGGTCGATCGTCGAATGGACAGCAACGGTCGCAATGCCCATCTCCTCGCATGTGCGGAGAATGCGGAGGGCAATTTCGCCACGGTTGGCAATCAAAACTTTTGAAAACTGCATCTCTTATTTTTTGGTTCGTATTGAGTAGAATAAACGCTTCTGACGACGCCTGGAAGATGGGGTACGGAAAGTGGAGGGACAGACGCTGAAGTGTGAAGGATAAAAACGCTGTCTGAAAGCGTCGCGCCGCTGGATCCTGCCTCCCTACACTTAGATCCCGTTGGGGCGCTGCTGTTTACTTCTGACATTTACTTCTGACATTTACTTCTGACATTTACTTCTGGCAGGTACAGGGAGTCTTCAACTGATGGAGTACAGCCGGGGCAAGCCCACTCCAGAGGGGCGTATTCACGTTAGCGGTGTTGAGTCCATCGGCGACCCAGGTGTTACAGGTTCTCAGCATGGAGTAGCGCCCAGTTGCTTCGTAGAAACTACTATCCCCGTCCTGGCCAGCACTGATCCGCTGCATCTTCCCCTGACGATCGCGCTGGAAGGACGCCTCCAGAAACTGCATGAGCTTTAGATAATCACCTTGACTCAGGCTGACGCACTTCAGCGTTTCATTTGGATACGCTGGCACAGCCGTATGCCCTTTGACAAACAGGGCCGCGGGATTTTGCCAGAACAGCGATCGCAGTGCGCTGGGAATACTGACCTGATCCCAGGATGGCGTCTCAACGTAGAAGATGCGATCGCCCCAGCCAAACTGAAGATAGCGATAGTTCGCGGCGGCGGACTTACCAACCCTGGTTAAGTCGAGGTGCTGGCTCCAGTCAAAAACGTCGCTGTGCACCGGCACAAACAAATTCGTGTGCATCATGTCGCCAGAGACATAGACTTTGAATTCGCAGCCTGCCTGCCGGGAAGCGATACCCCATTGGCGCGGTGTCAGAGCCGCGATCGTCAGCAACACGACCACGGTCAAAATACCACCGCCAGCATAAAGCCCAACCCGTTGCAAAGCCGCTACATACTTCATCGTCGCGCCAAAATTATGGAGTTAACCTACTATTAAGCAAAAGAAGGCATACCATTGAGCTACGTTTGAGCAGTATCGCTCATCGCGATTGCTGTTCGCGGTCGACAATACCCTGTTGCGCGATCGCCAACAGCAGCCGTCTCAATCAACACCTTCTTCCACCCTACACCTTTCTATTCGCCGATGGCTGCGCGATTCATGAATAGGCTGATGGATGCACGCCTGTATCTTTCATTACCTGGACTATGCTGAAACAACGGTTTTTTCTGGGATCGGTTGCGTTTGGGATCAGCTTTGGGATCAGCTTTCTCACCGGGCGCGATGTCGGCAAAGCGATCGCGACCAGCACCACGACCGCAGTCATCGCCGTTGCCGCCGCGATCGCCGTTGATCGTCAGTATTACCAGTCAGCCCATACCCGAATCGCAGACCTTAAAGACCACATTCAAGCCCTGCAAAAACGGCGTGCCGAGACGTATCAGGCCTACATGCAGTTAGAGGCTGAAAGAGCCCAATTAACCGATGAACTGGGCCGACTATCCATTCAACCGCAGCCACCGCGACTGGTCGGCTCACCGTGGCCAGCAGCACTGCCCGCATCACGCAAAGCATTGAGCTGGGATCTATCGGCTCCTGCAGACACCCAACCGGCGATCGCGGTTCCCCCCTACGACCGTCCGACCGAGATTCCCTCCCTGGATCGGCCACCCTGGGGACAGAGTGACGCGATGCCGCCGCAGTTGTTGACCGAAGCCACGGCCACCAAACGTAAAATTGAGGCGAGCCTTGCGGCACTTCAAACCGAGTTGAGTCAGATTAAAGGGCAAATCAGCGATCACCGTCAGACGCGAGAAAAGCTCTCACGTGAACTAGTTGATTTGAGAGAGCAAAAACGCCAGCTTGACGCCACTACAAAAGCGCTACGGGGCGAGGTGAAGGAATTAGAAGCCTGCCGGGTCGAACTAGAGCAGTTTCTAACCGACGCAACCGTGAAGAAGCAGGAATTAGAAACGGGTTCCCATCCGCTTCAGGAAATGCTGCGCCAGCTTCAGACCCAGACGACGTTATTGCAGGCGGAACTGCATGAATTGGAAACCCACATACTCGATCGCCGCCATCAAAAAGCACTCCTGGAGGAGACGTTAGCCAAGCTCCAGACAGTCGCCCCATCAACCGAACCGCTGTCGCTCCCAGCGTTGACGGTCAATCCACCCGACAGTCGCAATGGCAACTATCCCGGCAGTGCCCCAGCGTCAACGCGAATGCCTGTAAAGCCAAGTCAGTCCCGGCGATCGAGTCCCTCCCCATCCGTAGCCACGGTATTACCGGAACCGATCACGGCTGAGCCGCCAGCATCTGACCTGCCCCCAGAGTGGACGGAACTGATGGTGCAGTTACCCGACTACGAGTTCCAGGTGCTCAAAGTCATTGTGGAGCAAACTAATCCCGCCGCAATCATCAAGCGCATTGCTGAAGAAAACCTGACCATGCCGGAGCTATTGGTCGATTCCATCAACGAACGGGCGCTGGATACTGTGGGCGACATTCTGATTGACGCCAGCGCAGGGGCCGGGGCCGCCGCGATCGTCCGCGATCACCTGAAAATGGTCAAAAAGTTAATCAAAACTTACGAGTATCTGGCGAACTAATGCATGAGTGGCGTGCTCCCAGTGAAGGGGATCGACGCGCCGCCCGATTCTGTAGCAAACAGCTATAATAGAAACATCAACGCGGGGCTGTAACGGTTTCGACGTTTTGGCGAACACTACTCTTTGATTCAGGCTGAGAGCGAGCTAACTCTCATAAATCAATGGCTCAAACAACGTACATGCGAACAACATTGTACCTTTTGCTCGTAAGCAAGCACTTGTTGCTGCCTAACAACCTCTAACTGGTTCGAGCGTCTGTCATTCGACTCCGTTAAGGATGATAGACAACCCCCAACGGATGCTCCAAGATGCTTTCTCTGGTAGGTTTCTTGGCTAAGACTTTATCAGAGCATCCTACGCCCGGGATAATGGGCGATTCCCGCTTCGAGGATTAGAGAAGCTAAGCCTGTGAATGAGCGGAGTACCAATACCCAGGGCGGACACGGGTTCGACTCCCGTCAGCTCCACTTTCAGATTCATTCATCGCCGCGATCGGTCCAAGCGGTTATGGTGCGGTCAGAAGGTTGCCGGACGCAACCAACCGCGCAATTATGTTGGCAAAAAAGTCTTTGCCCAAGCGGACGAATCCGATCGCACCAATCATCCATGAACGCTGGTAGACAACTGCTGTAGCACCGTCCGAATGACGTTTGTGGGTACCTGGTCAGTGACGATCGCCGCGCCAATCTGGGTTGGCAGCACGAAACGCACCTGCCCCGACTTCACCTTTTTGTCTGACTGCAGCGACACAAGGATGGCGTCAATGTCAATCCCTGCGGGTAAGCGAGTGGGCAGCCCCGCATTCTGAATGAGCGCGTCTTGGCGCTGGGCATCCGTTTCGCGCCACAGGTTCAGTGCAACCGCAATCCGTCCCGCCGCCACCATCCCGATCGCTACAGCCTCGCCGTGATTCACCACCTGGTATCCGGTCAGGCTTTCAACCGCATGGCCGATCGTGTGGCCGTAATTCAAAATCGCGCGCAGGCCCGCTTCCTTTTCGTCTTTGCTCACCACGTGCGCCTTGGCCTGACAGGAGCGTGTCAAGATCTCCTGGAGCAAGGATTCGTCGAGAGCCGCGAGTTGGTCAAGGCGAGGAGCGGCCTCTAGCTGCGCAAACAGGTCGGCATCCCAAATCACGCCATACTTAATCACCTCAGCGATCGCCGCCCGAAATTCCCGGACTGGGAGCGTTTGGAGGACGTGCGGATCGATCAGCACCAGGCGCGGCTGGTGAAAGGCACCAATGAGATTTTTGCCGTTGGGGTGGTTTACGCCCGTTTTGCCGCCGATCGCCGCATCCACCATTGCCAGCAAAGAGGTTGGCACCTGCACGACGTTCACACCACGTAGCCACGTTGCTGCCGCAAATCCGGTCATGTCACCAATGACGCCCCCACCCAGCGCGACAAACGTTGACGATCGCTCCAGTCGGTTGGTCAGCGCCGCATCGTAGATTTTGCTCAGCGTGTCCAGCGTTTTGTACTGCTCGCCATCCGGCAAAATGCACGTCGATACAGCAAACCCTGCCTGCGCCAAAGCGGCAGTCGCGCGATCGCCATAGTGCTCAAACACCGCTGGGTTCGATACAACCAGGACATGCTGACCGAACTTTAGCGGGTGCGCTTCAGTGCCCTGCATCCACGTACCCAAGTGATCCAGGCTACCGGGAGCAATCACGACGCTATAGGCATGCTGTGGAAGATGAACAGGAATAACAGACTGCATGGAGAAAATGGGGTGGGGATAGGAAGAGCAGGGTGGAACCAGAGAGCGGAAGCGAGCGTGCGGCACCTGCGATCAGACAGCAACACATCGAACACACCGCTGATATTAACGATCAGGGGCACTGCCCGCGATCGCTGGTACAGGAACGGCTTTAAGCACCATCGTTAGCCTTCGGCCTGAATCCGCCAGACCGCTTCCGATTCTCTACTCTAAGTTTATTCGCCCTAATCTACCCTATGCGCTCCATAGTTTTGTATAGTTTTGTTAGTTTCGTGGAGCACACACATGGGATTTCTGCTTTTTCCCTTGCTACTGGGTACAGTGTTTGGCGTAGCGATCGGGCTTTTCTTCACCCTCCGGGCAGTCAAGCTGATCTAGTGACCTGAGCGATCGCGGCTTGATGATCGTGCCGATGCGGCGATCGCTCCAACGGCCAGTTTGGTTGCTACAGGCTCAAACGCCACGTTTGCGTGCGATCGCCTGCCCAGTGCCGCTCGATTTAACGACGGTAGTCTGGCCATTCTGAAAACTGGCCATTCTGAAAAACAGGCTCCAGCAAGCTCCAGTCACTTATCCGAGGCAAAGACAGATCGGACGGGCGGTTTAGCCTACGGTTGTCCGACACGACCGCAACCGAACAAGCTGCTACCAGAATTGAAATCGTGTGACGAAAGCATTGGGTATCAGAGAGTCGTTGCGATGAAACCTCATCGGCAGCCAATTCAGCAATGCTCTGGCGAGGGCACCCCATCAACCGGACTCAGTACACGTCATCGTAAAACCGGCTTTGGAATTGAACGTCCAGGCCTCAAGCTCGTGCCGGGAGCTTTCCCATCAATGACCTTTCTGATATGCCCGTCGGGCTTTATGACCAATGACCAACGACTAATGACATTTGATTTCCGAACCCTTCAATAACGAGTTGTACTTAACATAGACCGACGCTCAACCGTTCCATCGCTCTAATATGAAGGGCTTCCAAACGCCCATCATCTGGAAGCCCTTACACTCGCGGATCAAGGCGCTAGCGCTTATCGATCGCCTTCAAGCTAGAACCAGGATGTTCTTGAGGGGTTATCGGCTGCAAAGTATGCCCAGGTTCCCAATGTGGCACCCAGCAACCAACCACCCGTAATGACAATAGCGACAGTTAACATTGGTCCTCCTTTGAGTTAAAAACACTCATTGTTGGTCTTTGTTGTGGTCTGTATCCGGATACGTGACCACGCTAACAACGCGATCATTTGACTGCAACCTTTCTTAGTGAAATCGGCCAATTTTTACGAGTTGACACACAAACCTCAGGCGTCTCCTGCAGACCCATGCCATGAGTCCAGCGCGCTAACCACGCTAGAGCCGACGATTGAGCCACAGCCATAAGGGTCGATCGCAGCGGAACGAATGAGAAATATGCTCCCAGCGCCTATCAATCTGAGTCCAGAGTTGACCACCCTCACCCCAATCGAGCCAGTGGCAATATTCACTGGACAAGACCAATCTCCGCAGACCAGGACAACACGATGTGACCCAAAGAGCACTGCCTTTAGCAGCTAAGAATTGCTTGGAGACGTTAACAATGAACAGCAACCCCTTAGAATTTCAACAGCACTCCATCTGCTATCACTGGGGACAGCATGAGCGAAACAACCGACACCATTTTTGGCAAAATTATTCGGCGGGAAATTCCCGCTGAGATTGTTTACGAGGACAATCTGGCCCTCGCGTTTAAGGATGTAAACCCGCAAGCGCCCGTTCATATTCTGGTCATTCCCAAGCAGCCGATCGCCAAATTGTCTGATGCCGAATCGAAAGACCACGCCCTGATGGGACATCTATTGCTGACGGCGAAGCGGGTTGCCGAGCAGGCAGGCCTCACTAACGGCTATCGCCTGGTCATTAACACAGGCCCCGATGGTGGTCAGACCGTTTACCACCTGCATATTCACATCCTGGGCGGGCGATCGCTGGGATGGCCGCCGGGTTGAGAGTGTCCACGCTAAAATAGAATCTAGATTCGGAGGAACTCCAACGGTTTACACACGCCCCCTTGCCCGTCTAATTGAGCATCTACAGCACCTTCCTGGCGTTGGGCCAAAGACAGCCCAGCGACTGGCACTCCATATCCTCAAACGACCAGAGGACGAAGTGAAGGCGCTGGCAAATGCACTGATGGAAGCGAAACAGCAGGTTGGTTACTGTTCCGTCTGCTTCCATCTCTCGGCAGAACCCGTCTGCGAAATTTGTCGTACGCCCAGTCGCGACAGCCAGACAATTTGCGTGGTCGCTGACTCCAGAGATGTCATTGCGCTAGAAAAAACCCGCGAATATCGCGGGAAATACCATGTTCTGGGTGGGCTGATCTCACCGATGGACGGCATTGGCCCCGAGCAGCTCCACATCCAACCATTAGTGAGACGGGTCAAGCAGCAAAACATTGCCGAAGTGATCATGGCCATCAGCCCGAGTGTAGAAGGCGAGACGACTACACTTTACGTGGGGCATCTGCTGAAGCACTTTACCAAAGTCACGCGCATTGCGTTTGGGCTGCCAATGGGTGGCGACCTGGAATACGCCGATGAAGTAACGCTGGCAAGAGCACTGGAAGGCAGACGCGAACTGGACTAGCAGACTTGTGGCGCGATCGCATCCGTACCCAGCAGCCGGTAGGCTAGACGCCAATCAAAGGATAATTGAGTCAGCCGTCCGAGGCAGTCGTCCCTGGCGGCTGTCCAAAGTGTTGTGAGTGGTCGTCTGATTTTGAAGCTTCCGGCACGTTGAGGTTGGAGATAATGATTCAGATGTTGCAACGTCAGCCGTCGCCATCCAGCGCATGGTAGAGGCCAGTCAGAAAGCCAACTGTCAATTTGGGGGTTGCTCCATTGGCTGTATTCTCTGCGTTCTGACCAACGCTATCGGTCAGCAGCCCTCTGCTAGACAAGACAGCCATAGCGCTCCAATCTGCATTGTGAGCAGGGTGTCGTTGGCATCCCTGCTCACACAACGCCCCTTTTTCACGAATGATTTAGGACTTCTAGATGTGTTCCAGTCCACGCTCCGGTCATTTGTTTACACTCCACTGATTTGCAGCCACCCTGTCCGCGACTGAGCCAACAGCTATGAAACAGATGGGAAAACGCCTCAAGCCATTTCTACGCTGGGTAATCCTGGGTGGAACGCTATTCTTTTTGGGCAACGTGCTCAAAGACCACTGGCAAAAGGTTGTTTCAATTCATGTTGCCGGTACGGGGTGGGCCTGTCTGGCGATCGCGCTGGGTGTGACGTTACTGGCCCATATCTGTGCCGGTATTGTCTGGAGCCGTATTCTGCGCGACTGCCGCCAATCGGTCAACCGCGCTGGAATTGTGCAAGCGTACCTCAAAACCACGATCGCTAAATACCTGCCGGGGAACGTCTGGCACTACTACGGACGTATCACCGCTGCAACCAAAGCCGGGGCATCGCTAGAGGTTGCGACCGTCAGCGTTTTGCTTGAGCCCCTGCTCATGGCCGCGGCCGCCCTCCTGATCACGCTGCTGTGCAGTCAGCCGATTGTGGCAACGTACGGGATGCCCTTTCTGGTACTTCAATGGCTTGGGCTGGCAGGTGTGCTGGTATCTGTCCACCCCTATGTGCTGAATCTACTGATCCGGTTAGTGAGTCAGGTCAAGCAAAAGGCCACAAAAGCGCTGCCCGATGCCGCGCCCGTTCAACTGGAGCGTTACCCATTGCTGCCGCTCCTGGGTGAGACAGGCTTTCTGGGGTTGCGGAGCCTGGGATTTGTGCTCACCTTCCTGGCGATCAGTCCGGTGCTGCCCGGTCAACTGTTGCTATTGGTGAGTGCGTTTAGTTTAGCGTGGCTCCTGGGGCTGGTCGTTCCGGGTGCACCCGGCGGCATCGGGGTATTTGAAGCAACGGCGATCGCGCTGCTGAGTCAGACATTCTCCCCCGGACTCATCCTGAGCGTTGTAGCGTTTTATCGTCTGATTAGCGTACTGGCCGAGGCGATTGGTGCGGGGTTAGCCTGGGTGGAAGGACAGCGTACCGGCTAGTGGACTACGGCAGGATTAGGTCTACCATATAAGAGTAGAGTTAATTGGGAGGCAACTATGCCTCAACTCACACCCACTTCGCTCCGGTT
>JAJPKC010000146.1 GCA_021323955.1 Oscillatoriales cyanobacterium Centralia_MAG_596 | reverse complement strand
GAAAGTTTTCATTTAACTGTGGCTGACCTCATCTGGGACAGCGCTTATCGCGACGCCATTCAGGAAAATCCGACCTTTGAAGGGCAGCTCCGCGATCGCATTGCCAGCATTTTCCAGCAGTCTGAAGCCATGACGGAAGGGAAGCCAATTCGGTTTCAGCCATTGGGGTTGATGGTGATGACCCGCGCGATCGCGGTCTGTCTGGCCCCAACGGAGGAACATTCCTACGATCGGGTGCTGAAGTTTCGTCGGGCCGTTTTTCAAAATCCCGACTTGATCGGCCTCGGCATTGAGCAGCAGTATTACTTTACGCCCCACATTACGCTGGGCTACTTCGGCACCATTCCACCAGCCGACACGCTCTCATCCTTAAGCGAGAGTTTTCTGCATCTGAACCAGCAGTGGCTCGACCAGGAACCCAAGGAATTTTGGGTCGGTCGTGCAGAGCTCCGCAAGTTTGACGACATGACTCGCTATTATCGCGAACCGGACTGGGCGGTGTTTAAGTTCTAGGTGCTGTCAATCTAAGCGCTGTCAATCTGAGCGCTGTGAACTCAATCCGTTAGAATCTTGCGGCTGCGGGGCATGGCAAGGCTATGCCCTGATAAATTGGCCCTCGTTCAACCCGTGCTTTTACAGCCGTCGCCCTGCATGATGTGGTCGAGGCGAATCAGAAAGCCGACCCAGACTCAGTATTGCGGCTGACTTGTATCGTCCAGCGTTCTGATGAGGGCAATCGTTTCTGACCACGGCATGATCGTGGGCAAACAGCGCCAAAAAGCTTTTAATCACAGAAATTTTATACCAGCTTCGGGAAATCGCCCTACAGATGACCTCTCTAGAGCCGTGCAGCCGTACGTAGAACAACCAGGACATCCCGGCAGCGACAGTCCCATCTGAAGTCAAGCCTTCCGCCATCAATCGCTTGCTGATTCTGGTTCAAACTGCTTTATTAGTTGGGGCACTCCCGCGCCCAATCGCCGTCATTAGATACAGGAATTTTGCCATCTACCGATTCCCAAAAAGTTTCCAGCAATTTTTGCAAATCCCCGATCGCCGCTGGAACTTATCCCCCGTAAAATAATTCAAAGCTTATTGAAACCTTTAGTGTGCTAGTTTTCGCAGTGTCACACCCAACTATGATGCGTTTTCCTATCAGCTTTCTGCGCTCACCGATTTCCGCCGTTTTTACACGACTGGTTCTATTCGGCGCACTATCAACCGTGAGTTTGGCCTCTAGCCCTGCTTCCTATCTGTCACCGCGATCGGCCCACCTGAGTCTAGGGGAAGCGGCTTATGCGCAAGCTGGCCCATCTGTGGTCAGTCAGTATGCACGCGCGGCGTTTTACATCGAGCAGCAGCGCCAGCAAGACTACGCCGAAGCGAAGAAGCTCTTGGGGGGTAATGTGCCGGATGACGTGTGCCGTCAGCAAAATATCCCAACTGCAGTGCATGATATTTGCGGTCGTTTCTTGAAACGGTCTGCTGACATCATCAAAGAAAACGGCTTGACCATTTCGCAATTTAACGACATCACACGCCGCAAAGAGGGAGATCCCAACCTGCAGCAGCAGATTCAAGGGGAGCTACTGCGCCTGCAAAAGACGGCTCCTTAGAAACGGTTATCGCGCGATCGAGTTAGGCCTGGCGGTAAAGCCGCTATGCCACCAGTATTGCCGTCGCCATAGACAGTGTGGCTGCGGCGAGTTCGATCGCCGATCCGATCGCAGGTTACCGCCGCTGGTTCTGTCCCTACTTTCTGATCCAGGCGATTAGATCTGGTCCAGGCGATCGGAGGACATTGTGCAGCCGACCGGGACGATCGCGCGCCGCCAATACAGAAATGCGCTCCTGAAGCCGCAAAAAGTGTCGATCGATACTCAATTTGTGTTCGTGATTCTGTAAACCCTAGATGGGAGAACAGAAATCAATTGAACCAATGCGATCGGATAGGAGGTTTGCATGAGTGGACTTGGTGGTTTAAACAAGTCACCCGATGGAGTTGTGCTCGGTCTTGTACAGTTGCAATTGCCCAACGTTGCGACCCCAGATGATCTGGCCGCCCAAACCCAGCGCATCGTCGATCTGGTTGGAAAGGCACGGCGCAATATGTCCACTATGGATCTGGTCGTCTTTCCAGAATATTCCCTGCATGGACTGTCTATGGATACCAATCCAGAGATTATGTGTCGTCTGGATGGCCCAGAAGTGCAAGCCTTCAGCGCTGCTTGTAAAGAGCATAAAATTTGGGGCTGTTTTTCCATCATGGAGTACAACCCCCACGGCAACCCGTATAACAGCGGCATCATTCTCGACGATAAGGGCGAACTCAAGCTCTACTACCGCAAGCTCCACCCCTGGGTGCCGGTAGAACCGTGGGAACCCGGCAATTTAGGGATTCCTGTCTGCGAAGGGCCGAACGGTAGCACGCTGGCGCTAATTATCTGTCATGATGGCATGTTCCCCGAGATGGCGCGGGAATGCGCCTACAAAGGTGCTGACATCATGCTGCGAACCGCAGGCTACACAGCGCCCATTCGCCACTCCTGGCAGATTACCAACCAGGCAAACGCCTTCTGTAATTTGATCTACACGGCATCCGTTTGCATGTGCGGCAGCGACGGTTCCTTTGACTCCATGGGTGAAGGCATGATCGTTAACTATGACGGTGTCCCGCTGGCCATGGGAAGCGGTCGCCCCAACGAAATTATTACGGGCGAAGTCCGACCAAAACTTGTGCAAGAAGCCCGTCGGCACTGGTCGGTGGAAAACAATATCTACCAGTTTGGGCATCGCGGCTATGTGGCGGTGAAGGGCGGTGCCCAGGATTGCCCTTATACCTACATGCAGGATTTGGTCAATCACGCTTACCGTCTGCCCTGGGAAGATGAGGTGGTGCATACAGATGGCACATCCTGCGGTTTTCCGGCTCCAACGCGATCGTACGAATCGGCCCCCCTGGTGAAGAATATTCCAGAGACCGTGTGAACCCGCGATCGTGCCAAAGAAGCGGCAGGTGGTTATCAGGCAGGATGCGCCGCTAACGACCAGCCGCTTCCGCTGACCAGTGTGAACGTTAATCGGACTCAAATTTTACTGTCGTGGAGGTTAGCTGTGGGCTGCTATCTTGATTCGGAACCGTATCCCTACCCGTATAATGGCGACTTGCGTCCAGAGAATACGGTGTTTCTCATTATCGATATGCAGACCGACTTCTGCGGCATCGGTGGTTATGTCGATCAGATGGGCTACGATCTGTCGCTGACGCGCGCGCCGATCGAGCCGATCAAGACCGTTCTGGCAACCCTGCGCACCAAAGGGTTTCATATTATGCACACCCGCGAAGGACACCGGCCTGATCTGGCGGACTTGCCCGAAAACAAGCAGTGGCGATCGCGCCGTATCGGAGCGGGCATTGGCGACCCTGGCCCGTGCGGTAAAGTCCTTGTGCGCGGCGAACCGGGGTGGGAGATCATCCCCGAACTGGCTCCCTTACCGGGCGAACCGATTATCGACAAACCGGGCAAAGGCTCCTTCTACGCCACTGATTTAGACCTGCTGCTGAAGCGTCTGGGCATCCAGAACATCCTGCTCGCAGGCATCACCACGGATGTGTGCGTCCACACCACCATGCGCGATGCCAACGATCGCGGCTACGAATGTCTCTTGCTCTCAGACTGCACCGCTGCCACGGATCACAGTAACCATCTCGCTGCTCTCCACATGGTCAAGATGCAGGGTGGTGTATTTGGTGCTGTAGCCGACTCGAAAGCGCTGCTGGCAGCGATCGGGTAGTTGTTAGTGGCTGGTTTCTGGTTGTTAGAACGGAGCATAAAACATTTAGATAACCAGCCTGCAATTCTAAAGCTGCATCACTACGTCAAAGATGTAGCTTTGCAATGCGATTTATCCATTCTTGCGCAGTAGATGCCGCCCAAATCAGCAACAGTTCTTCAATAACGACCTCAGCGGTTAACATCCTGGAAACGATAATCATTCCTGAGTTTTGATTGCTGATGATGAACTCAGCAAACTCTGATGGCATCGTTCTCCGATCGTGACTAACGAGAATGCGTTCCTGTTGTGCTGCGATCGCCAATACTTCTGGATCTTTAACAATAATTTAGGTGCTAAGACTGACACATTTTTTGGCTCTCACTCCCTCAATCATAAACAGATCTAACAGGGTTGATGAGAGGGCTTGAATTCAGCCGATCTGCTCAATCGCCGTAACAGCATCCAAAATACCCTGTTAATAGTCCTGAATCTGTCGCTTGGTCACAGATAAACGACCTCTGCCAAAATTCGTTCTCCAAGGCGTGGCTTTAGTCCAGACTTATGTACCAAATCGACTTTGACTCCCAGATTGTCGCTGAGATAGTTTTCTAAATTGACAAATTTCAATAAGCTTGGTGTCTCCGAAAACTCTACTAACACATCCACATCACTGGCTTCCGTCTGCTCCTGCCGCACATAGGAGCCAAAAACACCTAATTCCTGAACTTTATACCGTTCTTTTAATAAGGGCTTATGTTGCCCAAGCCATTGCTGGATCTCCTCTAGTGTTTTCATAGTGCTATCTCCCCTTGAAGGAAACACAGTGAATGATCTAGCTTACTCTGCTCTGTTTTAGGAGATAAAGAAGGTATCAACGGTTACTCAACTGTCTCGCCTTTCTACTGAATTGATATTGATATAGTTATGTCGCTTCAACCTATAAGTGGTAAGACAAGCGATCGCCCTTGAATGGAGGCTCAAGCCCGATTGCTCCAATAGCCTAAAGCATTAACTCATGAAGCCAAACAAGTAAACGTGCGGTTACGTCCCCACCGAGTGCTGAGCGGCATAACGTTCCCAATCCCCTGCAGCAGACAACCTCTGATGCTCACAGATAACCTCTCGGCGGTCGGCATGCATTGGGAATGTTGGGCTGCATGGGTGAGGTAATCACACTTCCGGGAGCAGGTTAAGGGTCAGCATTATCGTAGCGATCTCTCGCAATCTCTACCTCTTGAAAATGGACTGTTGCCCATTCACAAAAACTTTTTAGCACTTCGCTTAAAGTGCGCCCTAGAGGAGTTAGCGAGTACTCAACCATCG
The DNA here is from genome assembly GCA_021323955.1 of Oscillatoriales cyanobacterium Centralia_MAG_596. GTDB lineage: Bacteria > Cyanobacteriota > Cyanobacteriia > Leptolyngbyales > Leptolyngbyaceae > Stenomitos. The sequence continues at coordinate 11,167 of JAJPKC010000146.1, read as the reverse complement.
GCGGTATGACTGGATACACTTTTCGATCAATCAGTCCGTTGCGCTCCAAATCACGCAACGTACGCGTGAGCATTCGTTGAGAAATATCACCGACCTCTCGCTGCAACTCACCATAACGCTTTGTTCCATGTGTGAGAACATATACAACTGCCACAACCCACTTGTCAGCAACGAGATCCAACGTTTGCCGTAGATACGGATGGGAGTCGAGCAGGTTATTGTCGGCTTCAGGTTTATACATACATTTGTGTGCGTATAGCACTATCTTGTGCCTACTTGCTCATGTGAAGCAACACACAGCATAATCGGCACGTAGTTAAAGGAGGCTGAAAATGAAAGATAAATTCACTATTGATAATTCAGCAATGTTGTTGATTGACCATCAGCAAGGCACAATCAAGCTTGCTAAAAACATTGCTTACGAGCAGATTGTACAAAACACTAGAGCACTAGCAAGAACAGCAAAAGAAACTGGAATGCCGCTCGTTTTCACCAGCAGCCAAGAAGAGAACTTTCAAGGGTTGCTGCTTGAAGATTTGCAGAAGCTTGCGCCTGAAGAGTACGAGAACCGAGTTAAGCGACCTGGTATTGTAGATTGCTGGGAATTTGAGCCATTCAAAAAAGCAGTAGAAGCAACTGGTAGGAAAAAGTTGATTATGGCTGGTTTGACCAATGATGTCTGCATCGTTTATCCGGCGATCAGTGCGATCGAAGACGGTTATGAGGTGCAAGTTGTGATCGATGCAGGCGGATCGCCAACACAAGTGGCAGACGAAACTTCGACGCAGAGAATGAAAGACCATGGCGTGACGCTCACAACGACCAATCAGCTGATGGCAGAACTCGCTTACGATTGGTCGAACGATGCGGGACACCAAATTCAAACGATTATGTATGAGGAAATCCTTTCAAAATTGATAACCGAGTAGTGACAGTTAGTCGCTCAGTAGCAGATGCCATTTTGTCAGCAGCACAACTATGTATTGTGCCGCCAGGGTATCCCTACGCGACCTAACTCCTTTCACTCTAGAGTTCGGCAAATCGCACGCGGACGAACTTCCCGAGTTCCGGAGTTATGCCGATTGTAAGCGGACGAGCTCCTCCAAACGCCCCTATTATGCGGATCTTCGCAGGCCAACAACTGTTTATAGTCGTACGTCCTTCAAGTTGCTGCGGGGATTGAAGCTGCGGCTGGAGCGAATTTTTTCGTAGTATTCGCGCTCGGTGGGGCTGATTTCTTTAGGAGTGGCGATCGTAATGCGTACAATCTGATCGGTGCGATCGCCCTTCGTTGTGCGCCAGCCTTTCCCTTTGAGCCGCAGCGACTGCCCCGAACGAATGCCAGCGGGGACATTCATCGTAACAGAGCCATCGGGTGTGGGAACGTCGATTTGAGCGCCCAGCACGGCTTCGTCAGGCGCGATCGCCACTTCGCACACCAGATTATCACCATCAAACTGGAAGAACGGATGTGGTGCAATATCAACTGTGAGGTACAGATCACCACGCTGCCCAGACGCATAAGGGCTACGCTGCCCCTTACCTTTGATCCGAATCCGACTACCCGGTTTGGCTCCCGACGGAATGCGTACCTCAAATTCTTCGTTGCCTAAAATCAGCCGCTTCTGTACGCCGTGAAACGCTTCCGAAAGCTTCAAGGTGATCGACGCTTCGGCATCCAGACCGGTGCTGCCGGTCGAGTCATAGCTAGAGAAATCTCCAAAACCACCGGGAGCGCTTCTAGATGTCCGGTAACCGGTACCCGCTCGCCCAAAACCGCCATCGGTACCCATCCGACCCAGCAGTTCGTTGATGAATTCGTCGAAGTTGCGATACTGCCCAAACTCAATGTTGTCAAAATCGGAATTCGAATTGTTGAACGGGCCAGAACCAAATGGTGAACCACGCTGCCCTGCCTGTTTCCAATATTGGCCAAACTGATCGTACTTTTGCCGCTTCTCCGGATCAGACAAGACTTCGTAGGCTTCGCTAACTTCCTTAAATTTCGCCTCTGCCACTTTATCGCCCGGGTTCATGTCCGGATGATACTTACGCGCCAGCTTGCGATACGCCTTTTTCAACTCATCGGCGCTGATAGTTTTGGTTACTCCCAGAATGGCGTAGTAGTCTTTGAAGTCAGTTGCAGCCATTAATCCTTCCCCTCCGAGGATTTAGCCTATTGCGTTAGTCATATGAGTTGTCTTTAGTCTCAACCCTCACTGGTCAAATCACAGCCGTAGCAAGAGCACGACGCGGTTTTCTCCCTTAACGGCTGGTTGGCAACCGTTTTCATGGTGCTGGCTCAGTGTCGTCGATAAACCTAGCCTATCAAAAACACTACGCAATGGGAGTTCGGCTCTCACAAACATCTGGGCGGAATTGCCGTAATTTCGGCCTCCACTTACAGCGCTGGAGTGAACGAAGCAGTTCTGGGAACCAGCACCCTCCTGGTCAAGAAGGACGATGCGCGATCGCCAGACTGACGACAGCCGGGCAGAAGACAATCCGATCTTGTCCTCTACCCGCCAGCATGGCCCAACAGGGCAGGCTCTTGCCGGTTGACCGCTACTCGCTCTGTGCCGTCTGCGTCGGGAAGGCACCGGGTCGTACAGCCAGAGTCACCAGTTGGCCGTTGCGCTTAAGCTCTACCTGAAGATTACCGCCAACGGAGCTTTTCTCAACAGCTTGCTGCACATCGTCTGCCGTCTTCACAGTCTGACCATTAATTTTCTGAATGACATCACCCGGTTTGAGTCCGGCCTGAGCGGCTGGAGAGCCACGCATCACGCGATAGACCAGAACGCCGCTATCCTCCTTCACGCTGACATTGGATTCTGGATCACTGTTGATCTGCTTTTTCAGCTCCGGCGTCAAGGTGGTCATGCGAATTCCCAGGTAGGGGTGACTCACTTTACCAGTGGCAATTAGCTGGCTCGAAATTCGCTGCGCCGTGTTGATCGGGATGGCGAACCCCAAACCCTGTGCGCCACCAATGATGGCGGTATTCATGCCAATGACTTCACCCCGCTGGTTGAGTAGCGGCCCGCCAGAGTTACCGGGATTAATCGCGGCATCCGTTTGAATGAACTGAACCCGTTTGTCGGGAGCCTGGATCTGCGCGCTGCTGCGCCCTGTAGCGCTGATAATTCCAACGGTAACGGTATTGTCGAGCCCGAGGGGGTTGCCGATCGCGATCGCCCATTCCCCTGGACGGAGTTGATCAGAATCCCCCAGATTGACCGTTGGCAAGTTCGTCGCCTGAACTTTGACCACCGCTACATCAGTGAGCGGGTCAGCACCCAAAACCTTGCCGGTAAACTCGCGCTGGTCTTTCAGCGTTACAGTGACCGTGTCAGCACCATCGACCACATGGGCGTTGGTCAAGATCAGTCCATCTGATTTGATGATGAAGCCTGAGCCAGTACCGCGTTCAACGCGCGTGGAGGGGCCAGACGGGACATCGCCAAAAAACTGCCGGAAGAACGGGTCGTCAAAGATTTCGGGACGGCGGGTTTTGACCGTGCGCGATGAATTAATTCTCACGACAGCAGGCCCGACGCGATCGACCGCATTCACGATAAAGTTTGAGTCGTTATTGGAGAGAATTGCACTGCTGCGACTGGGAGCCTGAGCAACAGACTGGGGTGGAGCAGCAGGGCTAGACGTCTGTGCCGTTGCAGCCTGCGGCGATAGAACCTTCGCTGATAGCCAGTGGTCACTCAAAAGAACAGAACCAGCGCCGACCAGCGGCAGTAACAGATAAATCGCTGGTTTTTTCCAATGAAATTTGCGACTGTTGCCTTTTTGATCGTTAGGAGTATTCATTGTCGTGCTGTCCAATTGTCCACGAGTATAAGAAGTTGCATCAGATCGTCTGAGCATCTGCCCCCTCCTTCGTGCCCATGTCGGTTCTCAAGGCTGTGAGGGGGCGAGTCGAGCGATCGCGAGTCAAATATCCTTCATCCTATCCCATCCAAAATCTAGATAAGGGTTGTGACAGTGTCGTAGCCGTAGCATCACAGTCTGGTGAAGATTCGCATAATCCGGTTTGGCAGTATGCAAGACGCTGAAACCACGATTTTGCTCCCAGTTCGGTGTGTCAATTTGTCATTTTAAGTTCACGTTCGGAACATGCAATTGACAAACCGGATTGGTAGCTTTTATTTACAGGTGAATGAACTGTAAGGACAGATAGCGAGATACAGGTTCTGGTGATCCTCATACTCCTTTGCTAATCACAATGATGGCTCTTTGGTGCATATCAGGTGAAAGCAACGCTGGTCTATGCTATCTGTTCCTTTTTTTTTGAATTTTCTTCAAACTGATCTATTGACTGGTTCCGAAGCCAGGTTGCAGACCAAGCATACCCTGATCGATAGAGTGTCTGTAACTGGTGTAGAGCGCTGTGCTTAGAGTGGGCTGGTCTAATGCCTCAGCTTGTTATGACTTCGAAGCTTTTCGCATCACGATCGATCGGCTGACCGCGCGACAACATGGGAACCGGGTTTGGCGATGGACGGTTAGAGGGTACAAACGGCCTGGAGCCATTCGACCTCAGCGGGACTGAGCGTGGGTGAAAGCTTTTCGACGATCGCAGCGTTGTATTGCTGCAACCATTCACGCTGGCGTGCATCAAGGCGATCGCGATCAATCAATCGCTGATCAAATGGAATGTAGGTCAGGGATTCAAAGCCATACCATTCAATTTTGTTTGGATCTGGCTTCGTAGCCGCATCCGGCTTGTCGTCCTTTGGCGTTAACGACTTCACGATGTAAAGATTTTCAATCCGAATACCGCCCCACCCTGATTTATAGAAGCCTGGTTCAATACTCGTGACCATACCGGGTTCGAGCGGTTCACTCACCCGCTTGCTGATGCCGTTAGGGCCTTCATGGACATTGAGAAATGCCCCTACACCGTGTCCAGTCCCGTGTCCATAGTCCAGTCCGGCAAACCACAGGGTCGATCGCGTAATGCCATCCAGCTGCGCACCCGTCGTGCCTTTGGGAAATCGCTGCATGGCGCAGTTGATGTGCGCTTTGAGCACTTCGGTATAGCATTCCACCTGTTCCGGTGTGGGGTCACCAATTACCAGCGTGCGCGTGTCGTCGGTCGTCCCTGAGGCGTACTGTGCGCCAGAATCGAGCAGCAAAAACTCGCCCGGATTGAGCACCCGCTGTGGGTTTGGGGTGCCATAGTGCACGATCGAACTGTTAGCGCCAGCACCAGCGATCGTATTGAAGCTGAGCCCTTGAAAATCTGCTTCTTCGGCATAGAAGCGTTCCACAGTAGCCGCTACATCCGCTTCCGTAATGGCATGGCCAGTCGCGCGCTGGTCGGCAATCCATTTCAAAGTGCGGGTTTTGGCGCGGCTTGCTTTGAGATTGGCCGCCTGCATCTGGGCCACCTCGGTTGCGTTTTTGCGGGCCTTCATTCCTTCAATCGGATTACTGGCTTCCACGATTTGACAGGCGATCGCGGCGGCTGGGTCGGTCAACAGCTCGTGGGTGCCCATTGTAGTGTGCTTGAGGTCAATGAGCACCCGCTGATGCTGAGGCTGTGCCACAAGTGCCTTGAGCGTCTCGGCGTAGTGTTCGTAGGGCAGCAAGGTCACCTGCGGCTGTAACAATGCCTGGAGGTCAGGTTCGATGCGCTCCAGATTCGTAAACAGATAGGCACTTTCGGGAGCCACGATCGCGTAGGCAATAAAAACGGGGTTGTAAGGCACATCCCAACCGCGCAGATTGTACAGCCAGGCAATCTGATCCAGCTTTGTGAGCGGCAAAATATCCGCATTTGCCTTTTGTAAGGCAGATCGAACGCGCTTGAGCTTTTGCTCAACCGTTTCGCCGGTCTGCGCATCAGAACGGGAAAACAGCCTGGAGTCAGCATAGGCAGGCAGCGGTTCTGCAGTCACCCAGGGCTGCTGCCGTCGCACATGATCGACCAGATTTTCCGCCAGCGGCACCAGCGTCACTCCAGACGGTCCCAACTGTTTTTGAAAACTGCGAAACTGGCTGATTGTGATAGTGAATGGGTCAAACCCCAGTCGAAAGCGGCCATTCGTCTGTCTCGCCGTCTGACCCAGCGTTTTCAGGGTTTCCTCCAGCGTCTTTTGCCCCTCCAGTCCGAGTTTGGAGACTTGAATCAGCGCTGGATCGACTTCCAGATCGGCCTGTTCGTAATAGCGCGAATCAACAAATAACCACGCATTATCCTGTCCGACCAGCAAATCACCTGCCGACCCCGAAAAGCCACTGACCCACACCCGACGCTGCTTTGCTGCCGGTAGATACTCATTCAAATGTTCGTCCGCAGCGGGAACCATATAGCCATCCAACCGATGGGCTGTCAAGAGCGATCGCAGGGCCGCCAACTTTGCCGAAATTGCTGTGGAACACGGTTGAACCGTAAGCTGGTCAGTGGGAGACATAGGTCATGGAGATAAGGCGTCTAGTTCGATTTATAGCACTTCTAGCCGCCGATCGCGGAGAAGTACACCCAGGGGGAATTTGAAAAGATTGATTGCTCACAGGCTGTGTCTATCCATCCGTATCAATTTCGACCCACTTATTTTTTGCTGATGCACCGGATTTAATTCTGATTGATGATTTGGAGACACTAAACGCGTTCGCCAAAACCTGAATTAGCTCTTGATTGGCTTTTCCATCGATCGGCGGGGATTTCAGGTGCACAGTTAAACTACCATCGTCTTCGCGCCGAAATAACTGCTGCCTGGAAGCAGGCTTAACCTTGACACGGAAAACTTTCATAACCCGGCAATATATTCCCATTTCATCGTAGTAGAACTATGCACTTGAACTCAACTCTTTAATACTCAAACAATTGACTGAAAATTGCATCTGTAGTCGATACGATACTCACGTACCACCCATTTTTTCGGCAGCCCAACGCTGCCCAATGAGCAGAATCGTATATATCGAAAGATATAAGCACCGGGCATCTTATCTAAACGTTTTTATATCTTGTCCTCTTGAAATAAGAGGATGATAATCATAAGTGAGCAGCGAATTCATCATGTTCCAACTATTCCAAAAAGCGCTGCAATTAAATTGAGTGAGTCGATCAGCAGCGCACTCAATTAGGCGAATTCTGAAATGCTTATCAATCGGCTCAACCCTAAGCCGCTCGTTCTCATGGTGGTTGATCCGGTAACAGGCTGGGCTAATGTCAATGGTTTCCTGTTGTATGCACTACTCTTTAAAGCCTGATGGTATTGATTCTTTGAATTCAAGTGATGCGGACGGTCGCCCTAGTGACAGCATCACTCACCCATTGCAGCAGCGCTATCAAATCATCGCCCAAATCGGTCAGGGAGGCTTCGGCAGAACCTTTCTGGCGACCGACACAGCGCAACCCGTCCAAACCAACTGTGTGATCAAGCAACTGTATCGACACGAAGGCAACACCAGTCACCGTGAAGCCGCGATCGCGCAGTTCCACCAGGAAGTACTACAGCTTGCTGAATTGGGCGGCCATTCCCAAATTCCTCAATTACTCGATGCCTTTGAGCTGGATGAACAGTTCTACCTGGTGGAAGAGTGGGTTGATGGGCAAACGTTAGAACAGGAGCTGGCCGAATTTGGTGCGTTTGACGAAGATGGAATCCGCCAATTGCTGCATGAACTCCTGCCAGTGCTGCAATATATCCACGATCGTCGGGTCATTCACCGCGATATTAAGCCAGCTAATATTATTCGTCGCCACTGTGATGGAACGCTGGTGCTGGTTGATTTTGGCGCAGCCAAGCAGGTCGGTAGCCCAAACCAGTTGCATACTGAAACGCTAATTGGCAGCGCGGAATATACAGCACCCGAACAAACGCGCGGTAAAGCCGTTTTTGCCAGTGATCTCTATAGTCTGGGGGTGACGTGTATTCATCTTCTGACGCAGCTATCGCCGTTTGATCTGATCGACAGCAGCGAGAATGTTTGGATTTGGCGAGACTATGTGACACAGCCAATCAGCCCGCCGCTAGCAAAGATTCTCGATCGACTGCTTGCCAGCGCGATCAAACGGCGCTATTCATCAGCCGCTGCGGTGCTCGATGACCTTTGTTTACTTTCAGTTAACAACAATGCACCAAACGATCCACTGCTGCCGTATCCATCGGTGTCAGCGGTTCTCCAACCTGGGGTCATTCAACAGTGGTTGCCGCCAGATTATGCTGCAACCGTATTTGAGCCTGACACTCAGCGCTGGCACTACTTTTCGGCCCCTGACCAGGCTTCAACTGGGGAGCGATCGACGCCTGGTAAATCGCACCGATTCCCGCACCGTCGCGATCGATCGCCTGAAGCGATGGTCAGCCACTTAGAAAGCGCCACCGCATCCAATATCGAACTGGGCTGGCGCATTTTTACAGTTCTCCTATTTAGCGCCACAAGCATCGTGGCGTCATTAACAGTCATGCTGGCAATTGAACCGTATCTAGTAAGCAAATCTTCGACTATGAGCGGTCAAACAGCGTTACCAGCATCGATCAATTTGGAGCACAAGTAACACCGCTACAGTGCGTTTAACCTTGCTGTAGACAGCGGGCAACCAGCATTTTGCTTCATGTGCGCGATTTTTACTTACAGCCGTTTGCATTTGCATTCACCACACTGTTTGGCTGAGCGCTGTTCGGCTAAGCGCCCACGTCGAAGCTCACGTCGAAGCCGCCCACACACCGACTTGATCAAGGTGTGGCGTACTCAATTGAGGATAGCTGTCATCTAACGTGACACCAACCCGTCTGAAATGCCCGTTCGATTGCTGCTCGTTCGATCACGACAAAGGAATCTATGAAGCCTTTTGTATTAATCATCCCACCATCACCCACAATATTGCCGTCGAATTCGGTATCCGCGGCTCCTGCTAGCCTTTGTCCAGCAATATTTTTTCTGAGCATACCTCTGGTCGCCGTTACAGGAGTCTTACTCTATCGAAAGTATCAAGTGTTCGTCTTCCGCCATCAGGTCAAAAAGCTAGAGAAGCTCTGGCAAAAAGAAGTCAGCAAGAAGTGATTTGTAAGTATCAAATTTGATCAAATTATAATTCCACCGAATTATGATTTGTCCGTTGCGGTCACAGCTTCAACGGCGTTTCGATTTCGCCATGTCATCGTTTAGTTTAAAGGCACCCAATCCAAATGCGTTTAGACGACAAAATTAGCGTTTAGATAATTCTATACCTGGCGATATAGAATTCTAAAAACAGCCAACTAACTCCTGTTTAGCTGTTTTTACCAACTCAATTTTCGAAACAATTCTTAATGTGTCAAAACTGTACCAAACCTATGATAATCGTATGTCGTCTCCATTAATTTCAAACAATTTGTATTTTGCACTACGGAAATAAAGTGACTGCTCCGACGACCTTAGTAAGTCAAATACCCTTTTGAAAATTTAGGTATTCGAGCTTATGTCCAGTGCCAATTCATCTAGCACTGGGAGTCTCAAGCCAACACTCGGCTTAGTTGGTGTCACGATCAACGCAATGGCGCTAATTGCACCAGGCGCATTTTTGTGGACAACATATCAGCTTCAGTCTCCCAGAGCATCAGCTTTAAATATGTGGGCTTCCGTTGCTGTTGCAACTGCGATCGCCCTCCTGACTGCCAGTTGTTTTGCAACATTATCTAAAGCATATCCCGAAGCAGGAGCGGGTAGTTCCTACTACTACGCAGAGGCCGCAATTCTCGCAAAAGAAGAGCATAAGCATTTTCGGTTTGCCCGAATTGTCAAGTTTTTAACTGGCTGGTCGTCCCACCTTTACTACTGGGTATATCCCGGCGTTATGGTCGGGTTTATGGGGACACTGATTGTCTACATTGGACAACTTTTTAATCCAGACTTTGCCACGAAGCCACCGGAGCAAATTGCACTTTGTGTCGTTTTTGCTGTGCTTGTTGGGGTGATTGCTTTTTTCGGCGTGACCGGCTCCACTCTGGTCAATATCATTATTAACATTGTCCAGATCACGTCACTGGTAATTCTTAGTCTTCTGTTTATCGCGTTTCGGTTTGGACATCCAGAATTTAAGTATGAACATGCGAATGCGGTGAGCGTAATTTTGCCGCATGACTTCAGCGGTCTGCTGTTTCAATGCACGATCGCAATCCTACTGGTCGTCGGCTTTGAGTCAGCTACGGCGCTAGCGGGTGAAGCCGTTAATCCAAGACGTGACATTCCCAGAGGTGTCATTCTTTCGCTGTTCATCCAGGCCTGCATTTGCTATTTCTTCGAGTACTTTGCCGCCAATTTCTTCATCAGCAGTGCCTATGCGGGCGTCGTCAATAAGGCAGGGGATGCTACTTCATTTGTCGCTGGACTCGACCCCAAAATCACCGATTTTGGTGAAGCACTCAAGGCGCTTAGTCTCGATCCGACTAAGTATGCTGGCGGCAGTATTGTGACAGGCTTTGACGCCGCGGCATTATCAGGCGCACCCATTGGTGATATGTCCCGGATCTTAGGCGATATGCTACTGGGCGGGCATGGGTTTGCCCTGGTGCTCATTATGGCAATTACGGTGCTGCTGGCGCTGGTGGGGACGACGCTGTCATCCCTCTCAACCGGCGTTCGCATTACCTATGCGATGGGAGCAGATGATGAGTTGCCCGCTGTGTTTGGATTTCTGCATGGAAAGTTCAATACGCCTCACATTGGTGTGATTTTTCTCACCATTTTGTCAGCCGCGATCGGGGGCTATGGTGTACTCAGCGTCAACAACCTGACTCAGGTAACGCTGGTATCTAACATTGGCACCTTCATCTTTTACGGTTTAACCTGTCTGGTGACATTCGTTGCCTCCATGGATCATTTGCTTGGCGACGAGTCCAATGTCTGGCAAACCAAAGTGATTCCGGTGATGGGTGCGGTTCTAAATTTCGCGATGATGGTCGGCGTTTTCTACTACGGCTTTACGGCAGGTGGCGATTCAGCCAAGAATGCTCAGATTGCGATCGGGGTTTCAGCAGCCTTTTTCGTCCTTGGGTTTGCCTACATCTTCGTCCGTAGTCTAGTCACTGGCAAATCGCTTCTTGTCCCATCTGATGTGGATCACCCGCTGCGCGAACGTGTTGGTTCCTCCCGATACGACTAGGGCAAATCACACATACGTTACAAGCATCTGCGAGCGGTCAAGGCCATGTAATTCTGT
>JAJPKC010000623.1 GCA_021323955.1 Oscillatoriales cyanobacterium Centralia_MAG_596 | reverse complement strand
CGGTAATTTCTACTCTGTCTGGGAGCCGGGTCAGAGTGCGTGGGAACCGCATAACCGCAATAGTTCGCGTCGCCTGCAAAATATGGGATACACCCCCGATGGACGGCTCTGGATGATCGCCCGTGGCGGCCAAATTCAGTTCCAGTCTGCCGATAACGGTGAGGCCTGGAGCGATCCAGTGAAACCGGAGTTTTCCACAAGCTGGGGGTTGCTGGATTTGGCATATCGCACCCCGGATGAAATCTGGGTCTCCGGCGGCAGTGGCAACCTGTTACGGAGTGTAGACGGAGGCGCAACGTGGGAGAAGGATCGGTCGATCGAGAATGTACCGTCCAATCTCTACAAGATTCTGTTCCTCAACCAAAACCAGGGGTTCATCATTGGTCAGAAGGGCACGCTGTTGAAGTACAGCCCGACTACGACTGCCGCCTAGAAGATCCGGTTGCGTGACGCATAAAGAAGTGTGGATTTGAAACTGGCGCACTCCTGCTAATCAACGGATAACTTCGCGGCAACAGCATACAGTAGAGGATTGGTTGGTAGACGTTATTGAATCCGTTGTTGGAAGCATGCGTGGCCACAGTCAAAATAGCCGTCAAAATATAGCCGCTGCTCAAGGCGTAAAACTTGCTTCTTGGGTTCACTGAAAAGTTGCTTGTGGCTGGTTCTGTAGTCCCGTATGATAATTGAAAAGTGAGCTTTTGATTGTTTTCAGTGGAGGAATCTCGATGGCTGGTTCAACTGGTGAGCGCCCCTTTGGGGACATCATTACAAGCGTGCGGTATTGGGTGATTCACAGCATCACAATCCCAGCGTTGTTTATCGCCGGATGGCTGTTTGTGCAAACTGGTCTGGCATACGATGCGTTCGGTACGCCTCGCCCAAATGAGTACTATCCCACGCAGGTACAATCAGCACCGATTATCAAAGATCGTTTTGATGCCAAGCAAGAAATTGAAGAATTTCTTGATCTCAAAAAGTAGTTTAGGAACCATTCAACGATATGACTAGCAGAACACCGAATGAGCCAGTTACGTATCCAATTTTTACGGTGAGATGGTTGGCGGTTCATACGCTGGCTGTGCCAACCGTGTTTTTCTTAGGCGCGATCGCCGCTATGCAGTTTATTCAACGGTAGGTATCAACAGTGGCAGAAAGATCCTCAAATCCTAACAAACAACCAGTCGAGCTAAATCGGACGTCGCTTTACTTGGGCTTGTTGCTCGTTTTTACGCTCGGCATTTTATTCTCTAGCTATTTCTTCAACTAGCTAGGTTTTGATTAACTGATTTCGATTAATCGCACGTTTTATTTCTCGTTTCGCTAAGAGGTGAATGTAGTGGCTAGTTCTGGAAGAATTCCTCTGTGGATTGTGGCAACAGTTGCAGGGACGGGCGTACTGGTAGTTCTTGGTCTTTTCTTCTATGGCGCTTACGCTGGTCTTGGATCATCGATTTAAGGCTATTGGGTCTTATACCGAAATCCGCTAAAGTGGCGATTGGATAAAGCGCAGCCTGCCCACTGGGAGAAAACCTAAAACGCAATCTTGACTCTGTTCAGGGCTGTTCTGGCTCAGGGCCGCGCTTGCATTACGACACGCTTGCATTACGAAGATAGTGCTGCCGCTCAAAAACGGATTTTGGCTCAGATTTAATCTACGTTGGTGTACAAAAAAGCCGCCTGACTCGTATACGGAGGATAGGCGGTTTTTACTTTACGCATTATTGCCATGATCACGCAGATGATGGCGGAAGGATGTCAGAAAGCCTGCTCGAACGTAGCATTTTTCTGTTCGTCCAACGCACAGCTTTCTGACCAAAGCTGTATGAAAAACAGTGAATTAAACCCAAATGACGGCAATTAATGAGCGTTCATTTAGATGCCGCTTGGATCTTCACGCTCGATGTAAAGAAACAAAAGACCAAACACGACCGCTGGCACGAGCCAGGTGACAACGGGAATGAGAATCCAGGGCAAGAAAGAAGCAGCGTATGAACCTGTCATAACAAGTTTCCTATCGAGATTTAGATGGTTCCAAAACTGACTGTACTGTGAAGTGGGAACAAGTTATCCAGTGCTAAAAATTCTTAATACTGAGACGCCGAAACCCAGACGCTTTAGGGGTAGGCATTAAAGTCATCGAGCGACACCACGGGCAAATTTGGCGGCACCACGGCTCGATCGATGGTGACTTTGTGACTTTCCCGCTGGGTCTGCATTTCAACCGCGATCGCCTCAAATCGAACTTCCAGGCTGCCAAACGGGACGGTGAGAGGGGTCATTACTTCCAGGTCGCCCAGCCCATTGGGAATAAAATCGACCAGCCAGCGGGGGCCATCCAGCAGCGATCGCGTTTGGCGGTCTGTGATCCAGAGCTTGACATAAATCCGGGGCAGCAGGTTGGGCAACTTCACGCGAATTGTGACTGGCTTCCCAGCAGTCAGCTCACCAGCGGTTACCTCCATTGCTGGCATTGGCACTGGCTCGTCGGCTGGTAAAACGTAGGGGCTGTGTTGATCGGCTGACGAGGGCTGGTGCGGGCGACGATCCGGAGCAGGCGCTGGGCTGCTGGCAGCCGTTGGTTTCGGTTCAGTACGACGGCGATCGCGGGACGGTGATTCATCGTCCACCACAATCTCTTGCGCGAGCGCCTGGGCATCGGCAGCCGTAGAGGTCACGTTGGGCATCGAAAGCGGCACCGGACTGCCCATTGCTAAATTGGCTCTTCGCTGGGCGGATAGCTCAGTATCGGTGGCGAAGGACGCCAGCCGCGTCAAAAATCGATCCTGAAGCTTGAGGGATTGAAAGGCCATGTGGGCGGGTGAAGGCAGATCGAGAGACAGTGGATGGGCGTCAGGCTGGTTGGGGTGCGGTATGCCGGGGCCAGAGTGGTCTGGCTCTACAGCCGCTGATTCGCCGCTCAAAGTTGGTGCATCGATGGGTGGGTGTGCCGCCGTGATGGCGTCATGACCTGGAATGGGTGTGGGAGCCGGTGACGTTGACAGGCTCATGTCCGCTTGCGTCAGCGTGTCTTGGGCGGCGTTGGTCGCCTCTGGGGGTGCGATCGCCACCTCTCCGGTAGCGCGATCGTGCTCCGATTGGGCCACCGGAGAGGTGGATGAGGATCCGGCTGGCACAGCAATATTGGTGTCACCAGCGAGCGCTGTGCTACTAAACGTGGGCAGATGGAGTGTTTTGGAGTGCGCAGCCGCTGGATCAGGGTGATAAATCTTGGGGGGCAGGGGTTGCCCAGCTAGAGACGGGAAGCGTGGTGAGGGCTCTTCGGGAGCAGTCGCGATCGTCAGGTTCAGGAACGACAGGTTCAATGACGGCGTTTCTTGCTCCTTCACCCGTGATGACAGCTCTAAAGGCAGATCAATGCGCTCTTCATCTTCAATTTCGGCCGTGAGTACCTGGTTGAGCTTGGTCAGCTCATCAACCAATGCTGTTGGATCCACAGTCACCGAAAATGCCTGAGTGGTCAACGCCACCATCTTCTCGGGATTGGATGGCAGGGTGCCACACAGCAGGACTTCCCCTAAAACTAAATGAGTCGCAAGGGACTCGGGCAGTGAAACGGCAAAGGTGAACGGAAAGGGGAGTGCTTGCTGTGGCAAGGGTTGGTGATCACTCACCAGAACCTGGAGGCTCTGTGGATCGCGTAAACAAAGCTGAATCGATCGAGCCGTTGCGCCGGTCAGATCGAGAGCGCTGTCATCCAGATCCCAGGGGTCAGCAATCTCGCTGGCGGAGGCATTGACCGCTGGGCTAGACCCATTGACCGCAATTGGTGAGGTGGCAGGTGCCTGTCCGATCGCGACACATCCCGATACAGTCAATGGTTCGCTGCGGGTAGCGACCAGCGCCGTATGTTCCAGAGAGAGGGTGAATACTTCGCCTGCTGCCAGCGTATAGCCAGTATCAATAGTGGATAGGGTCGGAGTGGATGGAGTCGGTTCCCCAGGCTCACGGATTGTGGCGGCGGGACTCACTGCGTCCGGTTGCGCGGGACTCGCTGCATCCGATCGGGGTAAGGCGTTGGTTGCCACAACATCGGTTGCCGTAGCGGCGTTATCGGTGATCGCACTAAAGTCAAAATCTTGGAGCACCTCATCGACGAGCTGCTCAGACATCTGCGCTGCAATCTGAAATAGCCGATCCATCGATGCTCCTAAAATCTCGGCTACCTCTGGCGGCAGGTCTACAGCGCGATCGCCTGCCGTTGACGTGGGGTGTGACAAGGCCGTTGGGATCCGATCAGGGGCCGCTGACTGTGGTTCGATAATCGCTGCAGGCACAGCCGCAGGCGCGACGGGGGGGATACTCCCGGCACTGTCGGCATCGGTCGCAGCGGCTGACCAATCGGGATCCCAGTCTTCTTCTTCAGCTTCGCGGGCCAATACCTGTAACTTCACGCTGTAGGGCTGTGCGCCTGTCATCAGGTCTGATAACAGGTCGGCAGGGGAGCAGTGCAGTTCCCACAATCCTGGTTCGAGCTGGGTGAACGGAATCACCACCATCAAACCATCCTGATTCGTTCGACAAGAACGTTTCTGCACGCGACGCTTTGGAGGCACAGCTTCTGTGGCCAGGTGTACGATCCGAATGTCAATATCGGCATTGACAATACCTGATCGCGCCACGATCCGATAGCGCCCTTCAAGGATTTCCACGTCTGGTGAATCCAGGGGGAGCCAGGAGCGATCGCCCTCTTTCTGCAATAAAAATTCCCAGTGTTTCATTTCACACCCACGCCAAGGCGTCGCTAAATTCACGTGGCAAAACGCTATATCTGGTACTCAGGAATAGGTCGATTCCCGTCGAAGCTTCAAATAATACCTAAATATAGTAGACTCCTCCAGTTTTTTCACATTCTGTTTAAATCCGGCTTTAAATCTGGTTTAAATCTGGCTCTCAGTCTATCTCACCGAACTGTGTTCAGTGAATTTCTTACAATAGTTTGCGATCGCGATCGTGCCAGCGTTTGCCTGTGGCTAAAACGGTTCTGCGGTTTGTCTCCCACGCTTGTGCCGCCTGTTACCGCTCCTGTCCTATAACCGCGCCAAAAAACCAGTCACGCGCACCATAGCCGACAGTACCGCTTGAATTTCCTCAGCGTTCTCCACGTCTTGCCTTAACTGCTGCATCTTCGCGACATCCGCTGGCGTACAGAGAACTTCACTTTCCAGGATTCGACAGCGGATCTCGGAAAACGTCATCATTGCTTTGTCCAGGTCATCCTTGAGCTGCACTTTGCCGTCAAGGTCGGCCTCCATATAGCGGATATCCAACTCATTCATCACAGCCGAGGCCGTTTGCAGAAATACAGTATTGCTATCGGGCATAGTACGTGTCCTTACTACTTTTGAACGCTCGTCAGGGGGGATTGCGTTTTACGGCGATTGGCGGCAGCGTTATTGACTTCATCCAGAGCCAGGTTTGCCGCTCCCTGCCAGAGTGGATCTTGTCTGATCTCGCTGAGCACGCTGGTTGTTCTTGCACGTAGAAAGGTATAGTCACGTCCGGTCACGATAGCCGCCGTATTGAGAATGCGCGGAATCAGCAGGTTAATGGTGTTGAGGTCGAGTTTGTCGTAATCGTTGATCAGGTGCCCCAGGTCTTTACCCAGCAGCGCTGCCTTCAAGCACTGAGCGACCGTGGTTTCCAGCAATTTTTGCTCTTGCGCCTTGACTTGCTGCCATGCGCCCATCAATTCGCCGACCTGGTTTTCGATGTCGTGGAGCTTGTCTCGCGATGACTGCGGGCTGGCATCAACGGAGCCGTAGCTGGACTTGAGTTGGGACTGGAGGTCTTGATAGGCTTTGCGCTGCTTGCGCAGTTTGACAATGATATCGTTGCGATAGCGGTAGAGGACGGGCGGATTTTTACTCACGGCATCGGCAAATAGTGCCATCTGTACAGTCAGCGTTTTGGCGTGCTCGGCTGACTGACGAACTTCATCAACGGCTACCAGGTTGCCAGCATCCAGTTTGTCAAAAATGGCGGCAAAGTTTTCATACTGACTACGGAGATCGGCGGTGAAGGCATCCCACTCCGGGTCATCCGGTGGCTTTAAGGGATCGATCGCCAGATCAATTAAATTGGCGTTAATCTCACTTTTCGAACTCAAAATGCCCGTGACAAAGTCGCGACGAACATCAGTGGACGATCGCGGCGGTGGCTCCAATTCCTGGCGATGCATGTCGTCGATCGCCTGGATGGCTGCTAGCGATTCTGCTTTAAATTGCACCGCTGCCCCTTGAATTGCCCGCGCCTTCTCAACATTGCAGCTTGTCAACAATCCGCTACTGATGATGACGAAACAAGCCAGCAACGAGTTCTGTAAACGCCTCATTAATTCTTTGCCAGAAGTATCATGATGTCCTATCAATAGTCGATCTGAGTCAAAAGACGTGGAGTTTAGTCAAAAGAATTCACAAACCAGTGCTTCCGTCCACTATCGGTGGCATTGACTGCAGCCGTTTCTAGTCGCCCATCGCGTGGACAACCAACTCGCGGCTATGGCCCCGCTGCCGATGTTCCCAAAGGTAAATGCCCTGCCAGGTGCCTAGCATCAGACGACCGTTGGCGATCGGAATTTGTTCAGAGGTACTGGTTAGTGCCGTTCGGATATGGGCTGGCATATCGTCTGGCCCTTCTGTACTGTGGATATAGTGTTCCCATTCCGGGACTAGCTTCGCCAAAAAGTTTTCTAAATCTTGCAGCACGTCGGGATCGGCATTCTCCTGGATAATGAGGCTGGCAGACGTGTGCCGCAAAAATAACGTGCAAAGTCCAGTTTTAATTTTCGACTCGGCAACTACTGCCTGTACTTTCTGCGTAATTCGGCACAGCGATTTGCCGGTTGTTGGAATGCTTAGTACCTGTTGGTAATGAGTCATAGCGCACCAAAAGATTTACTCAAATTTAGCGCGTTGGTCAGAATGCTGAAGCCACAGTCAGGACTGCACCCTTTCAGTCAGTGGACCTGATTGACTGGCCGTTGCCATCTACCGTGTGGCAACGGCTATACCCATTAAATTACGCAGCCTCTCGCCACAATGATTCTAGCGAGAGGCCCAGTTAATCAGTTTTTGAACTGAAACGTGGCATTCGTGTTGCGAAAATGCCATTGATTCATTGAGCGGTAGGCGTGGGCTAACCAGGCCGCGATCGCTGTTCAAGGCGATCGCGCTACCAACGCCTTGTTTAATAGATAACCCCTCGATAGGCTCGCTTTGGCATTTCAGCAACTCGACTGCTGGCGCTGGCCTGATGGAACGACTCAGCTTGTTTGAGTTCGTTGAGCAGGTTGTCTAAGTGCTCACTTGGCTCAACTAAAGTAACGCTTGACGCAGCCGGTTGCTCAAATAGATACTGGTTGGGTGTTTCTGCATATAAATACCAGCGTCCATTGACTTTGAAGTAGTGATTATGGGGTTCAGTATGGTTAGGCTCCAACGCTTCCCAATGGTGAGCATCGAGAATACGTACTGTCACGTCTGATTCCTGATATCGATAGTACCGACCACTTCGAGAGTGGAATTTTGTCGGTGACCAGTTTGGCACAGTGTCCTTCCTTAATAGTGCTTGCATTAACTCTATGAGGTTCTCAACGCGGTTGACCGTGTATCGTTAAGCCAATTCTAAAGTTGAACCTCCAGAATTCAGGGGGCACACGGAAAGTACATTGTTGCTTTGCCAACTTTACAACTACATTTAAGCAATTTCCCTGTTTACTTACGTAATATGGCTGATACGGCCATGCCCTGACTGCTGACAGCAAACCGACAGGTAGGATGCGTATCTAAAACAACATCCCTCCGGCTTAAGCCGGAGGGATGTTGTTTTAGATACCTAAGTGCACTCAGCAGAGGCTACCCGAATTTTGCCGCCGTAGCGGATATCAGGAAGGCTGCGTAGGTGAAAATGTATCCAACTGTGAAGTGAGCAAGGCCGACCAGACGAGCCTGGACGATGGAGAGCGCAACAGGCTTGTCCTTCCAGCGAACCAGGTTCGCCAGTGGAGTCCGCTCGTGTGCCCAAACCAACGTTTCGATTAGCTCTTGCCAGTATCCTCTCCAGGAGATGAGGAACATGAAGCCCGTTGCCCAAACCAGGTGTCCAAAGAGGAACATCCAGGACCAGACAGACAGGTTGTTGATGCCATACGGGTTGTAACCATTGATGGTCGCGCCGGAGTACAGCCAGAGGTAATCGCGCAGCCAGCCCATTAGATAGGTGGAGCTTTCATTGAATTGAGACACGTTCCCAGACCAGATGCCAAGGTGCTTCCAGTGCCAGTAGAACGTAACCCAACCAATGGTGTTCAACATCCAGAAGACGGCTAGATAGAAGGCATCCCAAGCTGAGATGTCGCAGGTGCCGCCCCGTCCAGGACCGTCGCAGGGGAAGCTGTAGCCGAAGTCTTTCTTGTCGGGCATCAGCTTCGAGCCGCGTGCATCCAGCGCACCCTTGACCAGGATCAGGGTGGTGGTGTGCAGACCCAGAGCGATCGCGTGGTGAACCAGGAAATCGCCAGGACCAATGGTCAGGAACAAGGAGTTTGTGCCGCTGTTGATGGCATCCAGCCAACCGGGCAACCAGACGTTGCCGTAGTTAGGCCAGGCCGTCGTCGCGATACTGTCTGGATTAGACAGCAGGGTGTCTAGACCGTACAGCACCTTCCCGTGGGACGCCTGAATGAACTGTGCGAACACGGGCTCAATCAAGATTTGCTTCTCCGGTGTCCCGAAGGCAACGACCACGTCATTGTGCACATACAGACCCAGCGTGTGGAACCCGAGGAACAGCGAAACCCAGCTCAGGTGAGAGATGATGGCTTCTTTGTGCTGTAGCACGCGATCCAACACATTACCCTTGTTCTGGTCTGGATCGTAATCCCGTACCCAGAAGATGGCTCCGTGAGCAAAGGCACCGACCATCAGGAATCCAGCAATGTACTGGTGATGGGTGTAGAGCGCCGCTTGCGTCGTGAAGTCCTTCGCCAAGAATGCGTAGGGTGGCAGCGAATACATGTGCTGCGCGACCAGGGATGTAATCACACCCAGTGCAGCCAGGTGGAAGCCCAACTGGAAGTGCAGCGAGTTGTTGTAGGTTTCGTACAGCCCCTGGTGAGGCAGGTTGAACTGACCTTCACTGCTGGGAGACAGCAGACCTTTCTTGCTGTCCAGCATGTCCTTGATGCTGTGTCCAATCCCAAAGTTCGTGCGGTACATGTGACCAGCCACGATAAACAGAACCGCGATCGCCAGATGGTGATGCGCCATGTCCGTTAACCAGAGCGATTCCGTCTGAGGATGAAAACCACCCAGGAAGGTCAGAATCGCCGTACCAGCACCTTGAGATGTCCCAAACACATGACCTGCAGTGTCAGGATTTTCAGCATAAACACCCCAGTTGCCCGTAAAGAAGGGCGCTAAGCCAGCGGGGTGGGGAGGCGTGGACAGGAAGTTATCCCAGCCCACATGCTGACCCCGAGACTCGGGAATCGCAACGTGAATGAGGTGACCGGCCCAGGCCAATGAGCTAACGCCAAACAGCCCTGCCAGGTGGTGATTCAGGCGTGATTCTGCGTTCTTAAACCAGGCCAGCGACGGGCGGAACTTGGGTTGCAAGTGCAGCCAGCCAGCGAACAGGAAGACCGCCGACAGAATCAACAGAAAGATGGAACCCGAATACAGGTCGCCATTCGTCCGAATACCCTGGGTGTACCACCACTGGTAGACGCCCGAGTAGGAAATATCAACCGGGTAATTGGCCCCACCCTGGGTAAAGGCATCAACCGCTGGTTGACCAAACTGAGGGTCCCAAATCGCGTGGGCGATGGGACGGATGTTCAATGGATCTTTGATCCACTGCTCAAAGTTGCCTTGCCACGCTACGTGGAACAGGAGACCAGATGTCCACAGGAAGATGATTGCCAGGTGACCAAAGTGGGAGGCGAAGATCTTTTGGTAAAGATTCTCCTCCGTCATGCCGTCATGGCTTTCAAAATCGTGGGCAGTGGCGATCCCGTACCAGATCCGACGTGTAGACGGATCTTGAGCGAGGTCTTGGCTAAATTTGGGGAATTTAGTCGCCATAGTTTTACGTCGTTCTCCTCGCGCTTATCCGAGTGCCAGTGTACGAGCCAGGAAGAATGCCCATGTGGTGACAATGCCTCCCAGGAGATAGTGCGCTACTCCCACTGCTCGACCTTGAATGATGCTCAGTGCGCGGGGCTGGATTGCCGGAGCAACTTTCAGCTTGTTGTGCGCCCAAACGATCGATTCAATCAATTCTTGCCAGTAGCCTCGGCCGCTGAACAAGAACATGAGACTGAATGCCCAAACAAAGTGAGCACCGAGGAACAGCAGCCCGTAAGCAGACAGCGCTGAACCGTAGGAGGTAATCACCTGCGTGGCCTGTGCCCAGAGGAAGTCGCGCAGCCAGCCATTAATGGTGAGCGCGCTTTGAGCAAAGTTACCGCCAGTGATGTGCGCGACTGTACCGTCTGGATTGACCGTCCCCCACACATCGGATTGCATTTTCCAACTGAAGTGGAAAATGACGATCGACAGCGAGTTGTACATCCAGAACAGACCTAAGAAGACGTGGTCCCAACCAGAAACCTGGCAGGTGCCGCCGCGACCAGGACCGTCGCAAGGGAAGCGGAAGCCGAGATTCGCTTTGTCTGGAATCAGACGCGAACTGCGGGCATACAGCACACCTTTGAGCAGAATCAGAACGGTGACGTGGATAGTGAACGCATGGATATGGTGCACCAAGAAGTCTGCCGTGCCGAGTGGAATGGGCGCGATCGCGACCTTGCCAGCGATTGCAACCGTCTCACCACCAAACACATAGCTCGCTGGAGCCAGCGCGTTTGGAGCCGTTGCACCAGGAGCCAACGCGTGCAGGTGCTGCACCCACTGAGCGAAGACTGGCTGCAGCTGAATCCCCGTGTCCGAGAACATGTCCTGCGGACGGCCCAGTGCTCGCATCGTGTCGTTGTGAATATACAGACCAAAGCTATGGAAGCCCAGGAAGATCGAGACCCAGTTCAGGTGCGAAATAATCGCATCCCGATGCCGGAGTACACGATCGATCAGGTTGTTTTGGTTCACAACGGGGTCATAATCCCGCACAAAGTAAATGGCACCGTGTGCGGCTGCGCCGACGATGAGGAATCCACCGATCCAGACGTGATGCGTAAACAGCGAAAGCTGCGTGGCATAATCCGTTGCCTGGTAGGGATAGGGCGGCATAGCGTACATGTGGTGCGCCACAATGATGCTCAACGAACCCAGCAGGGCCAGGTTAATTGCCAACTGGGCGTGCCAGGAGGTCGTCAGCGTCTCATATAGGCCTTTGTGGCCTTCGCCAGTGAAGGGGCCTTTGTGCGCTTCAAGGATTTCCTTAATGCTGTGACCAATGCCCCAGTTCGTGCGGTATTGATGTCCAGCGATGATGAACAGAACCGCGATCGCCAGGTGATGGTGAGCGCTATCCGTCAACCACAAACCGCCCGTTACAGGGTTCAATCCGCCCTTGAAGGTCAGAAAATCAGAGTATTCTGCCCAGTTCAGCGTGAAGAAGGGAGTCAGACCCTTAGCAAAGCTAGGATACAGATCCGACAACAGCTTCGAGTTCAAGATGAACTCATGCGGTAGGGGAATGTCTTTTGGAGCGACCCCAGCGTCCAGCAGCTTGTTGATGGGCAGAGACACATGGATTTGGTGTCCAGCCCAGCCGAGCGACCCCAGCCCTAGCAAGCCTGCCAGGTGGTGGTTCAGCATCGATTCAACATTCTGGAACCATTCCAGCTTGGGGGCACGCTTGTGGTAATGAAACCAACCAGCAAACAGCATGAGGCCGGCCATGACCAGCGCACCGATCGCGGTGCAATAAAGCTGGAAGCTGTTTGTAAAGCCAGACGCCCGCCACAGATAAAACAGTCCAGACGTGATCTGGATGCCGTGGAAGCCACCGCCAACATCTGCATTCAAAATTTCTTGACCGAAGATTGGCCAGACCACCTGAGCACTGGGCTTAATGCCAGTGGGATTGGTCAACCAGGCTTCGTAGTTTGAAAACTTAGCGCCGTGAAAATATGCGCCGCTCAACCAGATGAACACAACGGCAAGATGGCCGAAGTGAGCACTGAAGATTTTACGAGAAACGTCTTCTAAGTCACTAGTATGGCTATCAAAATCGTGGGCGTTAGCGTGAAGGTTCCAAATCCAGGTTGTGGTTTTGGGACCTCTAGCCAGAGTGCGGTCAAAGTGACCAGGTTGAGACCACTTCTCAAATGAAGTAGGAACCGGGTCATTATCGACAGCAACCCTCACTTTCGCATCACGCTCCCGTGGGGTAGTTGTCATTGAGACTCTCCTCTCTCTAGACAAGGAACGAGGAATCCCCCCTGCCAGACGCTGCTCTGGTTCTCGAAACCAGCCCTCTGAGCCTGTAAGCCGTCATCGTTGCGATCGAGAAACATGATGTATGAGTCCCAAATTCACTGAACGAGTCTGCTCACACCAGGGCACTTAGGGATGCAATCTTAGCGATCGCGGTTAAGAGAACAGAACAACTATCGTCATCAAAACCTGAAAGGTCGATGCAGACATACGACTAGCCTGGTAGGAGTTCTCATCGTGTCATTATAGGACTTGCCTTACATCGTTCTCGGACGCATTTAACAATAATTCAAACTCCTCCGATCTCGCGCATAGAAGAGCTTGCGAACCGAAGCCAAGTCAAAAAGTCAAGCGTTGTTGTAATTGCGGTTACAAAACTAAATTATTAGAAAACTATATACATAATTTTCTCGAAAAGGGCGTCAATGGTCATGTTCAATTGCATTGACTCTATGAACTGCCGTCAAAACCGTCTATAAACCAATGCTTGATTGAGTAATGCTGAATCGAGGCGCTTTCTGCTAATAACTAGTAGCAACTAAATAAGTAACGGGTTAAGCAACAAGCAAATAAGTGACTGGCCCGGTCGCAAACACCCCGTTTGATTGCTTGCCACGAAACTTTGCGGAGGAAGCCTGATCTTTTCCGCTATAGTTCGCTATGGGCAGCTTTTAGGAGTGTGTTTGTGGTGGGAATGAACCGTTGGCGGACGATCGCCAAAACTTTGCTGGCGTTGGTGCTGGTTGTTGCATTAATCATGGGGGTCGAGGGCGCTGGTAGTGCTGCCTATGCGGCGCTAAAAGGACGCTCGCGCATTGCCGACCCGTCCCAGTCAGCAATTAAAAGTTCCGGCAAGATTGCCGAGGCGTCACCACCCAGTGCGCTCCAGGAACTTGGTCAAGCTCTGGAAGGCTACCAACCGCAGGTCACAATTCTCAGCCCGCGCAAAAATGAAGTGTTGCCGGATAATACGGTGGCCGTACGCTTTCTCGTCAAAGATCTGCCGATCTTCAAGAATGAAACGTTTGGTCTGGGGCCCCACCTGCACGTCCTGCTGGACAATCACGCCTACCAGGCGGTTTATGACCTGAGTAAACCGCTGGTATTCAATGATCTGGAACCGGGTACGCATACCATTCGTGCGTTTGCGTCCCGCCCCTGGCATGAAAGCTTCAAAAATGAGGGGGCGTTTGCCCAGACGACCTTTCATGTCCTGACAAAGACACAAGACAACAGCCCTGACCCAGATCTGCCGCTATTAACCTACAGCCGTCCCCAGGGGGTTTATGGGGCAGAGCCAATCTTGCTCGATTTCTACCTGACCAACGCCCCGCTGCATCTGGTTGCTCAAGCGGATGAACAGGATGACATAGCTGATTGGCGCATTCGCTGTACGGTGAATGGGGATCGCTTTATTCTCGATCGCTGGCAGCCCATTTATCTCAAGGGCTTCCGGCCCGGTAAGAACTGGGTACAGCTTGAGTATCTCGATGAAAAGGGCAATCCCGTTAAAAACGAGTTCAATAACACTGTGCGATTGGTTGACTATCAGCCCAATGGGGAGGATACGCTCGCGAAACTGGTGCGGGGAGACCTCGCCGCAGCCGACGTTCAAGGCATTGTTGATCCAAACTATGTGCCCCCCGCGCCTGAACCACCCGCACCGCCAGAACCGGCCCCTACACCCAGTCCGGAGCCAAGCATTGCGCCAACGCCAGAACCCGCTCCCAACCCTGACGATCGTGCCCAACCGTCGCCGTCACCCAGCGCGATCGCGCCCTTACCCGCTCCCAGTCCAACCAGTCCACCGCTAACGGAGCCGATCCCCGACGTTAATCCTTCCGATTCTACGGTTGAATCACCCACGCCTACTCCTCTACCCGCTCCGCCTGAACCGCTGCCCACGCCTACGCCCAGTCCGCTGGCACCGGTTGTCGAACCGCTGCGATCGCCACAGCCTGCTGAGATGCCAGCGTCCGACACACCATCAGATGTCCCCACGAAGCCTGCCCGCAAGAAACCACAGCCGAAATCATTAAGCTGGCAAGAGCGACTACAGCAGTACCAGGAGCGGCTCAGTCGTTCGCGATCGACCAGTCCTTCCCGGCCTACCCCTGCGCCATCTTCCAGTCCTGTGCCATCGCCCAGCGTGGTCACCCCAGAATTGCCAACGCCCGACTTGCCTCCGACGCTGCCAGAGATCATTGATGCACCAACTCCAGCCGCCTCAGGCGAATTACCGACGCCAACTGAATGACCGGGTAACGAATGACTCGCTTGCGCCTGTCGTTAGAGTTGGTGGGGCCTGGATCGTCGCACGACTCGGGTTTTGTTGCCTGGTTCATTGCCGCGCTCTATGACCATACCCTTAAACCGATTTGCCGGGGAGCATGGGGGCAGGGCTGGTTGAAATTTGCTTAAAATAGTACTAATGTGCTCAAGATGGAATACGGCGATCGCCGCTCTGGGTTTTGTCAATCAACGTCCGAAGCGTGCTTTCTGCTTTGGTGATCATTGGACAGACGGTGATCACCGGCTAGTAGTACAAGGCGAAATAGACGACTGTTCTGCTTTGGCCCTCAGCGCTCAGCGTGGCCGAACCGAAGCGGGGACGAACTCACGCTGGGGTTTGCTAGGGGTTGGGCATCCGGTGCTAAATCCCTGTTTTGGGCGTATGATCCACTGACTGCAAGCCTCAAAAGCCGTTAAATTCGGAGTGGCATGGTCGCTGTCTCAAACCGTGGAACAGCGCTAACCGCTGCCGTAGTCTACAGTAGTTTGAGAGTCAATGCCGCTACTGCGTAAAGGTTCTAGGTTATGCATCGCGCGATCGCTCATCTCTACCAGCATGCTTCAGGCCTCTGGCAGCAGTGCCACAATCTGCTTGACAAATGCCTGGTAATCTACCACCGGCTTCGAAATATAGCCATTGGCACCGCTCTGCTGGAGTGCCGCTTCCTTGTCGCCGATCATGGCGTGTGCCGTCACCAGGACGATCGGCAAGGCGGCGGTGGTGGGGTCTGCTTTCAGCATCTGCGCCAGCTTGATCCCATCCACGGCTTTGCCCTGGTAAGTACTGCGAGACAACGACACATCCATCAAGATCAAATCGGCGGCTCCGGTTCTGGCCATTTGCATAACAGTTTCAGCATCTTCGGTATGCGTGACGGCCAGACCACCCAGTCGCGTCAGATAACGCGAAAATACGCGCACATTACTCAGGTCGTCTTCAACAAGCAGTACGGTTTTCATGGTGCCTTCTCAATGCTCTGGCGGCAGCTCGCTGGCGGGCAGCAGTGCCACAATCTGATCGACAAATGCCTGGTGATCGACTACGGGCTTCGAGATGTAGGCGTCAGCCCCACTTTGCTTCAAAAAGCTTTCGCGATCGCCTTCCATCGCATGGGCCGTTACCAGGATAATGGGCAGCTCTGCTGTTTTGGGGTCTGCCTTCAGCATTTGGGTAATCTTAATGCCGTCAACGGCTTTTCCCAGATACACACTCCGCGACAGCGAGACATCCATCAGGATAATATCGGCTTCCCGCGCCTGGGCAATTTGGATGACTTCTTCGACGTTCTCTGTATGCTTAACTGCCAAACCGCCTCGCTTCGTCAAGATCTTCGAAAACACCCGTGCATTAATGAGATCGTCTTCGACAATCAGAACGGTTTTCATGGCACTCTCCTCGAAACGTGACACCGATGCAGCAGTTTAGTAATTCGCGCCGATTCTACTGTGAAATAGTAAGGATGGGCATTAGGGTTTGCACCTATCGTACGCGTCACCTACGGCAAACGCCAAAAAGCTTGTATGAAATCAATGATTGAGGATCACTGCTCATGGCTGTAATTACCACTGCCCTGCATACCGAAATGCAGCAGTCCTATCTGGAGTATGCCATGAGCGTCATTGTGGGGCGGGCCTTGCCCGATGTCCGCGATGGCCTGAAGCCAGTGCATCGGCGGATTCTGTACGCCATGCACGAACTGGGGCTAACGCCCGATCGCCCTTACCGAAAATGCGCCCGCGTGGTTGGGGATGTCCTCGGTAAATACCACCCTCACGGCGACCAGGCCGTTTATGACGCGCTTGTGCGACTGGTGCAGGATTTTTCCAGTCGGTACCCGTTGTTGGGTGGCCACGGCAACTTCGGCTCTGTGGACAATGATCCTCCGGCTGCCATGCGGTATACAGAGACCCGACTGGCCCCGATCGGGAACGAAGCGCTCCTCGCTGAAATTGGTGATGCGACGGTTGATTTTGTCGGCAATTTCGACAACTCCCAGCATGAGCCGATCGTGCTGCCCGCTCAACTGCCGGTTCTCCTGCTCAACGGCAGTTCGGGGATTGCGGTCGGTATGGCCACCAACATTCCGCCGCACAACCTGGGCGAAATCGTCGATGGGTTAATCGCGCTGATTGATAATCCCAATTTGCCTGACGCCAGACTGTTTGAACTCATTCCCGGCCCTGACTTCCCTACAGGCGGCGAGATTATTGGCACAGACGGTATCTACGAAGCGTATGCGACGGGTAAGGGCAGCATTCCCGTCCGTGGGATTGCCCGGACGGAAGAACTGCAGATGGGGCGCGGGCGGCACCGTCGTACGGCACTGGTGATTACGGAATTGCCGTACCAGGTGAACAAGTCCGCCTGGATTGAGAAAATTGCGGAACTGGTCGCGCAGGGACGGTTGGATGGGATCGCTGATATTCGGGATGAGAGCGATCGTGAGGGGATCCGTGTTGTGATCGAACTCCGACGCGAAGCCAATCCTCAGAAGCTGCTCAACACGCTCTATCGGCAAACGGCGCTCCAGTCAAACTTTGGCACCATTATGCTGGCGTTAGCAGATGGGCAGCCCCGCCAGATGTCGTTACGCGAGTTACTCCAGCAGTTTTTGGGGTTTCGGGAAGAGACGCTCACGCGCCGCTATCGTCACGAGTTAAGTCAGGCCGAAACCCGCATTCATATTGTTGAAGGGATACTGCTCGCGCTCAACAGTCTGGATGTTGTCATTGACATTCTGCGTCACGCGCCTGATGGCAGTACTGCCAAGGTGCAGTTTCAGGAACGGCTTGACCTCAGCGATCGCCAGTCAGATGCCATTCTCGCGATGCCGCTGCGGCGACTCATCGGCACCGAACGCCAAAATCTGCAGGCTGAGTTCGACGAATTAACGGCACGGATGCAAGAATTACAGCGGTTGCTGGGCGATCGACGAGAGCTGCTCAAAGTGCTCAAAAAAGATCTGCGAGCGCTTAAGAAGAAGTACGCTGACCCCCGACGAACCAGGATTGTGTCCGGGAGTGCGTCAGCTCAAAGCGCTGGCCGACGAGAGTCAGGCGTCAGAGGTCAGGAGTCAGGCCCGAACGGCCAACGTACTGTTGAAACTGGGCAGCAGCTAGAGATCAGTGCGCTCACAACCACCGATTCGGCATTAGCGGGTGATGGCGCATCCTTTAACGTGGACGACTCACCGTTGGATCTGGAAGTTGAAGAGACGGTCGTGGAACTGACCCAGCGGGGATATGTCCGCCGCCTCTCGCCGAAAGCGTTTCAGCGCCAGCAGAGTAGAGCGGTAGACAAGCCAACGCGAGTCCTGGAAGACGGGGACGATTTCGTAATCCAGACAGAATTTGCAACGACAGGCCAGACCTTAGTTGTGTTGACTCGCAGCGGTAAGGCTTATCCGGTCGATATTCGCGAAATTTCGCTAGCTTCTGGCAGATCGCGCGGTACTCCCCTGGTCACGCTCTTGCCGCCCTCGGCTCAGAGTGACCCTGGATCGATCGTCGCTTGTTTTGTACTCCCTGATGACCTGGAAGGGGTTGACCTGCTGCTGTTGACGCAAGGCGGGCGGCTTAAGCGATTACCCCTTGCCGAACTGCAAGAGCTAACGGGACGAGGATTAACGGTGCTCAAGTTGAAGCCAGACGACCAGCTAGCGTATGTTAGCCTCACTGAGGTTGGTGACCAACTGGTGCTGGCGACGGCAGGGGGACGCTTGCTGCGACTGGTCGTGAATGACGAACAGGTGCCCGCGATGAGTCGTACGGCACAGGGCAACCTCGCGATTCGGCTACGAAAACAAGAGTCGCTGGTAGGATATAGCCTGATCTATCAA
Organism: Oscillatoriales cyanobacterium Centralia_MAG_596; assembly: GCA_021323955.1. GTDB lineage: Bacteria > Cyanobacteriota > Cyanobacteriia > Leptolyngbyales > Leptolyngbyaceae > Stenomitos. The sequence continues at coordinate 3,576 of JAJPKC010000623.1, read as the reverse complement.
GGTGATGACATCTTGCTGGTATCAGAACAAGGCGACGCCAAGCGGCTGTCGATCGATGCGCTCCGTCTATCCACTCCCGGCGATCTGGGCACACAGTCCTTTCAATTTAATCAGAAGACCGATGCACTGGCTGGTATGGTCGCCCTGACGCCTGATGCAGATGTTACTGTGCTCACGAATACCAACCGGATGGCGCGCCTGATGGCCAGTGAAGTGCCCTTACTAGAGCGGGATGCTAAAGGCGATCGCCCTCTCCCCCTCGCATCCGAAGAACGCATCACCAGTCTAATCATCCCCAAACTGCCGCTGCCTGACCTTGAAGAAGCGGATACTCCCGAACCATAAACTGTGCGGGAATCGCGGCTGAAGAGTGTTCGCATTACGTGATGAACGGCTGTTCGCTCATCTTGGGCAAGGTAAACGTACCGTCAGCATTCGGCTCGAAGTCAAACACCTGGACGACAGCATCCAGATTGAGCGCACCATAGAGATGGGGGAATTGGCGATCGTCTACCGCGTCGTAACGTAGCGAGGCCTGGAGGCGATCGACTGCGATGCCCAGCAGCACCAAGCCTGATTGGGATCGAAAAAAGGCATTGGCTGTCCCCACCACTTGCGCTGCCGTCGAGCAGTGGATAAACCCTTCGGTGTCCAGTGAGTCAGCGCGGTAGATGCCTGCCTGTTGCGCAGCTTGCCAGTCCGATCGTGGGGTAATGTGAAAAATCAGCGTCATTAGAACCGATAGATCGCTTTAGTCTGCAGCAAGTTGAGAACAGGAGCCATCGCCGGATAGCCAATTCTGGACAGGCCCGCTGACTCGCTGCTGCTAGCCTGAAACAGCTATGACTATGGTATTCAGTGACCGCAAAATGCAGCCATGATGAGCGTATCGCAATTTTGAACGCATGCACGCTCATCGCGAGGCATGGAATAAACTCGACGGGGATACTGGCGGTTGATTTGTCGTCAGAAGTGGTTGACTTGGCGCAAAGGCACCCGCTTGCATCAGAAAGCTTAAGACGGCAGTGATGGCGGCGGCTCGCAATAACTTGACCAGCATCTCGCACCTCCTGCATGAGTAGAACCTGGCTATACCCGGCGCTGGGTACTGAGCGTAGCTTAGTCGTTTGGCGGGCGATCGTACCTCATCGATCTGGGTCACCCAACTGGGGGAAATTACCACGCCAGCGCCAGCCCATCGGCTCTCGGTTCTGATGCGGCTACCAGCACACCGTTCTCGCGCAAAATCATTTGTCCTCGACCAAAGAAGTGTCCCGGTCGGACGTGGTGGCCGCGATCGGTCAGTGCCGTTGCGATCGCGTGCGGAGCAGTCGGCTCCAGCAGCACACGGTTATCGCGGACGAACTGCCAGCGGGGTGCATCGAGTGCGGCCTGGGGATTCATCCCGTAATCAACCAGGTTAACCACGACTTGCAGGTGTCCCTGCGGCTGCATCGGCCCGCCCATCACCCCAAAGGGCCCCCACGGTTGCCCATCGCGGGTGAGAAATCCTGGAATGATTGTGTGGAAGGGCCGTTTGTTGGCTGCAATCTGATTGGGGTGTCCTGGTTCCAGGGTGAAGCCGGTAGCACGGTTATGGAGTGCAATCCCCGTTCCGGGCACGAGAATGCCGCTACCAAAGCCCATGTAGTTGGACTGGATCAGCGACACCATCAAATCGCCATCAGCCGCCGCCAGGTAAACGGTGCCACCTTTGGGTAATCCAGGCTGGGCTAGCGGTAGAGCGGTATCACCAATTAGTTGGCGGCGATCGCGCCCGTAGTCCTTGCTCAACAGCACGTCGGGGTGGTGTTCCATCCAGTCCCGGTCAGACACATGGCGATGAGCGTCGGCAAACGCCAGCTTCATTGCCTCGATCTGCCAGTGGTAAACCTCTGGCGACTCACGAGGATACTGTGCCAGGTCAAACCCTTCCACAATATTGAGCGCCATCAGTGCCGCGATGCCCTGACCATTGGGGGGTAGCTCCCAGACCGTGACACCCCGGTAGTCCGTGGCGATCGGGTCTACCCAGTCCGCTCGATGGGCCGCGAGATCAGCCTGGGTCAGCAGTCCGCCCGTCTCAGCAGCAAAGGCCACCATTTTTTCGGCCAGTGCTCCGGTGTAAAAGCTGTCGCCACCGCTTTGAGCCAGCGATCGCAGCGTGGCGGCATGAACCGCACTTCCCCACACTTCTCCTGCGACTGGCGCACGGTGATCTGGGAAAAATACCTGCTTGAATGCCTGAAATTCTGGTTGCTGTAGCGGCAAGTACGTGTTCTCTGCCTGTTTCCAGGCCAGTGCCGTTTCGGGCGATACCGGATATCCCTGCTCCGCGTAGCGAATCGCTGGGGCAAAGAGGTGTTCAAAAGGAAGTTTCCCCCAGCGTTGCCAGAGCGCCTGCCATGCCGACACCGCTCCCGGTACCGTCACGCTCAACCAGTGATGGTGGGGCACCCGCTCCATGCCGCTAAAGTGGTCAAGCGTGAGCGCCTGCGGACTTCTGCCAGACGCATTGAGGCCATGCAGCTTGCCGTCCCAGACCAGCGCAAACGCATCCGAACCGATGCCGTTGGAGGTCGGTTCCAGAACGGTGAGCGCGATCGCCGTTGCCACTGCCGCATCGATCGCGTTCCCTCCCTGCCAGAGCATTTCCATTCCTGCCAGTGCAGCCAGCGGTTGACTGGTTGCCACGGCTCCCTGAGTCCCCAACACTACTCGGCGACCCGATGGATAGGGATAGCGGGTCAAATTTTGGGGTGACATGGTAATTCTGCTCGCTAGTACTTCCGCTCCTGCGGTTGGAACAGGGTGATGGCCACAGGCTTGTAGCGAATATCAACGCCAGCGGGAGAAAAGTAGGTCAGCGTGTGCTTCAGAAAGTTAGCATCATCGCGATCGGGATAGTCTTCGCGAGCGTGAGAGCCACGGCTTTCCTGCCGATTGAGCGCGGCTGTGAGAATCATCTCCCCCACAATCATCAGGTTTCGCAGCTCCAGGGCTTCGGTGATTTCGGTATTCCAGAGCTTACCGCGATCGTCCAGTCGAACTTGGCCATAGCGCTGCTGAATCTCTTTGAGCTGGGTCAAGCCCTCGCGCATGATGGCTTCTGTACGAAACACCCCGCAGTGCTCCGTCATACAGTCCTGATACGCCTGCCGTACTTCAGCAATCCGATACTGTCCAGGCTGGTCTAGCAGTGCCTGGATCTGGCTCTCAGCCTCCTTCAGGTAGCGCGCTTCATCCACATCCGGCAGCTTGCGGTCTTGGATGTAGCGAGCGATCGCGGCTCCCGTACGACGGCCATACACCACACACTCCAGCAGCGAATTGCTGCCCAGTCGATTGGCCCCGTGCACCGAGACGCACGCCGCTTCCCCAGCCGCAAAAAAGCCTTCCACTAAATCATCCACGCTACTTCGCACCTGTCCATCGGTATTGACCGGAATACCGCCCATCGAGTAATGCACGGTGGGACGCACGGGCATGGGCTGCGTCACCGCATCCACCCCGACTAACCGATGCGCCTCTTCCCAGCAGAAGGGCACGCGGCTCATAATCTTTTCCCGCCCCATG
>JAJPKC010000641.1 GCA_021323955.1 Oscillatoriales cyanobacterium Centralia_MAG_596 | reverse complement strand
CTCAACCCAGGTCTTAGGCATCAACAACTTCGGGCAATTGAGCGGCGTCTATACCGATGCCGCCGGTAACAGTCACGGGTTTGTGGACACGAATGGGCAGTTTCAGTCGATCGATGACCCCAATGGCGTCGGCACCACCCTGGTGAATGGCATTAATGACAAGGGCCAGGTCGTCGGTTTCTTTGTCGATGGGAACGGTAACACAGACGGGTTTGAGGCCTCGCCGGCGTAGGAGGAGTTAGCGGTGTCGTGGCACGAACAATTGGGTGGGGGCGGTGGTGCATCGCCAAAGGCACCTTGGATACTCTGACACCAATGTTCGTGTTTACCGGCGGTCTCGTCTTTACATCGATCTGGCGTTCAGCGGGGTGGAGGCTTTGTAGGGGGCGAGCCGAGATCCATGTTTTTTAGTGCCACATAGCACTGAAAGGCTTGCAAGCTCGTCGCCAGATCGGTTTAATTCGCGCAAAAACGATCACGGAAGTCCTTGCTAAAGGGTATTTCAAGCTTTCGTGGCACTATTTTACGCTTACCTCGGCACAACCCCAACTTCGCCTCCAGGTGGAACTGCCAGAAAGTCGTGGTTCATTGCCCCGCGCAGCAGAAGTGCAGGTTAGCTGATACAGACCGAATCACAGTCAACGGTTTTGCGTCATTACAGACTTTTCAGCAGTGCTCGACCAGACATTGCAAGGGGACAGTTCACTCCAATCGATCGCTAACAATCGAAGTTTTTCTGCTGCTAAAGCTAAGACTATTTGTCGTAGGCACCACATTCCACCTTCCGCAACTCAATCCTTGCGCCATCTAGTAGTCCTTGCAGATAGTGATAAGCCTGCTCCAGGCTCAGAATTTTTACAGAATCATTGATGTAATCAAACGGCTGGATCACTGCCGCTTGATCGCTCACAAACTCAAGCCCACGAATCAGTCTGCGCTCTAGAGCTTTATTCCCGGCTTCCTGGCACTCCTTCACCGTAACGGTTGGGGGGCTTTGAGTAGGCGTCGTTGAGACCTGGATATGAAGGTTGAAAGAGTGAGACATCACAGACAAATTTAGTTCATGTGTACTAAATTTATAGCAGAAGTTGTTAGATGGGGTTGAGCCGAGATACGTGTGATTTTTTATCATATCGCCTTGAAACGTAGACTGTACAGGTGCTCTAGCCTTTTGGTCTTTAGCCGTAATCGCTGAAAGTCCTGATTAGTACAGGTTTGGACTACTTTTGGACGTTGTACTAATGAAAAACGGTTAGTACACCACCTGATTTGCGCCGCATTCGTCGCCTGAAAGCCGCATTCTACCGTTGCGCTTCTGCTTACCCGGCAACTAACCAGCCAAATAAGCCCTGTTTTGGATCGAACGGCGAAAGCCGCTCTGTGCAAGGCTTTGATACCCATATGATAAACTTTCGCACGTATCTCGGCTCAATGCCTAGATCAAACTACTCCGCCCTAATGAATACAGGTCCATGGCAATGATTGCTGGAAGTAGCCACAGGGTTCATACGAAATCCAACCGAATGAGGCTGAAGACAGACTTCTGACCCAACCAAATTCTGCTATCTGTTTGTTGTTCGAAGTACAGTCGTCTATGAATCATCTTGCAACATCGTCTTCTGTGAAGCAGCTTAGAAAAACCATCACAATGACGGCAATGAGTGCGCTTGTGCCCATCGCAACCCTGATACTGACGGTTGTGAGTACCGGATCGACAGCGGCTGCGCTCGGGCTTTTAACGACGGAACAAAGCCTTTCACTCAAGTCCTTAGGGATCAAAATTGCCGTACCGAGCTACGTCCCCCGTGGCTTTACCGTCGCCAACGTGAAGTCAGAACCTTGTCCTGCCAAGGCTCAACGAACCGCAACTGGAGTGTGCCGCTTTGGCCCAACCTACAACATTTTGTATCGCAACCCGCAGCGAACCTGTTTTGAAATCAGTGCTATCGGTGGTGGCTTAGGTGGACCTGATCCAGAATTTGTCGTTCCAGTGGAGACAAAGCTACTCGGTAGCACCACGCTTGGCTTTGGCAAAGTGCCCGGAGACGGCAAAAAACCTAGCGCGAAGCAACTCACCCTGCCGCAACCCCAAATATGGAGTTGGCCAGCGGGAAACTCACCTTACTACCAAATTAGCACCGTTGAAAATCGAGCTGGCTGTGGGCAGAATCGGAGTCTGACGCCCTTAGAGGTGAAGAAGATCCTCCAGTCGTTTACGTGGTTATAGTCATGCTTGGGGTGAAGCCGAGAACCAATACTGTTGGCTCAACCCCAAGCTAGTGGGAAATTTGTGCTGAGTGTTAATGCCGTTAGAAAGGGGAAATCTAAGTGAAAGACCCATTTTTCCCACTTTAATGTATGCCTCAGACAGTGAAGCTGTTTCACAAAGAAATGCCTGTACTGCCTTATAGCCAACGACAAGCACTGCCAGCGAGTCCAGGCATTTATTATGTGAGGAACGAAGCGAATGCTGTCATGTATGTTGGGTTGGCCCGTAACCTTAGAAACCGTCACAGCCATCATCATCGGCAGACTCAATTTTGCAAGATTGCTGAGGCTACCATTCGCTATCAAGTCTTGCCAGCAGTCTCACAAGGCGTCGATCTAATCGGAACCTTGCGCAAGCTAGAAAAGCAGGCAATCGCCCACTACAAACCACCACTCAATAACACACCAGTTCCTAACGAACCGACCGTCATTTCAACTCACGGTCCCGTTTATGTACAGACGCATAAGGTGAGCGAGCGCAAATATTGTCATCACCTGGACTGTGCAGATGGTGACGAGTTAGCAATTAGAACGAGCAAGTTTGCAAGCATTGTGCGTGCAGTGAGGGAAGAGCGTCCGGTCTTTCTCATCACTTCCGGCTCTTACCAGGATTATCAGCAATGGGGTTACCCTAATCTGTCTGAGCTCATTGCCTATCCAACAGAGAGAATCTATTTGCTGGTCAGTCGCTTTATTCCCCCTGGGTATCTCTCCCCCTATGGCTCTAACAAGTATTACTCTCTTTACGGTGATACGTCTAAAGTCTTTAGCGAGCCGTATATCATTCTCAACCAGCAGCCAGGGTTTGAAGCATTCAAGAGGCAGTACCTCTCACTCGGCTTTACAAACTGTGAGCGATCCTCATTCGCGGCACAACTCCTGTCACTAGGAAATTTTCGGCTACTTTCCCAAACTGCAGCCGCTGAGTAAGTCTGTAATTTCAGCAACGCCAAACTTTATTGAGTTAAACCAGATATGGCTAGGGAGCATTAGAAAGGGTAAGCAGGTCCGACGAAATTCCACTCTGCAGAAGCCGACACATGCCAGCATCCCCAAACTTTGAGTTTCTTCAGGTGCATGATCCTCAGCTAGTCAGGCTTGGTAGCCTGGCAGAGCGGTACTTTGTCGATGACCCTAATACTTGCCTGATCAAGCTGCGGCAGTTTGGGGAGGTTTTGGCACAGCTAACGGCGGCCAAAGTCGGCATGTATGCTGATTCTGACGAGAAGCAAGTTGATTTACTGCGACGCTTGCGCGATCGCGGCGTTGTCAAAGGTGAAGTTGACCGTCTCTTTCATGAGCTACGGAAGGCTGGCAATAGTGCCACTCATGGGCTGTCCGGTAATCAACGGATGGCTTTGAGCGGTCTGAAGTATGCCTATGCGTTAAGCATCTGGTTTCATCGGGCTTTTTCCGGAGATTGCACCTTCAACCCTGGTCCTTTTATTCCACCACCTGACCCTGCAAGTGAGACGAAGGAACTGAAGGCTGAGTTAGAACAGCTAAGAAAAGAAGTTCGAGCAAGCCTTTCCGCTACTGCGGCGGCACAAGCTCTGGCGCAAGCAGAAGCCCAACGGCGGCTGGAAGCGGAAGCCTTAGCCCAGGAAGCAGAGGCAAAGGTAAAGGAAGTTCAGACCCACCTCATCCAGATTCAGAGTCAAGCGGCTGGAGCCTCTCAACAATCAATTCAACAGACGATCGCGCAGGCGCAGGTTGCCGAATCGCAAGTCAGCCTCGATGAGCGGGAGACTCGACGGTTGATTGATGCCCAACTCCGCGCAGCTGGGTGGGAGGTTGATTCAGAGCTCTTAACCTTTGCGAGTGGAGCACGGGCACAAAAAGGCAAGAACCTGGCGATCGCGGAATACCCTACGGCTGAAGGACGGGCAGACTATGCTCTTTTCGTGGGGCTGCAAATTGTCGCGGTCGTGGAAGCAAAACGCCAGAGCAAAGATGTCTCTGAAGGGGCACTCAATCAAGCAAAGCGCTATAGCCGGGGCTACGAGCTGAAAGGCGATGAGACGTTTGCTGGCGGACCCTGGGAGTCATTCAAGGTGCCGTTTGTCTTTGCCACCAATGGTCGTCCGTTTTTGCAACAGCTGCAGACAAAGAGTGGCATCTGGTTCTGTGACTTGCGTCGTCCTGATAATCTACGTCAATCGATCGCCACCTGGTACAGCCCACAGGGACTCACAGAGGCGTTGAAGCAGGACATTGACCAGGCACAGGCGAAACTTCAGCAGGAACCATTTAACTACGGCATTGCACTACGGGACTATCAGATCCAGGCGATCAAAGCGGTCGAAGCTGCCCTGGAGCGAGGACAGCGAGACTTGCTGGTGGCAATGGCAACGGGCACTGGTAAGACCAAGACCTGTATTGCGCTGGTCTATCGACTCTTGAAAACAAAGCGCTTTCGGCGGGTGTTGTTTCTGGTCGATCGCACCGCGCTGGGAGAGCAAACAGCCAACGCGTTCAAAGAGTCTCGCATGGAGAACCTTCAGACGTTTGCAGATATTTTCGAGCTGAAGGAACTGAAGGAAGCAGCGCCAGAGACGGAGACCAAGGTGCAAATTGCCACGGTGCAGGGCATGGTCAAGCGCATTCTTTATCCCTCTGATGAAACGGCAATCCTCACTGCCGACCAGTATGACTGCATTGTTGTGGATGAGTGTCATCGGGGCTATTTGCTCGATCAGGAGTTGAGTGATTCCGAGCTGGAGTTCCGCAACTTTGATGACTACATCTCCAAATATCGACGTGTGCTGGATCAATTTGATGCGGTCAAGATTGGTCTCACCGCGACCCCAGCACTGCATACCACGCAGATTTTTAACGAGCCCGTCTACACCTACACGTATCGGGAAGCCGTGATTGATGGTTGGCTGATTGATCATGAACCGCCCTTCCAGATTAAAACCCGGCTCTCGGAAGAGGGCATCGTCTGGAATGCAGGCGACCAGATGGAGTTCTTCAACCCTCAGACGGGGCAGCTTGACCTAGCTCATGCCCCTGATGAAGTCAAGATCGAGGTGGAGCAGTTCAACAAGAAGGTGGTGACGGAACCGTTTAATCGAGTGGTCTGTGAGGCGCTGGCTCAACACATTGATCCGTCACTGCCTGAAAAAACGCTGATTTTCTGTGCCACCGACCACCATGCCGATATTGTGGTGTCCCAGTTCAAACAAGTGTTGCAAGAGCAGTATGGCAGTGTGGACGATGAGGCGATCGCCAAAATTACAGGTGCAGCAGATAAGCCACTGGAACTGATTCGCAAGTTTCGTAATGAGGTGAATCCCAAAATTGCAGTGACGGTCGATCTGCTGACAACGGGGATTGATGTGCCACCCATTTGCAACCTGGTGTTTATCCGTCGGGTCAACTCCCGCATCCTCTACGAACAAATGCTGGGACGGGCTACTCGCCGTTGTGACGACATCGGTAAAGAGGTGTTTCGGGTCTTTGATGCGGTCAGGCTGTATGAGGCGATCGCCCCCGTTTCAAGCATGAAACCCCTGGTGGTGAATCCCAAGCTTTCGTTCACGCAACTGGTTGAGGAATTGGGCACCGTCACAGCACCCGATGCCGTGGATAGCATCATCGATCAGCTCTTATCGAAGTTCCAGCGCAAGCGCAGACACCTTAGCGAGAACAGCCAGGAACAACTGGAACAATTGGCTGGAATGCCGCTTCAAGACATTGTGCCCCACCTGAAACAGAACAATGCGGCTCAGGTGCGGGACTGGTTTGCACAGCGCCAGGCGATCGCCCAAATTCTGGATCGTCAGGATGGCGGCACACAACCGATCCTCATTTCCTATCACGAGGATGAGTTACGCGGTATGGAACGGGGCTATGGCGTGTCTGAAGGTGGGGTGCCTTACGGCAAACCCGAAGATTATCTCGACAGCTTCAAAGCCTTTTTGCAGAATAACCAGAACCAGGTTGCGGCGTTAACGGTAGTGGTGCAACGTCCCCGTGACCTGACGCGCCCACAGCTGAAGGAGTTGAGAATGCTGCTGGACAACGCAGGTTACTCGGAAACGATGTTGCGATCGGCGTGGCGGGACTCCACCAATGAAGACATTGCCGCCTCAATCATCGGCTTTATCCGACAGGCAGCTTTGGGCGATGCGTTGGTGCCATACAGCGAGCGGGTCGATCGCGCCCTAAAGAAAATCCTTGCCAGTCAGAACTGGACTCCACCCCAGCGGAAATGGTTGGAGCGGATTGGCAAGCAGTTGAAAGTAGAGGTGATTGTCGATCGTGAATCTCTAGATCAGGGCGAGTTCAAATCTCAAGGAGGATTTGAACGTTTCAACAAACTGTTTAATGGTCAGCTAGAAACGATTCTGACAAATATCCGCGATCAGCTTTGGCAGGATGCAGGTTGATGCGACAAAGGTGCCATGACTTCAAGGGTTCACTATGCTTGACGATCGATTGCTGGAGAAATACATTCAGACATTCTACGGATATGGCAACTATGATGGAGAGTTTTGGTTCGTTGGGAAAGAGGAGGGAGGCGGAGGCACTGTTGATGATGTTCTTCAGCGGTTAAGTACCTGGTCACAACGAGGCTATCGAGAACTCGAGGATGTCTATGAGTATCACGAGGGCCTTGGAGCGACTCACCTTTTCGGCTCACGACCAGTTATACAACGCACCTGGGCAAAATTGATCCGAAGTTTACTGAAGGCAAAGGGGCAAGAAGTAACGATCGCTCAGGTGAAGGAATATCAGGGACAGCACCTGGCAAGAAAGAATGGAGAATCTTGCCTGCTGGAATTGCTGCCCTTGCCTTCACCTAGCGTTGGTCAATGGCTGTATGACACTTATTCGCAGCTTCCGCAACTTCGAGATAGACAGGGTTATCGGGAGTTCTATGTTTCCCAACGCGCTGATCATATCCGGCAGCGAATTTTGGGACACAAGCCGCGTGCTGTCGTTTTCTACAGTTCAGATGGGTGGTATCAATATTGGTGGAAGGTGATTGCTGAGGGAGTGAGCTTCAGTACACATGAAAGCGGAGCCCTGTTGGGAAGCAATGGCTCCACGCTTTTTGTCATAGCCAAACACCCCACTACACATGGTGTAACAAATGAGTATTTTGAGGCAATTGGAGATTCAATTGCAAAGCACTCGGTCCATCCATCCATGTCCCTGAAAGACCCTTGAGCCGTCCTATAGTTGTCACCACGATGCTGGGCAAAAGCTTTGGAATCAGTGCCCTGACGAGCGGCTAGTGAGATGTAATTTGTTTCGGAAAGCCCGAATACCATTTGCTGTGCTCGCCCTCATGGTTTTCCATGCTCGGCTGAGTGAGGCAACCTTTAGGCTCAATGTAGCTATCGATTCGACGTTTTGGCTTTTCGTGCCAGCCAAGATTGAAAGCGCAGAGATTAGAGAAGAATTCCATTGTGGAGTAGGGCAAGTGGTCGTGAATCCACCAGGCTAAAGGCTGCCACTCACCTGTTTGTTCGTAGCGATCACAGTACCAGTTCACGACAACGCAAGCCATCGCTCCATGCCCTGTTTGGTCTGGGTAGTCCCAAATGTGCCCAGCGAAATTAGCTTCATTCCTGGCACAGCCCAGTTTCTTTTCATTACAGACCCGGTTCACTTCAGGCGAACGGTAGCCGGAGCGGATGGTGATGCGTCCAAAAGTCGCTTGGAGAGGTTCCAGCAGTTCTTCACAGAGGCGTTTTCCATTCGCGATCGCCAAATCAGAATTTTCAGGAATGTTCGGAATGCCGTAGAAGTTGGCAACCTCACTGTAAAGGAAATCACGCATGAAGAAGCTTTTGGATAAGCGTTCTCGTCCCAAGGTTTCAAGTGCCTTGACGGATTCTGGTTTTCGCATACGCTATATAGATTTGGGAACCTTTGTTATAGGATGCCCAACACACTGACTTGTTGTACCTATGACTGCTACGACCGACATTGTTCAGAAGCTCTGGAATCTTTGCCACGTCTTGCGAGACGACGGTATTACCTACCTGCAATACGTCACCGAGCTGACCTACCTGCTGTTCCTCAAGATGATGCAGGAGACGGAGCAGGAGGCGCAGTTGCCGGAAAACTATCGTTGGAAGGATCTGGTCAGCCGGGATGGGGTTGAGCAACTAACCTTCTACCGGGCGCTGCTATTGCATCTGGGGTCGGAGGCAAAGTCACTGCGGGTACAGGCGATTTTTGCCAACGCGCAGACAGCGCTGAAGCAACCGCGCATTCTCAAGAAGTTGGTGCAAAGCATCGATGAGCTGGACTGGTACTCTGCCAAGGAAGAGGGACTGGGCGACCTGTATGAGGGGCTGCTGGAGAAGAATGCCAGTGAGAAGAAGTCGGGGGCAGGGCAATACTTCACGCCCAGACCGTTGATTGATTGCATGGTGGCATTGGTCCAGCCGCAACCGGGGGAACTGGTGCAAGACCCGGCAGCGGGAACAGGGGGCTTTTTGATTGCGGCCGATCGCTACATTAAAAAGCGTACCGATGAGCTGTTTGACTTGAGCGAATCGGAGCAGTCGTTTCAGCGGCATCAGGCGTTTTACGGTATTGAGCTGGTGCAGGATGCCCATCGGCTCTTGCTAATGAACATGATGCTGCATGGCATTGAAGGTGCGGTCGATCTGGGCGATACGCTCTCAGCCGATGGGCAGCGGTTGGTAAAGGCGAATGTGATCCTGACGAATCCGCCGTTTGGGACGAAGAAAGGTGGCGGGCTGCCGTCGCGGGATGATTTTACCTATCCCACCTCAAACAAGCAATTGGCGTTTTTGCAGCACATCTATCGCAGCTTGAAACCAGGTGGACGAGCAGCGGTGGTGTTGCCGGATAACGTGTTGTTTGAGGATGGGCAGGGGCGATCGATCCGTGCTGACTTGATGGACAAGTGCAACCTGCATACCATTCTGCGGCTACCGACAGGCATCTTCTACGCTCAAGGCGTGAAAACAAATGTGCTGTTCTTCCAGCGGGGCACGACGGAAAAGGGCAACACGAAGGCAGTCTGGATTTACGACATGCGCACCAATATGCCCAGCTTTGGGAAGCGCATTCCGCTGACGCGCGAGCACTTTCAAGACTTTGGGCAGTGCTATGGGGATGACCCGAACGGGAACAGCCCACGCGTTGATCAGGGGGAAGAAGGGCGGTTCCGCTATTTCACGCGCGAGCAGATTACCAAACGGGGTGAAAACTTGGATATCTCCTGGCTGCGGGATGAGAGTTTGCAGTCGGGAGATGACCTGCCGGAACCGGAGGTGATTGCCACGGAGATTATGGAGAAGCTGCGGATTGCGACGAAGGAGATGGAAGCGCTGATGGTGTTACTGGAAGGGGAGGAGGCAGCAGAAGCGGCGAGTGCTTCGGTAGGACTGCCAACCGTAGAATAGGAGGATTCGCGATCGCGGCTTAGCCGAAGTCATTGCTAGCTGATTGAGCGAACTCGCATGTCGGTTAAGTGGGAGGTAAGGAGGAAACGATGCAACGGATTAAGGTCCGTCAACGAGTGGGGTCAGATGGCATTTTGCATCTGGAGATTCCTACAGAGATTCACGGTAGTGAGGTGGAAGTGACCGTCACGTATCAGCTTGTGCAACCACCTGTTATGGCTGAACGATCGCTAGCGGACTTCTATGGAATTTGTGCCGATGATCCGATCATGATTGAAGAAATGATTTAGGAGGAAAATTATGCAAAGTATTAAGGTTCGTCAGCACATTGGGCAGGATGGAGTGCTACATCTGGAGATTCCGACGGAGGTTAAAGATGGCGAGGTGGAAGTGGTGGTGGTGTATCAACCTGTGCAGAAAACTGAGAAACGTCAATGGTCATCAGATTTCTTAAGTACCTTTGGGGCTTGGGAAGGTGAATTAGTGAGGGCACCCCAGGAAGAACAGCCAGAGCGAGCATCGTTTGAATGATTTATCTGCTTGATACTAATACGTGTATTCAGTACATTAATCGTCGCAATTTGCCGATTTATCGACGCATTACATCGTCTTCTCCGGATGACATCGCCATTTGTGACATTGTGAAATTTGAGCTTTATTTCGGTGCTTACAATAGTGCTCGCGTGGAAGAAAACTTGGAGATATTGCGAAAGTTTTTTGGAGACTTTGTGAGCCTGCCGTTTGATGGTGAAGCAGCGGCGATCTGCGGCAGGGTGAGAGCGCACCTCAAAGCCACAGGCACTCCCATCGGCTCGTACGATTTACAAATTGCTGCCATCGCCCTCAGTCACAACCTGACACTGATTACCCACAACACTGCCGAATTTAGCCGCGTGGATGGGTTGCAGTTTGAAGATTGGGAGATTGAAGCGTGAGTGACGAATTGATGGAATTGCCAGAAGGTTGGGTGTGGGTAACTTTAGACGAAATAATGAAGAAGATAGTTGATGGCACTCATCACACTCCGACGTACACAACAAAGGGAATACCGTTTATATCAGTTAAAGATATTAGGAATGGAAAGATCTACTTTGATGACTGCAAGTATATTTCTTTAGAAGAGCATGAAATCCTTTGTCAAAGGTGTAAACCTGAACTAGGCGACCTCTTAATCACTAAAAGTGGAACAATTGGAAGATGTGCTGTTGTCGATACGAAAACCCCTTTCAGTTTATTTGTTAGCGTTGCTTTACTAAAGCCTGCTTCAAATGAAATATCAGCTAGCTTTATCTCACTTGCTTTTCAGTCATGGTTTCAGACCATCAACGTACAAAATGATGTCACAGGAAGTACGATTAAAAACTTTCACCTTATCGATTTCAGAAGGCTGACATTACCCCTGCCACCATTCAATGAGCAAAAGCGGATTGTTGCAGCGATCGAATCCCTGAGAAATCGTAGCCAGAACGCGCGATCGGCTCTCGCAGCCATCCCTGAGTTGTGCGACAAATTCCGGCAATCCGTCCTCGCTGCTGCCTTCCGGGGTGACCTCACCGCCGACTGGCGCGAACAAAACCCAGATGTTGAGCCTGCTTCTGTGTTGCTGGAGAGGATTAGGCAGGAACGCCGCCAGCGATGGGAAGAAGCAGAAATTCAGAAACTCCAATTGGAGGGAAAAGCCATAAGGGACTCTAGGTGGAAAGATAGATACGAAGAGCCTGAAACACCTAACGATTCTTATCTATCTGAACTTCCTCAAAACTGGCGTTGGATAAATATTGATAATCTTGCTTTTGTAGTCCGTGGTGCTTCTCCAAGACCAGCAGGTAATCCCAAATATTTTGGTGGAGAGGTACCTTGGATAACAGTCTCTGAAATTACTAAGGATGAAAACATTTACTTAGAATCAACTTCTAGTTTTGTCACAGAAGAGGGAAAGCAGAAAAGTAGATTTATTGAGGAAGGCACCTTTCTGCTAACGAACAGTGGCGCTACTTTAGGAGTCCCAAAAATCACAAAAGTTAGCGGATGTATAAATGACGGTTCGGTAGCTCTTCTGTTTCTTGGTGAGGAGTTAAAAATTTATCTTTATTACTTCTTGACGAGCCTTACTCAAAGCTTAAGAGCAATAAATCAAGGTGCTGCACAACCTAATCTCAATACAACTATTGTTCGTAACATAATGGTTCCACTACCTCCACTAGAAGAACAACAAGCAGTAGTAAAACAAATTCAAACCCAGCTTTCAACAATCGGTTCAGTAGAAAGTTGCGTATTAAACGACTTACATAAAATTGATTATCTTAATTGCTCCATTCTCGCCAAAGCCTTTCGGGGTGAACTCGTTGAGCAAGACCCCAACGACGAGCCTGCTTCTGTGTTGCTAGAGCGCATCCGTGCCGAGCGAGAGCAGCAGACGCAAGGGAAAGCAAAGAAGTCGGGGAAGAAGGGGCAGCGTACAATAAAGGCAGAATGATCGGCTAGGGCACCACGACTATCACCCCATGACTCAAGCCAAACAGCGATTTCTCAGTTTTGACGAGTATCTGTCCTACGACGATGGCACAGAGAATTTGTATGAGTTATTCAATGGAGAACTGATCGAGGTGCCACCAGAGTCGGGAAAGAATACTGCGATTGCCGTCTTTCTGTTATTACAATTTGCCGGGATCGTTGGTCATCTCAGAGTGCGTCCGCATGGACTGGAATTAGAGGTAAGAGGCGAACCTAAAAATCGTTATCCCGATCTAACCATCCTGCAACCAGAACACGTCCAGCAGTTGGATCAGCGTAACACCCTGCGGCTCAGCATGGCTCCACCATTACTTGTGGTTGAAGTCGTTAGCCCTGGCGATTTGCAGAGGGACCGTGACTACATTGCCAAACGAATGCAATATCAGGATCGAGAAATCCCCGAATACTGGATTATCGATCCGCAATTAGAAACCGTCCTAGTGTTGGCACTGGTAGGCGACCGCTATGCCGAAGCTGGCACGTTTCAAGGCAGTGATGTCATTCAGTCGCCACAGTTTGGTACGCTCGCCTTTACGCCTACCCAAGTTTTTGCAGCAACAAGGTAATGGCTGCTTGGGGTTTATTCAGTCGGTGCGGTGAGCTTGTCCAATTCATCCAGCAGTTTGGTAATCCGATCGCGATTCTTGCGATCGCCCCAGGCTTCACTCTTCCGCAACCGTTTGCCGATCTCACCTAACCGTTCAACCAGCACTTTCTCAGGAGTCGGCTTTACTTCTGGCGTCAGTTCTTTAATCGCTGCCTTAATCTCATTCAGCGATAGGTTCTTAGCGATTGCCTGCTTGAGCAACTTAGCCCGTTGCCCCTCATCTTTTACACGGGCGATCGCCTGCGCTTTGGTATACTCCAGCTTCCCCTGACGGAGAACATTCAACACATCTTCCGGTAAATTTAGCAGCGGTAAGCGACTAGAACGAAAGCTATCAATACTAAACCGACCCACTCCTGCCATCACATTTTGAACAGTTTCCAATTGGGACAAAACGTTTTGTCCCAATTCCTGACCGCGATGTTTTGCCCGATGCGCCTGATAAAACAACGAAGTCACATCTTCCCTTGTTGTCTCCAGGGTGATTGCCAGCAAATCCAACACAGCGTCTGTTTCTTCCACTGGATTCAGGTCTTCCCGCTGCAAGTTCTCGATTAACGCAACCTGGATTGCCTGTCGATCGTCCAACTCACGCACTACGATCGGAACTGCTTCGAGCCCCACTTCACGCGCTGCCCGCAACCGACGCTCTCCTGCAACCAGTTCATACTCCCCATCCTTGAGAGGGCGGACAAGAAGCGGCTCTAAAATGCCATGTTCCTTGACCGATGCAATCAGTTGAGCCAACTTATCCGCATCAAAAAAGCGACGAGGCTGCTTGGTAGGCAAATGAATTTGATCAAGCGAAGCAGATTGAGACGACTGCTCAACGTGTTCAGCCTCAGCGGGTGTCTCCCGGTTGAGAATTGCGGCAACATTACGAAGCTGCGGTTTGAGTGCAGTTTTACGAGGTGGCACTATAAGGACTCCAGGCTTTGGGTAACAGCAGTCAGAACTGCAAGAGCAGGATGTTTGGGGTCATACAGCCCCAAGGGTAGGTGTTGCATCGAGGCATCAGCAAAAGCAACAGCCCGTGGAATGGGCGGGAAGACAGATGCAACCCCGCTAAACTGCTCTGTCACAGCCTGTAAAATCTCCTTTCCCTGCGCCGTGCGATCGTGCAAATTAGGGATGACCCCAGCAAACTTCAGGTCTGATGCCACCCCTTCCTGTTGCAGCTCATTGATTGTCCCCAACAGCAGATCCAGACCCACAAAGCTCTTATACTGCGTCTGCATTGGAATCAGGATGTGGGTCGATGCCACCAGTGAGAGAATGCTTAACACCCCCAATGTCGGTGGGCAGTCGATCAACACAAAATCATAGTTCGGCTCAACTGGAGCGAGCGCCTTCTTAAGCCGGGTCTCCTTTGAGATCGCGGTCGCCAACCTGACATCGGCTGCACTCAACGTCAGGTTGCTAGGCACCAAGTCCATTTGATGAATGTCATGCAGAATGGGAAGAGGTGCGCGGTCTAAAATGCTTTGAGCGATCGTGTCCTCCAGTTCATGCGGCTGTAAACCCATGAATACGGTTAGAGAAGACTGTGGGTCCATATCTACGAGTAGAACTCGCTGCCCTCGCTGCGCCAAAGAGTACCCCAAGTTCATGGCAAGAGTCGTCTTGCCAGTCCCCCCAGCTTGGTTAAAGAGCGAGATAACGTTGGTCACAGGCTGTGTCGATCGCATACAGAGCTAGTGTACAGCGAGTTTGTCTGGACGAATGATGGTACTTTGCCAATAGGCATATTGCCTTGCGGGTGAGCTCTAGCATGCAGCACTCTAGCATGCAGCAATTAAATGGAACTCGACTGAATCAGGAATCACTTGAAATTCCAGTGTTTTTGGCGCTTTCAATTCTGGTAGCGAATAGCTACAAGTTACAATCATCAGCCTGGTCTTGTCTTCGATTTGCACCAGCTCTAATGGGTTAATCGAGAACAACGCCTCTCTGTCAACTGAATTGTTGCTAAAAAAATCCTGCATGGCGATTGGAAGCTCAAAGTGCGTCTGTAAAACCCTACAGAGCTCCCGATGATTCTCCAAACTGCTCTGCTTGTGAGGCGCAAGGAGATCATCACTGGACACACAGATTAACGAGTGACTTTGACGAGCCTTATCAATCAAAAGCTTTGCCTCTACCGGGCTCAACCTTTGATGAATGAACTGTCCCATTGGCAAGTTTTCCAGAGACAGCTTCCAAAACGAGAGAACCAGCTTTTCTTGAGTCATCGTTGAAAAATCACTCCTCTGCGTTCTCTAACTCAGAGATCGCTGCCTCTAACTCCATCTCTAACTGCTCCACAGTTGGCAGACATTCTTGCAACGTAGACGGCAGTCCATCCCGCAACTTATAAGTAGAGACACCGATCGGGTTATGCACGGTGTCTAGAGCAAATTCAACCACTGTTTTCTTCTTGGAGCGGCAAAGGATAATCCCAAGCGTGGGATTTTCCACTTCAGTCCGCAGAAGGTGGTTGACCGCTGAGATATAGAAGTTCATCTTGCCGGAATACTCTGGCTTGAACTCGGTGACCTTTAAGTCAATCACGATGTAGCAGTGCAGCTTCAGGTGATAGAAGAGCAGATCGATGAAGTACTCATCTCCTTCCACTTCCAAACGATACTGGCTGCCAACAAACGCAAAACCGATGCCCAGCTCCAGCAGGAATTCTCGAATCCGCACCACCAGAGCCTTCTCCAACTCCCGCTCTTTCGCCTCCTCAGCAATAGAGAGGAAACTAAAGTTGTAGGGGTCCTTAATGATTTGATGAGCCAGATCGGAATCTAGGCCTGGGAGGGTGCGCTCAAAATTGGTGATCGCTCCACCTTGGCGGGTATAAAGGTCAGACTCAATCTGCATTACCAGGATGTCCCGGCTCCAGCCGTTCTCAAACGATTTCTGAGCATACCAAAGCCTCTGCTCAGGCGTCTTCAGCTTGTCCAAGAGCACCTGATTATGCCTCCAGGGGATTTGTGCAGCGTAGCGCTGCACAAATTGCTCATCAGGATACGCTTCAGCAAAGGCTCGCATGTATTTGAGGTTGCGCGGTGAAAAGCCACTCATGTCAGGAAATTCTCGTTTCAGGTCTTGCGCCAGTCGTTCAATGACCTTCGAGCCCCAACCTTCCTGCTGCTGGCGGCTTAAAATCTCTCGCCCCATCTGCCAGTAGAGTATGATTAACTCGTTGTTGACGGCCAGCGCTGCTCTGATTTGCGCTTGCCGAATCCGTTCTTTCAGCGATCGCAAAAAGTTCGTGTAGTTATCATCAGTCGGAAACAGAGAACCAGATTTGGGCACGCGTAAAACCGCTCTAAACAATAGACAGATGATGGTGAAGCTTTCTAGACAGCATCATGCAGTAGTTGCTATCTAACGTTATCAGAATCCTTCGCTTCGCAATAGTACGGTAACAGTACAGTGCCAGCTTGTGCCAGTTGGAAGTGTCAAACAAACGGTGATTAAATTTCCAGTCTCAAAGTTTAGTGGTTGAGACTGTCTCCGAAACCTCCCCAAAAGAGAGGCCCTCAAGGACGATCGCGCATTGACGGCAGCATGGGCTTGCTAGTGTCTCAAAATCCATCTCAAAATCAAGCTCTCACCATGGCCTCGCCCGGATGAGTTTTGAGACACCGGGGCAAAACTGCCGAAACCATTCATTTTGGCAATGTGTTAGGATGAGACTCTGCAACTTACTTCCGGTCTGTTGTTGCATATTGGCTCTTGTTTGTTCGAGCCATCTATAGAAACAATCAACTTACTGCTCTTAGGCTGGTCCCAGTGCTGCATTGGGGATAGGGGCACAACTAGGAGCAATCTAATTCATGACATTTCAAACGCTCGGTCTTGCGACCGAATTGCTGCGTGCTGTTAACGACGAAGGCTACACTACAGCAACGCCAATTCAGCAGCAGGCGATTCCGGCAATTTTGCAGGGACACGATATTTTTGCGAGTGCCCAAACTGGCACGGGTAAGACGGCCGGTTTTACGCTGCCTTTACTGCAATGCCTGCACCGCTCATCCGCCAGAAAAGGCGATCGCCATCCGCGGGCCTTGATTCTGACCCCAACGCGTGAACTAGCGGCTCAGGTCGGTGATAGCGTCAAAACCTATGGCAAATATCTGGCTCCTAAGTCAGTGGTGATCTATGGCGGTGTTGGCTTTGTGCCGCAAGTACAAGCGTTGAAACGGGGCGTCGATATTGTCGTCGCGACGCCTGGACGGTTACTCGACCACATCACACAGAAAACCGTCGATCTGTCCCAAATTGAGATTTTGGTGCTAGACGAGTGTGATCGCATGTTAGACATGGGGTTCATCCACGACATTCGCAAACTATTGGTAAAACTGCCCGCCGCTCGGCAAACGTTAATGTTCTCTGCCACCTTTTCGCCCGCGATTCGGCAACTCGCGAGCACCTTGCTCAAACAGCCTGTGCAAATTGAAGTGGCACCTCGGAATACAGCCGCTGAGCAAGTTGAACAAATCGTGCATCCCGTTGATCGCGCCCGCAAACGAGAATTGCTATCTTACCTCATTGGCTTTAATCACTGGAAACAGGTCCTGGTGTTTACCCGGACCAAACACGGGGCGAATCGTCTGGCGGAGCAATTGGCTCAAGATGGGCTGAAAACGGCGGCAATTCATGGGAATAAAACCCAAGCGGCCCGGACGCGGGCCTTGACTGACTTTAAGCAAGGGAAGTTGCGCGGTCTGGTTGCCACCGATGTTGCCTCGCGAGGGTTAGACATTGATCAGCTGCCGCATGTCGTGAATTTTGAACTGCCCCATGTACCGGAAGACTATGTGCACCGGATTGGTCGAACGGGTCGTGCGGGTCATGCAGGACGGGCAATTTCTCTGGTCTCGCAGGATGAGAACGCCCTGTTAAAGGGGATCGAGCAGCTATTAAACCGCAATCTCACAACAGCTGTCATTTCGGGCTATGAACCGACGGCTTCTTCTCGGTTACAGTCAGAGGCGAAACCGGCTCAACCACGATCAAAACAGCGCCGCGGGGGACAGCGCCAAACGCACGTTGCGCCATCCCCTTCCCGTGGAAAAAAATCTGCTGCGACTGGCAGCCGGAAGCGCAAACCGCTGCGCGCGATTTAATTCTTTTTTTCTCGTCGGTCACTGACAAGGGCAGCCGGTTGATATTCACAGGTACGCGCTTGTCGGTCCGCTGCTGTGATTGAGCGCTCACAATGGTCTGGCTCGGCTGAGTTTTGAGACACTGGTGTAAAACTGCCGAAACTGAGCGGCTGCGGTCAGCGGGGCTAGCACTGTTGGTTAATTGCGGCCCGCAGCAGAAGTGCAGCCCAAAAGCCCCCTTCTCTCGTTCACCAATGCAGCGATCGCCAACGAAACAATCCGGGTTTCAGACGATAACCGCACGGTGATGAAGGCCAATTCCAATCCAACGGCCCGGATATTGTCTGCACTAGACAAGCCACTTGCTACGGTTGTTATCATTTCAACCTAACGGATAAACCGTTGCCTTTTGTAGGCTTGATTGCGAAAGTGACAGTCACGCCTTGAAATCGGGCTTAACCGTCAAGCTTACAATTTAATTCCTGTTGGAGCGGGTTTATCTAGTAAATCTATTGGATGAAACCCTAATTCTAGGCGTTATTTAGCAGGTCTGACGAGGAACACACCGTGAGGCCGCTTGCGGTTGTGGGTACATTAGTCCAAAAGCCAGACATCGCTCAAGCTTATGCAAGAATTCTACGAGATTGTTAGCTCAGCAACAGCAGAACAACGCCAAAACTTAGCCGAGTTAACTAATTCGGGATTTGGTAATTCCCCTGAAACGCTTTGTAATCATATGCGATATTTGCGGAGCGGGAGTATTGGGCAGCTTTTCTGGAATGGCTCTTGGAAGCAGATTGTGACAGATGTTGCTGATCACGTTGGCATTGATTGGACAAGTACATTAAGTGGCCGTCAATGGCGTGATTTAGAAACCCAAGAAATTGAGGCTGCTGTTGTCACTCAACTATCTCAGAATATGTTAGAGCAACTTTCGCCAGAGCAGCGGCAAAGGCTGGTCATGGAGATGCAAAGAGACAACGATGATCCGCATCTGGAAAGTTTGTTGCTGAGTGGCAGTGTGATGACGGTTGCAAAAATGAGTGGTTTTGGCGTGTACCTGTTGGCCAGTACCGTTCTCGGTGGGTTGACTAATGCCTTAGGCATTGCACTCCCGTTTGCCATTTATCTAGGTATGAGCCAAGCAATTGCCTTCATCCTCGGTCCTGTGGGTTGGGCCGCACTAGCTGGAGGCATCCTATTCACACTCAATCAACCGAACTGGAATCGTCTCACTTTAGCTGTTATCTATATTTCAATGCTTCGGTATTCAGCATGAATTAAGCACAAGCCCAGCCTAACCATTGCGGTGCAACGGATTGAAGGAAGCCGCTGGGACTGCGCTTAACGCTCCCATTTATAAGCAGGCCGCAGGCTTGAGCCCTACGATGCAGTACCTTGGCGACACGCATGCCCCTGTAGACTGGCACGCCCCAGGAGATCAACCAGCCCAAGCACGAACCTGAGAATGCTTGTGTCAGCAGTGCCAGGCTAGGGTCAGCCCGCGTTGCCATGCACGGTTTTAGCGCTTTCAGCGTCGCCTTAGGTCTGCGGCAGAAACACCCACAACCCTTACAGCTCCAACTCATAGATGGCGGCAATTTCATTCGACTGAATGCCCAGATACGCCAGCGTCTGCTGCTGGGTCGCATGGCCAAACGCTTCCATCAACAGGGGAATGGCCGTCCCCCGCTCCAGCCGCTGCCAGTACCCCCAGGTCTTCCGCAAGGTATGACTGCCATAATTACCCTTCAGTCCCACATCCTGGCACCAGGTCTTCACCCGCGTACTCATCGTGGCGACCGTCAAACAGCCGCGTTGCCCGGTGAAAAGATAATCCTGGGGCTGCAAGTCACTCACCGCTAACCAGTTTTGGATTGCTGCGATCGCCGTCGGATTCAACGTCACCGGTCGATACTTGTGGGTTTTGCGCTGCTTCAGGTCCAGCACATCCCCCGCGCGCAGATTCTGCACCTGTCCCACCGTCAGCGAGAGCAACTCATTCGCCCGGTACGCCGTGTTAATCCCCAATGTGAACAGGCACAAATCCCGGGGCCGGTCGGCCAGAATTTTCTTAATGCGTTGGATCGCCTTCTTATCCCGGATCGGTTCCACCTTAATGGTTGATCCCGCTGCGGGATGATTGGGATTTTGCCCCTTCGGAAACGGCATCGCGATCGCCCTTAGACTTGATTAACTTTTTTGCATTTTAGCCTGAATACTTAATTAGTGAGCTGCTGATCCCTTTGGGTCCGCTTCCTACGCATCACGCTCAACCCCCTTCGCAGTATCCCTTCCAGCCCCTCTCTTCACTCATTAACTTCTGAGCAGAAGTTAATCAGTGAGAGAAAGGGCGGGATAGCCGCAGTCCGTTTTGATTGACCCACCGAAAAACCTAATTTTGCATCAAACTGCGCTCGATGCTCATTGTTGGGAAGACTAGAAGCAAGTCGCCTGCCT
>JAJPKC010000507.1 GCA_021323955.1 Oscillatoriales cyanobacterium Centralia_MAG_596 | reverse complement strand
TGTTAAGTCAAAAAAAGAATGGCAGGTTGCAGATCCACAAACGTCAGATTCAATAGACGTTTCAAAAAATGTTTACCCGTCAATAATTGATTGACTAACCACTACCACTCAATCTAACAGGAAAAAGTCATTCAACTAAACGATGGTAGTTCCAGTACACGAGCGCTTAAGGTCGTGGCAGCGATCGGATCATGAGACGTCAAGATAAGGGTGCCCCCTTTCTGTGTAAACTGCTTAAGGGCATTCAGCATCAGCTTTAGAGAATTGGGATCTTGCCCCACCACAATCTCATCCAATAAACAAAGCTTCGGTTGTCTAGCCAAGACTGCACCCAGTGCCAAGCGCCGCTTTTGCCCTTGAGACAGCGCTTGGGGGTGTTTCATGGAAAACGCATTGAGATTCAATTGCTCCAGTAAGGAGTCTGCCAAGTCAACCGCAACCCCAGGCTGCAAAAATTCTGCCCGTACACTGTCGGCAAATAATTGATGATTCGGATTCTGCAACACAAACCCGACATCCCGCGCTAACTCAGTAACTCGTCGGCCAGTTGTTGGTTGACCCATGAGTTCAATCGTGCCGGAGGATGGTTTTAGCAAACCGCTCAGAAGTTTCAAGAGGGTTGTCTTGCCGCAACCATTGTCCCCTCGCAGCAATACGGCCTCTCCGGCAGCAACGTCCAGATCAGGAAACGGAGGATAGTGGCTCCACCTGAGTTGGTAGGTTTTTAACACAGTTTGCTCATTGGACCGTGTTTCTCCCTTCAGGTTCGGAGGCACAGAGGGATCAATCGCTTGCACCTTCTCTGCGTATCCACTAATCGTAGACTCGACTAAAAATTGCGGCTTCTGCTCCTGAATCGTACCCTGCTCCACATAATAGGCCCGATCGCAAATCGGCTTCACCACATCTAACCGATGTTCGACCAGCAACACCGCTTGCCCCTGATTGGCTTTTGTCTTTAGCAACTGGAGCAGATGCTCAACCCCCTTGGCATCTAGATAAGCGAGGGGTTCATCTAACACCAGAACCGGTTGCCCCATGCATAGGACGCAGGCTAGTAATAGCCGTTGTTTCTGACCCGCAGACAGGTGCTGGATGACCCGGTGCCGCTGGGATGCCAAGCCAAATGACTGGAGAGCATCCTCAGCCCTGTGCTCGATTGTCGCTGAAGCAACGTTCCAGTTCTCTAAACCAAATACAACCTCTTCCCACACGCGGTCTGTAAACAGTTGGGTTTCCACATTTTGCAAGACAATGCCAAACTGCTGCGATCGCTGCCGGATTGACCAGTGATTGATCGGTTCACCCCGATACCGGATGTCACCTTGCAAACTACCGCCCGTGTGATTAGGCGAAATTCCCGCCAGGCATTGCAGCAAGGTGCTTTTTCCACTTCCGGTTGCTCCGGCAATCAAGACGATTTCACCCGGATGAATGGCTAGATTAACATCTGAAAGCGTTGGCTGTGAACTCCCCGGATACCTGAAGTTTAAGGCCTGGATTTCCAGCAAGGGTGGCTCGATCGACATAACCAATTACCGTCCCCATTCCACATACGACACGATTGCTAGCAGACCAATCGCCCCCATCAGAAAGCCGGTATCCCTGGGTTGCCATGACAGTGATCGATACAAGCTGCGCGGTGCTGCCGGATCATAGCCCCGCGTTTCCAGCCCAATGGTCACATCATCGGCATAGGCAACCACCCGAAACAGCAGCGGCATGAGTAGACCAGAGAACCAATGCTGGGGCTGGCATGTGAGGTCAATGCCGCGCAACTGGTTGGCTTCAAAAATGCGGCGCGTTTCTTGCTGCATTAAGGGCAAAAAGCGCCAGATCAGCATCAGACTTAAGACCATAAAGTTGGGCAAGCGCACGGCTTGTAACGCGCGAACGAGATCGGCGGGTGCCGTCGTTCCAGCCAGCAACGGAGTCGGCAACAGCATCGCCCCAATGCGTAACACACTCACGATCGGATGCCCAACCCCCTGAAATGCGAGCGACAAACCGACGAAGATTGCCACTGAAATGAGGCTGTAGATCAGAATCTTCCGCTGCAGTCGCACTGAGACAAGCACTAACCCGAGCAAACAACTGACCAACAATCCCAATGCCTGTAGATCACGTAAAGCAAGAGCAAGGCTGGTAAAGACGATCGAAACGCCAATTTTAAGCAGCGGGTTGATTTGCCGTAAGAAACTCGACTGCGATCGATCGCCTTCAGCTTTCAACATCCATCTTGCCAGCTTGCCGGAGCTGCTTGATTGCTAATTCGCCGAACCACCACCCGACCGCACCAGCGGCGGCAACTGCCAGCGTAATGCCAACGATCAGTCCAGGATTACCGACAATTTTAGCCAGCGATTCGGCTTTCGCGCCCTTGAGAAACAGTGAGGCAACGAAAAGCCCCCACAAGCTGGCACTCGCAAAAAACAGTAAATTCCCCAGGAGGCGGTTGCGTTTCGATCGATAGCTGCCAACGAAAAACATCACGGCCTCTGTTACCAAGACGGTAGCAGACAAGTACAGCGTTATGACGAAGGTAATGGGAGGATGGAGTAAGCCCAACAGCAACGCCAATGGCAGAATCATCAGACCGACGCTTCCCCGTCGTTGCAGGCGTGCCATCCCTAGAGTCAGAAAGATCGCTCCCAGTGGTGCCCATACCAAGAGCTGAACTCCGGGTGGCGTAAACAAACCGACGATAATCGCCGTCAGCACCATCCCGATCGTCATAAAAGCGGCGAAGACGTAATCTCGCAGTTGCCAAGGAGTTTTCATAGGAGAAGTATTGTTAACTTAATCAGAGAAATTGAAAAATCAGCACGGTAATTATTCCAATAATGCTTGCTCAAAAGCAATATTATCAGGGAATTGGATCTTCCAATCTTGCAAAGGTTGGACATCAACGACAGGCTTAAAGAATATTCCATCGAGCAGGTGTCCTCCTGCCTTGCGATCGTCGGTGATGAAATGAAAGTGATAACCGGCTACATTGATTCCCCTAAAGTATTGTGGCAATCGAAACCCGACTAATGTTCCGCGCACATTCTGCAATGCAAACACGCGCTGCTGACGACTCACCACGTCCTTCAGTGGCGGATAAGGTAGGGTCTGTTTAGGAACGCTCCTCACTTTGAGCGCCGGAAAGGTTCCTTGCAAGCGAACCGCATAGGGCAGATTTGGTGTTGGCAACTGTTTGTCAAGTTGCTGCTGTAAATCTTGATAAGTCAGTTGTCCCTTTAGCTGAAGCGATCGCGCTGTATGGAAAAAAGTAACGATAGAGAAGGGAGTTTTTGCTTTATCTGCAACAGGATAGGCAGATCCATTCACTCTGACTTGATAAGCCTTGCTGTTGAGCATGATCATCTCACCATCTAATCCCTCAAGCGTGCCGAGTCCAAAGTCTCCATGCTGCTTGAGTTTAGCCAGTGTTGCAACTCCTTGGTACACGCCAACATTTAAGGCTCCCAACGTTGAAACCTGAAATCCTGGCTGCGCCTGATGACTTGATCGGGAATCGGCGGACAACACACTAATTGCAAGCACAATCAGGCAGACTGCAATCCCTAAGTACCATTTGATTTTGATCATCATACTGAAAGGCAATGTCGATAAAACCATAGAGACTAGTGAATGACTTGAACTCGTTCAAACTCATATTGTTGAGTGTGTCCGGTATTTGTTCGAGTCGCGATCACAAAG
>JAJPKC010000263.1 GCA_021323955.1 Oscillatoriales cyanobacterium Centralia_MAG_596 | reverse complement strand
AATCAATATCGTCATCATCCAGTTCGCCCAGGATGAACAGTACTTTTTTCATGCGTTTGTGCCGTGCCTCATGTTACCAGGATAGTCTGTTCTTTTCCTGAGGCACCCTGATGCTTAATATTCCCGTGAGTGAGGGGGGACAGTCAGCGATCGCCATCACGACTTCGGTGGGGGTTGATCCACCAAGAATGACTGCACGGCATCGACAAATGCGGCTGGGTTTTCAAGATGCGGTGCATGGCCACAGTTAGCCACAATGCGGATCTGGGCCATCGGGCAACAATCGGCCATGGCCTGGTTGATGCGGCGAAATTTGCGATCGTCTTCGCCTACCAGCAGCAGCAACGGTCTGGTATGATGCGGCAAGTTCTCCCACAGTGACGGCTGGAGTCCCGTGCCGAGGTACTGCAGCGATTTGGCCAGTTCGGCAGGGCGGTTATGCAACCGTTGTGTCTTGACCCGCTCAAACTCAGGATGGTTTTGGAGCGACTGAAACAGGGGTTGGCTGTACCAGGTGGACAGGAATGTGGGGAAATCGGCTTCGAGCTGATCGGCCAGATGACGATCATGGCGTACTCGATCGACGCGTTCGGGTTCCGTTTTCAGCCCTGGGGAGGCTGACTCCAACACCACTTTCGGGAATCGTTGGGGAAAGTGAAGCGCTAAGTAAAGTGCTAATCGTCCACCCATTGAATACCCGACAAGGAAGCACTGTGAGATCTGAAGCTGGTCGAGCCACGCAACGATCGCGGCGGCAGTCTGCGGCATCGTGTACTGCGTTATATCCCCCTCAACGAGCGTGTCACCATGTCCGGGGAGATCGAGGGCAAGGCAGCAAAACTGTGTTGCTAAGGCCGCGATCGACCGGTCAAAATCCTTGTGGCTGCCCATAAACCCGTGCAGAAACAGCACGCCTGGGCATTGATGGCTACCGCGACGGCTGTAGTGGAACTGATACCCCATTGTTGTTGAGATTGAACTGGAGATGAGTTTGGTTAATTTACCGGATGGCCCTCGCCTACCCTCACTGCTGCAAACGCTGCGCCTGGTTGCGCAACCAATCCCGTTTTTGGAGCACTGCCAGCAACACTACGGCGACCCGTTTACCACGCGTGTATTGGGCTGGAACTCGCCGCCGATCGTGTTTTTTAGCGATCCCGAAGCAATTGCCCAGATCTTTACCGCGCCAGCGGGGCAGTTTGAATTGGGCAAGGTAACCCACGTGTTTCGCCCCCTGACGGGCGATCAGTCTCTCATTATGCTAGACGGCGATCGCCACCAGCGACAGCGGCAACTGTTGATGCCCCCACTGCATGGCGATCGGATGCGGGCGTATGGGCAGCTGATTTGTGACATTACACGCCAGGTCATTGCCGACTGGAACCTGAACACGCCGTTCTCTATTCGACCAGCGACTTTAGAAATCTCGCTACAGGTCATTTTGCAGGTTGTCTTTGGCATGGTGCCCGGGCCGCGCTATTACCAGCTCAAGCACCTGTTGCATACCGTGTTAGAAGCGGTGACTTCCCCACTCTACTCCAGCCAGTTTTTCTTCCCCATACTGCAGCAGAACTGGGGAGCCTGGAGCCCCTGGGGAGCATTTGTCCGCCAGCAATATCGGATTGATAAACTCATTTATGCCGAGATCCGGCAGCGTCGTGCTCAGTTTGACCCCACGCGCACAGATGTGCTCACGCTGCTGCTGGCAGCCAAAGATGAGGCCGGACGTTCGCTGACCGATGAAGAACTGCACGACCAGTTAATGACGCTCTTGCTGCTGGGGCATGAAACAACGGCCTCAGCGCTCACCTGGGCCTTTTACTGGATCTATCAAACGCCCTCTGTGCTCTACCAACTCCGACAAGAACTTGGGGCGTTGGGTCTGTCTCCGTCTCCCGATCGCCTCGCTCAACTGCCCTACCTCAACGCAGTCTGCAAAGAGTCACTGCGGATCTATCCCATCGCGCTGATCGCGCAGCCCCGCAAGGTCAAAGAAGCCATCACGATTGGCGATTGCACCTTCGATCCGGGTAACATTCTGATCCCCTGTATTTACCTGGCGCACCGTCGCCCGCAAACCTATCCCAACCCGGAACAGTTCCAGCCAGAGCGATTTCTCCACCAAAAATTCTCCCCCTACGAGTTTCTGCCGTTTGGGGGAGGCGCGCGCAGCTGCATCGGTGCGGCGTTCTCACTCTATGAAATGAAGCTCGTCCTGGCCACCGTTCTGGCGCACTATGAATTAACCGATGCCACACAGGGAGCCGTGCATCCAGTCCGGCGCGGCATTACGTTTGTGCCGTCACAAAACTTCCAACTCAGCGCGATCGCGGATCGGAGCGCTTCCCCTGTGACGACAGCCACAAACGTCAACGAACGTTAACTGGAAGAGCGGTGCCGCGCTGGCATTGATAGGGAGAATGGTGCGATCGCTAGTCTTCCGGATCACCCACCATGTTCGGGCTGATCAGCGTAATGTCAAACTCATCAGGCGGCACTGTCATGATGGCATCTCGCTTCAGCAGATAGTAAATAGCGCGCACCTGTGGCCCAAACACAATCTCGTCTTCATTTTGCAAATCGTGTGCCTGCAATTTGCGTCCGTTAATCAGCAGGCCGTTGGCACTGGATTTGCCTTTCAGATTGCCATCGACAATACGGTAGTAGTAGGTGCCGTTATCGTTCAGCAACTGTACTAATGTGGCATGTCGTCGCGAGACAAACTGCGACACCAAACGAATGTCGCACTTGGGGTCTCTGCCGATCGAATAGACAGGGCCATCGAGGACGAATTCGCGTCGCCCTTTATCGTCTTCGATAATCAGCAGATGATTTTGATGCGGTTCTGAAGGCATTGAACAGTGTGTGACGTGGTTGATTTCAAGTGCTGGCGAAACCACTGGAGCGCAGGGATGTGCTGGGATTAACGCTGCCCACTAGCAACTCTAACCGAAGGACTGCTGCCAGCGGTGGTTTGTTACGAAATTAGAGAACTAACTGCCATCATAACCTTCGGCCAGGAGTGGCAAAATCGTTAGCACCTCAAGTATGCCCAAGAATGTTTGGATCGCTCACGCCTGCGGTTTGTTTCCTGATCCATGACATGGCATACGTGTCCCTCCCAGACTGGCACGCAGGCGAAAACTGGTAGCAGCCGATCCTATGGCACTGTGACCCAATACCCATTCCAGGGCAGCAACAGAAGTGGATGATCACACATCAACTGTCCAACCATGATCTGAGTGGTATCCGCCGCCAAGCCAAATGCCCAGAAGCCTCGCCATGAAGTGCTTATAAGCGCTTGCGCCGTAACTTCAGTACGGGTTTGCGTCGTCCACATCGTAAAACTGGACTCAGGAAATTCGATGGTTGTCGCCTGCGTCCACCGATGTCGCTATCGCTGATCATGCCAGGGCTGATCAGTGTGATGTCAAACTCATCAGCCGGTACGGTGACAACGGCATCGCGCTGACAGAGATAGTAAATGGCACGAACCTGCGGGCCAAAGACAACTTCATCTTCATTCTGCAAATTATGCCGTTGTAGCCGATAGCCGTTCACCAAGAATCCATTAGAGCTACGTCTGCCTTGCAGATCGCCATCGATAATCCGGTAGCTAAACGTGCCGTCATCGTTTGGTAAACGAAGCAGCGTGGCATGACGACGGGAGACAAACAGGGAATCGAGGCAAATATCACACGTTGGATCGCGGCCAATGGAGTATTCGGAACCATCGAGAATGAGTCCACGACGCCCGTTATCATCTTCAACAATCAACAAGTGACTTTGGTGGGGTTCTGAAGACATGGGGACCCTAAGAAGCTGCTAGTTTACTTGATACACACAATGCGAAGGCAAGCCTGATCGAAGCTACAACGCTCCACCTGATTTTCCGGGTGGATTCTTGGATGAATCGAAAGTGAGATACAGCAACAGGGAATTGGTCACGACGCTAACAGAGCTAAATGCCATCATAGCGCCTGCGGCACCAGGGCTCAGCAAAATCCCCAAAGTTGGCAGCAATAGCCCGGCTGCCAGGGGAATACCGAAGATGTTGTAGGCAAACGCCCAGAATAAATTCTGCCGAATTTTGTTGAACGTTGCACGACTTAATCGGATCGATTCTACAACGTCTGTGAGTCGATCGCGCATGAGAATAATGCCAGCTGTTTCTACCGCCACATCTGTACCAGAATGCAGGGCGATACCGACATCTGCCTGTGCCAGAGCAGGCGAATCATTGATGCCGTCGCCCACCATGGCAATTTTCCGTCCCTGTGCCTGAAGCTGCGCGATCGCCTGCGCTTTGCCATCGGGTCGGATGCCAGCCAGAATTTGATCTGGGGACAGTTTTAACGGTTGGGCGATCGCAGTGGCAGCGGGGGCACTATCTCCCGTCAGCAGCATAACGGTTAGTCCCATGGCCTGTAAGGTGGTAACCGTGTCGGCTGCCTCTGGTCGCAGCGTGTCAGCCGCCGCGATGAGACCGCTCAAAATGCCATCAATCGCTACATAGATCACCGTCTTACCCTCATGGAGCAATGGTGCTGCCGCCGCATGCGCGCTGGCATCAACCGCGCTACCCTGCTGCGTCAACCAGTCCGGCGTCCCCATTACAACTCGGAACGGCGCTGTATCTGAACCCACTGGTGGCGTCACGGTTGCGGCCACACCAAATCCAGGGGCCGTCACAAAATCCGCGGCTGGCAGGAGTGGGGTCTGCTGTTGCTGGGCGTATTGCTGGATCGCGATCGCTAACGGGTGTTGCGTACCGATTTCAACACTGACAGCGAGTTGGAGCAGCGTGTGCGGCGTGAGGCGATCAACGAGCGGGAGGCAGTCTGTCACGATGGGCTTACCCGTTGTGAGCGTGCCTGTCTTGTCGAAGATGATGGTATCGAGCTGGTGTACGCGCTCCAGCACATCGCCACCCCGAATTAACAGCCCCCGCTCAGCGCCAATGCCGGAGCCAACGAGAATCGCTGTCGGAGTCGCCAGACCGAGGGCGCAGGGGCAGGCTACAACCAGCACCGCGATCGCAAGTTTAAGGCTCACGATCAGGGGAGATGGATGCACAGCGGTATGCGACATATGAGCCATCGCGTGACTGGCTCCAATGGCCCAGTGAGCCGTATTGGTCAAGGCGTCGGGCCAGAGATGACTCCCAACGAAGTCCCAGAACAAAAAGGTCAGTGTGGCGATCGCCATGACCCCGTAGGTAAAATAGCCAGCAACCGTATCAGCTAAATGCTGAATCGGTGCCTTACGCGCCTGGGCCGCTTCCACCAGCGCAATGATTTTGGCCAGGGTCGTTTCCTTGCCTGTGCGCGTGGCGCGGAGCGCGATCGTGCCTGACTGATTAATCGTGCCCGCTGCGACCAGATCACCGGGCTGCTTGAGAACGGGGATCGGTTCGCCCGTCAGCATCGACTCATCAACTGTCGTTTGCCCCAGCATAATTGCGCCATCGACAGGGATGGTGTCTCCCGGCAAGACCTGTAGCCATTCGCCTAAACGGACGCGATCGGCGGGGATTTCAATGAAATCGGTCGTGAAGAAGATGGCGTGTTGAGTGTCGGCTAAGGGGGGAGCGCCCGCTGCCATTTGACCGTTGCTACCGTCATGACTCGTGGCTGTGCCGACAGGGGCAACCGCACTTGCGTCCGACGTTCCGATCGCCAGTTGGGCACTCTTGTCCTTCATTAATCGCGCCACGCTCGGCTGGAGGGCCAACAGCGCATGAAATGCACTTGCCGCCCGATTGCGTGCTTGTTGCTCCAGCGTTCGACCCAGGAGAATAAACCCAACAAGCATGACAGGCTCATCGAAGAAACATTCCCAACCCAGATGTGGCCAGAGGAGTGCGATCAGGCTGGTGGTATAGGCAGTCAGGGTGCCCAGGCTCACGAGGGTGTTCATGTTGGGAGCGTGGCGCTGTAGCCCGCGCCAACCATCAACCAGCATCGATCGCCCTGGCCCCAACAGCGCGACGGTCGCCAGCCCGCAGTGAAACCAGATATTAGACAACCCGCTGCCAAGGAGCCCAGGGATCTTCAACCCGCTTAATTGCTCCAGATGCCCAATTCCAGACAGGAGCAAAAGGAGAACCGCAACGGCTAATCGCCAGAGCTGCCGCTGGGATTCCTGGCGTCTCTGGGCCTGAAAGTTAAGTCGCTCGATCGCCAGCGGATCATCGGCATCAAGGTCACTGGTCGATAGTCGGAGCTGCGACGGAAACCCGGTTTCGGTCAGGGCAGTGGCCAGCGTGGATGGCTTGAGTGTACCCGGCTCGTACTCTACGGTTGCGACTTCCGTTGCCAGGTTTACAGTCGCCGCCATAACGCCCTGACACTGTTTCAAGGCCTGCTCGACGGCGCGCACACAGCCAGCACACTTCATCCCTGTGACATCCAGCGTGGCAATTTCCCGCGATGGGGACACAGCAGGCAGATCCGCTGGTCGATCGCCGGCTGTTGGAGTGCGTTGCGTCGTGTCTAAAACCAATGGAAAAACCTTCTACGAGCATCTATATAGAGTCCTCTCTTGAGGGTAGATGAAGTAGAAGGCGATCGGTCAAAATTCATCAACTTTCTTTAAGATAAGCAACGCGTAGGCGTCTCTGCCATCGACAGTTACAGGTTAAACATCTCTTCTTGTATTCTCCGCGATTCGAGCCGTATTGCTAGCTGTGCGAAAGGCAGCGATCATACTCTCTAACGCAACGCGGATAAGCAGAACGTATAAGAGAAAGACCAGTGGAGCAGCAATCAAACCGATCAAGATTGAAATGCCTCCCTGAGCAAAGCTACCAAAAAGCACTGCAATACCGGCGATACCAGCTAAAAATAACCCAATGCCATAAAGCACACCGACAATTTTGAGCGCGATGAATTCCGAGAATGAAAAATCGAAAAGTAATTCAAAAAAACTTTTACTTCTGCTAGATTGAGCCATTTTTCGATTGTCCTATATGTGTTTGACGTTAAGGCGTAGACCTAAGTTCGCATTTCACCCCTAAGATAGAAGCGCTCCGCTAAGAAATCCAAAACTTTTGCTCTCTCTTAAGCTTTACTGTATGCTTCTATACAACCCTTAAATAAACTTAAAACTTCCACGCTGGATTAGCTTTGCTAGAATAAGTCACTCTGCTGAGACAACCGGAGTAAAGTGTCATTCTCTACAACTTATTTGCACATCAACTGTCTGATGCTTTACTAAACTTTGAAAAAAACAGGTAAGCCAAAACGCCGAATTGGATTGGCACCAGCACCAGAATGTCTTTAAGAACTGGATTTAACTCTAGTGATGAGAATAAACTAAAGTATCCTGCGCCAAACATTATCAAAGGTATAGTGAAAGCTAATTTTCTAGGTTTAATAATAGCCATGATTATTGAAGAATTGGTAGCGTTACATCAAGCTTTGGTAAGAAGCGAAGAGGATTCCTGTTCGACGTTTGACATCTACTAGTGATTTGTAATCACCGCCTCGTTCTCTTTCTCTGACGATTTTCTGGGCAACTTCTGGTAGTAGACCAAAATCAATAAACTCCTTTAAAGAGAAAGTATTCAAACGCTTCCAAGATACATTTAATTCCTTCTTGTGATCGTAGCTAAATGTTATCAGAGGCGCGATCATAGTTACTTTGCTTTCAGGAATACCGATAATCTCTGAAAGCTCTTCCAAGTGAGTAAAGATGAAGCCCTCGTTACGTAGCGCTTCAATATCGTTGGCGTACACGATCGGTATGCCTAAACCATTGACCAAGTCATTCTTTGAGCAATCGTTTATGTCGACTCTCTTTCTGGTCTCAGAAATTTGCTTAATCAAATCGCCATCATTGGGGATGGCTAAATGTTTAGGATAAGTTTTGACCAAGAATTGTCGCTTTAAGTAGAAAGCTATTGCAAATTGAGTTAGCCATATCCAAACAGCGAGTCCACTTGAAGAGGTTACAAGTGCCAATGCGGTACACCCTAACCCTATTGCAATCCAAGCTTGAGTATTTGATTTGTAACCAGCGTAGCTAATTGCCAATCCACCAAATCCCGGAAAAAGAGACAACCAAACCCATACGGGAGTTTGCTCAAACCATCGAGAAAGGTTTGCCATAAACTTACAAAGTCCCTAATAAATTCTTACGCTTTTCCTCAAACTCCTCAGCCGTAATGACACCCGATTCATACAGTTGCTTCAAGTCGAGCAGGGCGCTAGTTGTATCTTTGGCAGATACTGCACTAGTGACATAAATGCCTGTACCATGATTGTATTTGGCATTGAAGTCTGCATCTGACATTGTAAAAAAGACTACAGCCTCGACTATACCAATGATGGCTGGAATGTAAGTCCAGAAAAAGAGCAGGTACAAAATACCTTTTCCACCTTCTCCAAGATAAAACTTGTGGATTCCAAGACCACCAAAAAACAAAGCCAAGATTCCCGCTGTGGACTTACTCTTCATAGCGTCTCCTGGGACACATTAGATTTTGCTTACTTAGCTTTCCCAACTTGGAGATTCATCTATCGGAAATGCAAATAGCTTGCAGTTAATTCTTTGCATTATGCTTTGCAAAAATTAAGGTGCTATTGAGCGCTGCTTCCCAGGACAAACAGGCTGAGCAACGTGCCGCTGTTCCACAGGCTGTGTAGCAGCATTGAGGAGAGAAGATTGCGCGATCGTGCATAGACAAACCCCAGCACCATTCCCAGGACGGTGAGCGGCAACACCTCCGAAAGACTGAGGTGAGCGAGAGCAAAAATGAAGCTGCTGAGCAATATTGCGCCCCACACGGGCATATAGCGGCTGAGGGAAGGCAACAGGAAGCCGCGAAATAGAATCTCCTCAAAGACAGGGGCCGCGATCGCCGCTGTGATGAAGAAGATGGCCAATGCCACGTTGTCTTTGCCTTCGAGCGCGATCGGCAGAATCGGGTTACTTCCCCCCTGTCCCTGCCAGATTCTCTGGTTAATGAGCGAGACCAGAATGACCAGGGGGAGCGCGGCGAAATAGCCTCCAATCCCCCAGATCGGCCATTTGCTCCGGATTTTGAACTGAAACCAGCCCTCTGGTAGCGGAAGGAAGGCTTTGATCGAAAAATACAGCACGACTAACCCCCCCGCGGCCAGTAGAAGGTAGTTTGCCAGAATGTAAAACGCTCTGGCCTGTTCACCCAGTGTGCCTGGGGTAAACCCTGACACCTGCTGAACGAAGCTGAGCACGATGGGTAGCAGAATTTGACCAACCAGGAAAAACCCAAAAATCAATACCTGCCAGACAATTTCGCCGTCCCAGGGAACCGTCCACGGTGCGATACTGCCCGGTGAGAGTAGGGCTTGCTTGCGCTGGATCATCCACTGCACTGCCAGAAACAGGAGAATGCCGGCACCGATCAGACAACTGATGGTGGGAATGCCGCCCACGATCGCCAGGTTGGTCAGGGCTTGCGCGGCGGCGTGCTGCTGCTCAGCCTGCAGTTCGGTCAGCGCGTCCTGCCGCTGCTGGAGTTGGTAGAGTCGGGAGAGTGCCCGGTAGCGGAACCAGCTATCTAAGTTCTTTTTGAGTGCGGGGGCCACATCCGGCAGGAGGCGTGGTGGGTCGCTCCAGAGTCCTGCTAATGCGCCAGCCGTTTTACTCAATGGCTCCAGGTTAGGTCGATCGTCCGTTTGCTGAATGACCCCGGCCCACGTTTTTTGCGCCGCATCGATCTGTCCCTGCTGGACGTATAGGAGGCCGAGCCGCAGATCCAGTTCGGCGATGAGCTGTTCTAACTTGGGCACTGATGCCTTCAGCGATCGATCGCCCGTTGGTGAGGCCAGGAGCGTTTGGGTGCGATCGAGATTTTTCTGGGCTGATTGGCGCAATTCTTCATACTGCTTGACAGCGCCTTTTACGGGTTCACTCCCGATAATGCTGCGTCGTACCGACACCAGGTTAGGGTCGTCTCCCTGCCACTCGGTTGCTTGCAGCACCAAATTGGTCTGGTACAGTTCCAGTCGGCTCTGAAACTGTGGCTGACTCCAACTTGCCAGCAGATCTTGACCGATGAGCAAGATTGCGAACACCGTCAAGATTGCCAGAACGACGCGTTTAATTGTCATGAACCCTCCAATTTAGCTGTCAGCCGGTTGCTGTTCGCTGCCAGCAAAACACGACTGCGACGATCGCCTCAAAACGGGGATCGTAGATTCCACACCACGATTGTCGCTCAGATAAAGCGAAGGCAGTACGCCGAACGGGGTAAAATTCTTCAGGAGTGCGTTGGAAAAGAGTCAGGGATCTAAGGATCAAAATGTAATCCTCCGTTTAATGGTTGCCGACTTCCGGTTCTCAGCCCCTGGCAGACCCGGCGACAAGGGCCAAACGGTAGCCGCTTGCTGCCTGCTCGGTTCCCTGTTAACTTCCAACACCGTCTGGCTTCTGATACCGCACACCCACCAACCAGCATTTTTGGGGAGGACAAACTTCTGGCTACCCGCATCATTCTCGTCCGTCATGGCGAAAGCAGCTTCAACGTTGAACGGCGCGTTCAGGGACATGGGGATAAATCGACGCTTACAGAAGCGGGGCAGCAATCGGCCGATCAGGTTGGTGCTGCTCTGAGTGACCTGGCCTTTGATGCGGTGTATTGCAGCCCCCTGCGACGGGCCAGGGACACGGCCGATCGCATTCTGGCGCAGCTCAAAACGCCGCCTGTTGTGCCGCTGCAAACCTCAGACAATCTTAAAGAGATCAACCTGATTGAGTGGGAAGGCATGTTGTTTAGCGACGTTGCCACTAAAGATCCCGACGGTTACCGCAACTGGCAGA
This sequence comes from Oscillatoriales cyanobacterium Centralia_MAG_596, assembly GCA_021323955.1. GTDB lineage: Bacteria > Cyanobacteriota > Cyanobacteriia > Leptolyngbyales > Leptolyngbyaceae > Stenomitos. Next base: position 29 of record JAJPKC010000263.1, on the reverse strand, counting down.
CGCAACCGCACAAGCTGCGAATGTCCATG